>NZ_WOYQ01000014.1 GCF_011620665.1 Microbacterium sp.
CCGCGCGCGATGCCCGCGTCGTGCTGCTGTCGGACTGCGTGCACAACGCCGGACCGGACCCGCGGCCGCTGGCTGCGCGTCTGCCGCGGCTGGACGTCCTTCTCGACGCGA
Organism: Microbacterium sp.; assembly: GCF_011620665.1. GTDB lineage: Bacteria > Actinomycetota > Actinomycetes > Actinomycetales > Microbacteriaceae > Microbacterium. The sequence continues at coordinate 112 of NZ_WOYQ01000014.1, forward strand.
GCGGCGAGAAGGACGTCGAACTGGGCCGAGAGCTCGCCGCGCGTGGGCGCGGCGTGTGCCGGGTCATCCATGACTTCCGCGACGTCGCACCGGCGCTGGGTGCGATCTTCCAGAGCTAGCGATTTGGCACCGAGTGTCATTAGTATGGAACCGATGCGACTGCGCATCCCCCTATCGACATGGAGGTCGGACGATGACTGGACTTCTGGAATGGCCCTGGAAGCAGAATCCGTGGTTTGAGTCAGTGCTGGAGGCTCAGCGGCGGGCGAAGAAGCGGCTTCCACCGTCCGTGTACGCAGCCCTCGTCGCCGGCTCCGAGCGTGGTGCGACCCCGCATGACAACACGGATGCCTTCGCGGAGCTCGCCTTCGCGCCCCACGTGGCCGGGCACCAGGCAGAGCGCGACCTGTCCACGACGGTCCTCGGCATCCCGATCTCGCTTCCGGTGCTCATTTCCCCGACCGGTGTGCAAGCCGTCGATCCGGATGGCGAGGTCGCGGTCGCCCGGGCAGCCGCTTCGCGTGGCACCATCATGGGGCTGAGCTCGTTTGCCAGCAAACCCGTGGAGCAGGTCGTCGACGCCAACGAGAACACCTTCTTCCAGATGTACTGGACCGGCTCGAAGGAACAGCTGGTCCAGCGGATGGACCGCGCCCGCGCAGCGGGAGCGAAGGCGCTCATCGCGACGCTCGACTGGTCCTTCTCGGTCGGTCGCGACTGGGGGAGCCCGTCCATCCCCGAGAAGATGGATCTGAAGGCGATGATCCAGTTCGCACCCGAGGGGATTCGCCGCCCGCGCTGGCTGATGGAGTGGGCGAAGGTCGGCATTCCCGATCTGACCGCGCCGAATCTCCAGCCCCCGGACGGGCCGGCGCCGACATTCTTCGGTGCCTATTACGAGTGGATGCAGACCCCGCCGCCCAGCTGGGAAGACGTCGAATGGCTGCGGAAGGAATGGGGCGGCCCCTTCCTCCTCAAGGGGGTCACGCGCGTGGACGACGCCAAGCGCGCCGTCGACATCGGAGCAGATGCCATCTCGGTGTCGAACCACGGCGGCAACAACCTCGACACGACGCCCGCGACGATTCGTTGTCTCGGCCCGGTCGCCGACGCGGTCGGCGACCAGATCGAGGTGCTGCTCGACGGCGGCATCCGCCGTGGCGGCGATGTCGCGAAGGCGCTCGCCCTCGGCGCGCGCGCCGTCATGATCGGGCGCGCGTATCTGTGGGGCCTGGCCGCCAACGGGCAGACGGGCGTCGAAAACGTGCTCGATCTTCTGCGCATGGGCCTCGATTCGGCCGTCCTCGGACTCGGGCACTCGTCGATCCAGGAACTCAGTCGCGCCGACCTGTGGATGCCCCCGGGGTTCGAGCGTACGCTCGGTGAACCGGCAGGCGAGTCGTCGGCCACCCGGCCCCGCACGAAGGCGGCCGAGAACGAGGGTCTCGCGCGCGCCGACGCGTGAGGGGCGGATGCGGGGAATGCACCCTTCCTCTGAGTCGGCGCACCTCGCGTCTCGCACGTGGGAGACCGTCGGCCGCCCCGTCCTTCTCGTGCCGATCGGATCCACCGAACAACACGGGCCTCACCTGCCGCTGGATACCGACACGTTGGTTGCCACCACCGTCGCCGACCGAGCGGCGAGCGAGCTCCGTGACGACGGACTCGACGCTGTAGTGGCCCCGGCCATCGCATACGGGGCCAGTGGAGAGCACCAGGATTTCCCCGGAACCATCTCGATCGGCCGGGAGGCCCTCACCCTGCTTCTGGTGGAGTTCGGGCGCTCCGCCTGTGAATGGGCGGGGCGCCTGGTCTTCGTGAACGGGCACGGCGGCAACGTGGAATCCCTCACGGGAGCCGTGCGGCAGCTCCGCGACGAGGGCAGGGATGCCGCATGGTTGTCCTGCTCGCCGGACCTCCGGGAGGCGGCATCGCGGAAACTCCCTCGTGATGCCCATGCTGGCCGCACCGAGACCTCGCTCATCGCGCACTTGCGGCCCCGGGATCTTCGTGCCGATCGGATCATCACCGGCGAGACGGCATCGCTGGCGGAGATCATGCCCCGTCTGCGGGCGGAGGGGGTCCGGGCGGTGTCACCGACCGGAGTGCTGGGCGACCCGACCGGCGCGAGTCCGGGCGAGGGGCGGGAACTGCTCGACGCCATCTGCGCAGCCGCGATACGGCGACTGCGCACGAGCCGGGTCACCGAGAATGGAAGCCTGAATGACTGAGAGCGCAATCGGCGGGGTTCCGGCCTCGGCCGGATTGCCCGACGGCTTCACCGTCAGACTCAACCGGCGCACGCGAGTCCTGGGCGGTGGGGGAGTTCTCGTCGGGGGATCGCCGACGCGCGTCGCGCGGCTCAAACCCGCCGCCGCAGGGCTCATCGACGACGGCACCGTGACGGTGCATGACACCGTGACGCGGGCACTCGCCGAGCATCTGCTGTCGGTCGGGATGGCCGAACCCGTGGTGTCGTCGCTTCCCCGGGTTCCGCTGACCGAGGCCACCGTCGTGATCCCCGTCCGCGACCGTGCACGGCAGCTCGCCCGACTCCTCGCGAGCCTGCCTGCGGGAATCGCGGTCGTGGTCGTCGACGACGCGTCGCTCGATCCTGCGGCCGTTGCGTCAGTGGTCCGCGCTCACGGTGCGACGCTGGTGCCGTTGACCGCGAACCGCGGCGTCGCCGGCGCCCGGAATGCGGGTCTGGAGACCGTCACCACGCCGTACGTCGCGTTCATCGACTCTGATGTCGTCGTCGAACCCGGCTCGATCGAGATGCTGCTGCGGCACTTCGCCGATCCCGCGGTCGGAATGGTGGCTCCACGGATCCTCGGTCTCGACGCTCCCGACCTGAACTGGATCACGCGGTATGAGAACGCTCGGTCCTCTCTCGATCTCGGCCGAGACGCTGCCGCGGTGCGTCCTCGCTCACCGTTGACGTGGGTCTCCGGCACGTGCCAGGTGTGTCGGGTGGCGGCGATGGGCACAGGATACGACGGCTCGATGGATGCGGGCGAAGACGTCGACATGGTCTGGCGCCTCGTGGCGGCGGGGCACCGCGTGCGGTTCGAGCCCGCCGCCTCGATGCGCCATGAGCACCGCAGCACGCTGCGGACATGGCTGGGTCGCAAGTACTTCTACGGCACCGGCGCACAGCCCTTGGCGGAGCGTCATCCGCGCGACGTGGCGCCGGTGGTGCTGCCGCCCTGGGCCGTCGGGGTGCTCGTCGCGCTCTTCGCGCAACGGCGTTGGTCGATCCCTGTCGTGGGTGTGATCAGCGCCGCCGTGACCTGGCGCATCGCACGACGTCTCGGACATGTCCCCAATCCAGTGACCGTCGCCGCGCGGTTGACTCGTGACGGCCTCCTCGCCGCGATCGCTCAAGGGTTCGCGCTCCTGCTGCGACACTGGTGGCCGCTCACCGCAATCGCGTTGCCGTTCTCGCGACGCGCCCGACGGGCAGTGCTGGTCGCTGCGGTCGCCGACACGGTCTGGGAGTATGCGCGGGTGCGGCCGCAACTGGACCCCGCGCGGTTCGCAGTTGCCCGACGTCTCGATGACATCGCGTATGGCGCTGGTGTGTGGTGGGGTGCGCTGCGTGGGCGCTCGGCGCTCGCTCTGCTTCCCGCGATCGTCCGCACGGGCACGGCACCCTCGCGCGACAGCGCCTGAGCGCGCTCGATGCGGGAATATCGGGCACTCTGGCCCGGTTGACTGCTGTGTGTCAGACACAGTCGTCCGCGACGATTCCTTCACGTCCATCCGTCCGGACGTACCCATGGGCGCCTACGACGCGTTCCTGCCTCACGCGCTGGAGCGTTCACGAGCGGCGCGCAGCTGGGAACCGTCCGACGGCCCGTTGCCGACCCTCTTCCTCTCCCACGGCGCACCACCTCTGCTGGATTCGCCGCAGTGGCTGCAGGCGCTGCTGGAGTGGAGCCTGACGATCCCCAAGCCGCGCGGGATCGTGATCGTGTCAGCGCACTGGGAGAACGCCCCGGTCGCGATCGGTGCCACTGATCCTCAGGTGCCGCTGTACTACGACTTCGGCGGGTTTCATCGGCGCTACTACGAGGCCGAATACTCGACACCCGACAGCTTCACCCTCGCGGAGCAGGTCGCGCCACTGCTGGCGGGACCCTCCGACGGCGTTCATCAGTACGTCGATCGGCGTCTCGATCACGGCGCCTTCATCCCGCTCATGGCGATGTACCCGCTTGCCGATGTGCCGGTGCTCCAGGTGTCCATGCCCGACCTCTCGCCCGCGGCGAACCTGAAGCTCGGCGAAGGGCTGCGGCCGTTGCGTGAGCAGGGCTACCTCGTGATCGGGTCGGGGTTCGCCACGCACGATATGTCGACGTTCCAGCGCGACCCTTCCACATGGAACGACATGCCCGGGTACAACCGTGATTTCGACGAGTGGCTGGCAGGCACTCTCGCCGCCGGCGCCGTCGACGACCTGGTCGACTTCCGCGCGAAGGGTCCGGGCAACCGTGGCGCCCACCGCACGAGCGACCACTATGTTCCGCTCCTTGTCGCGATCGGGGCCTCGAACGACCCCGCGTCCGGACGCACCGCGTTCACCGGCGTCAACCTCAGCAACTCGATCCGCAGCCTCGAATTCCGCTGAGGCCCTGTCCACGCAAACGGCGCCCGGGCGGATCGTTCCGCGCGGGCGCCGTTCGTGAGTGTCACATCTGAGGGTTCATATTGACCCCTGCGATGCCCAGGTGGCCGGCGTCGACCGGGAGGGTGATGCCGGTCACGGTGCGGGCCATGTCGGAGTTGAGCCAGACGGCGGCGTTCGCGATCTCCATCGGGTCGAGCATGCCGACTCCCTTCAGGATTCCGAACGAGTACCCGCCGCGCACGAGGTCCTCGTGCGTCCCGCCGGGATGACCGGCGAACATGTCCCACGCCATCTGGTTGTCGGTCATGCCGGTGAGGATGGCGCCCGGGTTCACCGTGTTGACGCGGATGCCGTGCGGGCCGAGGTCGAGCGCGAGCGACTTCATCAGGCCGACGACACCGAACTTCGCGGACGCGTAGTGGGCGTAGCCGGGACCGCCCTCCAGGCCGTTGATCGACGAGGTGAGCACCATCGACCCGGACTGGCGTTCGATCATGTGGTGAACGACACTCTTGACGCTCTGGAACACGCCGGTCAGGTTGATGTCGATCATCTCCTGCCAGGTCTCTTTGGTGATCTCCGCGATCGGCGCCAGCGTCCACACGCCCGCGTTGGCGATCAGCACGTCGATCTTGCCGAACTGCGCGATGCCCTCGGCGACTGCGCCATCGAGGGCTGCCTGATCGCGAACGTCCGCCTCGATCGACAGCACCCGACGATCCTGCTCTTCGACGAGCCTCACGGTCTCGGCCATATCCTCGGCTGTCGTGTGGGGATACGGCACAGATGCGAACGGCTTCGTCGTGTCGACGAACAGGACATCGGCGCCTTCACGCGCCGATGCTATGGCGTGCGCTCGCCCTTGACCGCGCCCTCCGCCGGTGATGAATACGGTTTTGCCTTCGAGCAACCCCATGACAATGCCTTCCTTTGGCGCCCGCGGTGCGGGCGATGATAGGGGGCGTCCCGCGGCGGGCAGGTGCTCGTCGTCGAGACCCCTCGGGATGGCCCCATTCTGTCACCTTTCGGCACTCGGTGCCATAGCGTGATCATCGGCATGAGGAACGTCGGTTGATCCGGCCGGACGCCTGTGGTGACGGCATCCACTTCACTAGACTCACAAGCGGATCGACGATGCTCCGAGATTCATCCTCCACAAGCAAGGAGTTCCCTGTGGCACTGATCGAGGCTGTAGGCGCACGCGAAATCCTGGATTCGCGCGGCAACCCGACCGTTGAAGTGGAGGTGCTGCTCGACGACGGGATCGTCCAGCGCGCCGCCGTCCCCTCCGGCGCATCCACCGGCGCTTTCGAAGCGTATGAGCTGCGCGACGGCGACAAGGGCCGCTACGGCGGCAAGGGCGTGCTCAAGGCCGTCGCGGCCGTCATCGATGAGCTGGGCCCCGCGATCGAGGGAGTGGATGCCAGCGAACAGCGCGTCATCGACCAGATCCTCATCGAGACCGACGGCACCGAGAACAAGTCGCGCACGGGCGCCAACGCGATCCTGGGCGTATCGCTGGCCGTTGCCAAGGCCGCCGCCGACAGCGCCGATCTCCCGCTGTTCCGGTACATCGGCGGCCCGAACGCCCACGTGCTGCCCGTTCCGCTGTTCAACGTCATCAACGGCGGATCGCACGCCGACAACGGCATCGACTGCCAGGAGTTCTTCCTCGCGCCGATCGGGGCCTCCAGCTTCGCCGAGGCGCTGCGCTGGGGAGCCCAGACCTACCATGTACTGCACTCCGAGTTGAAAGCCGCCGGCTATGCGACCGGCCTCGGTGACGAGGGCGGGTTCGCGCCCGACCTCGGAAGCAACCGCGAGGGCCTTGATTTTCTCGTCAGGGCGATCGAGAAGGCCGGCTTCTCCGTCGGAACGGACATCGCCCTCGGCATGGACGTTGCCGCCACAGAGTTCTTCAGCGACGGGAAATACCGCTTCGAGGGCAGGGACTGGTCAGCCGAAGAGCTCACCGAGTATTACATCGAGCTCGCCGACTCCTACCCGATCGTCACGATCGAGGATGCCCTCGATGAGGACTCATGGGAGGCATGGGGCGCACTCACCGAAAAGCTGGGCAAGAGGATCCAGCTCGTCGGCGACGACCTGTTCGTCACCAACCCTGCGCGCCTCGCCAAGGGCATCTCGCTGGGTGTGGCCAACTCCCTGCTGGTGAAGGTCAACCAGATCGGCACGCTCTCCGAGACGCTGGATGCCGTCGACCTCGCGCACCGCTCGGGCTACACGACGATGTTCTCGCACCGCTCGGGCGAAACCGAGGACACCACGATCGCCGACCTGGTCGTCGCCACCGGCTCGGGTCAGATCAAAAGCGGCGCGCCCGCTCGCAGCGAAAGGGTCGCGAAGTACAATCAGCTTCTGCGTATCGAAGAGGAGCTGGGCGACGCGGCGGAATTCATCGGCCGCGCGGCGTTCCCGCGCTACCAGGGCTGACGGTCGCTGACACCGGGGGAGAGGGGAGGGGAACCGTGGCGAAGACGACGCCTCCGCTCTCCTCTCCCTCATCCGGGCACTCCGGCGCGACGGTGAACGTGCGCGAATGGGTGGGGGGCATCCGGTTTTCAGCCTTCACGGGGATCATGCTGGGGCTTGTCGTGCTGGCGGTGTTCACGCTCGCCCCGACCGTGGGCACGTACATCGGTCAGCGGCAGCAGATCGTCGCGCTCGAACGTTCCGTGCAGCTGAGCACCGACGAGGTCGCCCAGCTGCAGGCCGAACGCGATCGCTGGGCGGATCCCGCTTATGTGACGTCGCAGGCGCGCTCACGCCTGTACTACCAGAAGCCGGGCGAGGTCGTGTATCTCGTGTACAACGACCTGCCCGACACCGCCATCCCGAACGAGCAAGCAGCGGTGAGCGACGACATCGAAGAGACCCGGACGGATTGGATGGCGGGGCTCATACGATCCATCGCCGACGCCGGCCTAGCCGAGACCGTGACCGTTCCCATCGGCTGACTCGTTCCAGCGCGCCGTCCGTTCGGCCGGGTAACCTGGCGGTGTGCTCCATCCGACTCTCAGCCCTGCCACCGAGGCCGACCGCGAGGTCATGCGTCGGCAATTGGGCCGACCTGTCCGCGGAGTCGTCGGAGTCGCGGCGCGCTGCGTGTGCGGAAACCCGACGGTTGTCGCCACCGAACCCCGCCTTCCCGACGGCACCCCGTTTCCGACGTTCTACTATGTGACCCATCCGGGCGCGACCGCCGCGATGTCAGCCCTGGAGGCCGATCACGTCATGAACGAATTCGCGGAACTGCTGGCGGAAGACGACGCCGTCGCCGAGGCTTACGCGGCGGCACACGCGGCATACCTGGCTGACCGCGCGGTCTACGGCGATGTGCCCGAGATCGAGGGTGTCTCCGCGGGCGGCATGCCCACGCGCGTCAAGTGCCTGCACGCGCTCGCCGGTCACGCACTGGCCGCCGGACCCGGCGTGAACCCGATCGGAGACTTGGCGCTCGCGCGCGGCGACTGGTCGCCGGCGCGCTGCACCTGCCCACCGGCGGCGGAGCTCGGGCGCGCATGACCGTCCGCCTGGCCCGGGCGTGGGGCGCCCTCATCGTAGTCGTCGTGTGTGCCACCGGAGCCGCCGCGGTGCCCGCGCAGGTCGATACGGGGGAGCTCCTCCCCGAACGGGTGAGCCGGACGACGGTCGCCGATCCGGTGCGCAGCGCGCAGTACTGGCTGGATGAGTACGGTATCCGCCGGGCGTGGGCGACGACGAAGGGCGCGGGCACGAGGATCGCCATCATCGATACCGGCATCGCTCGTGGACCGGCGGAGTTCTCCGGCGCTGTCGCCGACGGTGTGGATTTCTCCGGTGTCGGTTCGAGCGACGGCCGCAGCCCCGTGGGCGCCGTCGACGCGAACCATGGCAGTTGGGTGGCGTCCCTCGCCGCGGCCCGGGGAACCGGCGCCGACACGGGCATGATCGGGGTGGCGCCAGAGGCGCAGCTGCTCGCGATCTCGATCGGATTCGGGTCGGCTTCCGACGTTCCGTTCGTAGAGCAGGTCGCAAGCGCGATGCGCTGGGCGGTCGATCACGGTGCCGACGTCATCAACCTGTCGTTCACGACCAACACCCTCAACTGGGACCGCAGCTGGGACGACGCGTTCCTCTACGCCTTTCAGAATGACGTCGTCGTCATCGTCGCCGCCGGCAACAAGGGCACGGGCACCGAGGAGGTCGGGGCGCCCGCGACCATCCCGGGCGTCCTCACCGTGGGCGGGGTCGATCGGGCAGGTGTGGCGAGCGAGGAGGCCTCGACCCAGGGGATCACGATCGGCATCTCGGCGCCGAGTGAGAAACTCCTCGGTGTGTCGGCTGACGGCACGCTCGTCGAGTGGAACGGCACGAGCGGAGCCGCACCCATCGTGGCCGGAGTCGCGGCGCTCGTGCGCTCCGCGTATCCCGACATGGATGCTGCGAACGTCATCAACCAGATCATCCGGACGGCGCGGCCGTCTCCCGGAGCGTCGCGGGTCCCCGACGCGCTGTATGGCTACGGACTGGTCGATGCTGCTGCCGCGGTGACCTCCTCCGTGCCCGCCGTGTCGACCAACCCGATGGGCGATCTCGCCGAGTGGATCCGACTGTATCGCCGTGCCGAAGCGACCCCTGCCCCGAGCGAGAGCGGCGTCACGGTCATCATTCCTGCGCTGCCGAAGGCCGAGCCTCCCACGCGAGCCACCCCGCTGCTCCCGAGCGCGGACACGCTGAGGTACGGTACCGTGCCGCTCGTGGCCGGCACCCTGGCGGCTATACTGGTGGCGCTCGGCGTCACCGCTGCTGCCCGGCGAATTCGATCGGAGCGCGATCCGCGCAGTACGAGCCGTTGATTCAAGGAGTTCTTCCCCTGTGAGCAGCACCGCCACCAGTACCGTCCCCAAGATCCTCATCGTCGGGGGCGGGTACGCCGGGTTCTACACGGCGTGGAAGCTCGAGAAGCGCCTGCGCAGGGGAGAGGCCCAGGTGACGATCGTCGACCCGCTTCCCTACATGACCTACCAGCCGTTCCTGCCGGAGGTCGCCGCCGGCGAGATCGAAGCGCGTCACGTCATCGTGGGGCTGCGGCGCCACCTGAAGAAGACCAAGGTCATCACGGCGAAGGTCACGGGAATCGACCACGCCGCGCACACGGCCACGATCACTCCCGAGCAGGGTGACCCGTGGCAAGAGCGGTATGACCATGTCGTCGTGACAGCCGGAGCCGTCTCGCGGACCTTCCCGATTCCCGGTATCGCCGACAACGCGATCGGCCTGAAGACGATCGAAGAGGCCGTGGCAATCCGCGACCGCATCCTCACGAATTTCGACCGGGCCGCGAACCTGCCCGCCGGTCCCGAACGCGACAGGCTGCTGACCGTCGTCGTGGTCGGCGGTGGCTTCGCCGGCATCGAGGTGTTCGCGGAGGCGCGCGCTCTCGCCTCATCACTTCTGAAGGATTATCCTCAGCTGCGGTTCGAGGACACCCACTTCCATCTGGTCGAGGCAATGGGACGCATCATGCCCGAGGTGTCGTTGAAAACCAGCGAATGGGTGCTCAAGAACCTCGCGCAGCGGGGAGCCAGCGTGCACCTGGACACCCAGTTGCAGAGCGCCGTCGACGGAAACGTCGAACTGTCCACCGGAGAGAGGATCCCGACAGACCTCATCATCTGGACGGCCGGAGTCATGGCCAACCCCACAGTCGTCCGCGGCAGCGACCTGCCCGTCGAAGAGCGTGGTCGCATTCGCACCCGCGCCGATCTGCGTGTCGGCACCGAGGACGAGATCGTGCAGGGTGCTTGGGCCGCCGGTGACATCTCGGCCGTTCCCGACCTCACCGGCAAGGGTGTCGGCGGCTACTGCGTGCCCAACGCGCAGCACGCCGTGCGCCAGGCGAAGCTGCTCGCGAAGAACCTCGTGGCCGTCCTCCGTGGTGAAGTGCCTCGCGACTACATCCACAACAACCTCGGTGCCGTCGCCGGCCTCGGTCTCTACAACGGGGTCTTCCAGTCGAACCAGATCGCGTTGAAGGGCTTCATCGCCTGGGTCGCTCACCGCGGTTACCACGGCCTGGCAATGCCATCGTGGGAGCGCAAGTGGCGCGTCATCGGCGACTGGTGGCACAACCTCTGGCTGGGGCGCGACAACGTCTCACTGCAGGCGGTGCAGCATCCGCGCTACATCTTCGAGGAGTTCGCGGCGCGGCCGCGTCCGGCCGCGCCGGTCGAATCCGCCTCCGCCGTCGACCCGAAGGTGAAAGCCTCCGCCGCGGGCTGATGCTGAGGGGGCCATCCGCAGCGGCGGACCACCCTGATCAGACGCCCCCGTAGCCCAATGGCAGAGGCAGGCGACTTAAAATCGCTTCAGTCCGGGTTCGAATCCCGGCGGGGGCACCCTCGGGGTGAGTATGGGCTGGGAGTGCTCCCACCTGCCTGCCGGGCGCGGCGCGGCCCGGATATGATGAGCACACAAGCGATGGGAGCGCTATGGAATGGCTGATTCCGGTTCTGATCCTCGTCGGACTGGTCGTGATCGTCGGCATCTACCTCTGGGCGACGTACAACTCGCTCGTGGGGTTGAACGTGCGCGTCGACGAGGCGTGGAGTGACATCACCGTCCAGCTGAAGCGGCGAGCCGATCTGCTGCCGAACCTCATCGAGACGGTAAAGGGGTACGCGGCTCACGAGAAGGCCGTGTTCGAGAATGTCACGCGGGCGCGGGCGGAGACTCTGTCGGTGTCGTCCCCGGCGGACGCGGGTGTCGCCGAGGGCCACATGCAACAGGCGTTGAAGTCGTTGTTCGCGGTCGCGGAGGCCTATCCGCAGCTGCAAGCGAGTCAGAACTTCCTCCAGCTCCAACAGGCGGTCGTCGACACGGAAGACAAGATCCAGGCCTCTCGCCGGTTCTACAACGGCGGAGTGCGGGAGCTCAACACCAAGGTCAAAGTGTTCCCGAACAACCTCTTCGCCCGAAACCTCGGCTTCTCGGAGCGTGAGTTCTTCGAAGTCGTGGACGGCGCCGCGATCGCCGAGCCGCCCCGCATCCAGTTCTGACATGTACTCCGCGATCGCGCGGAACAAGCGCAATACCTGGATGATTCTGATCGGATTCATCCTCGCGTTCGGTTTGGTGGGGCTGCTCGCGGGGTGGCTGGCAGGAAACAACTGGTTCCTCTCGGCCGGCATCCTGATCTTCGCCGCGGGATATGCGACCGTGCAGTACTTCTTCGCCGATCGAGAGGCGCTCGCTCTCTCCGGCGCGGTTCCGGTCACCCAGCAGGACGCCCCCCGCTACTATCGCCTGGTCGAGAATCTGTGCATCACCACCGGAACCCCCATGCCCAAGCTCTTCGTGGTCGAGGATGTCGCGCCCAATGCCTTCGCCACGGGGCGCACGCCGGATGAGGCGGCGATCACCGTGACGACCGGTCTGTTCGAGCTCATGACCGACCGTGAACTGGAAGGTGTCCTCGGCCATGAGCTGGGCCACATCCGCAACTACGACATCCGGGTGTCGCTGGTGGTCTTCGGACTCGTCGTCGCAGTGGGCATCGTCGCCGACTTCCTCCTGCGGTTCGCGTTCTTCGGCGGCGGTCGCCGTGGGGGCAACAACCAGTCCCAGATCGTCTTTCTGCTCTTCGGCGTCGTCGCCGCGATCGTCGCTCCGCTGCTGGCCGGGCTCGTTCAGGCCGCGATCTCCCGCCAGCGCGAGTACCTCGCCGACGCGACGAGCGCGATGACCACCCGGGATCCGGAGGGCCTCGCTTCGGCACTCCGCAAACTCGGTGAGCACGGTCGGCCCCTCGCGAAGGCGAACACCTCGATGGCGCACCTCTGGATCAGCGATCCGCTGCGCGCGGGTGTCGTCTCGCGCATGTTCGCCACGCATCCGCCGATCGCCGATCGCATCACCCGCCTGCAGACGATGGGCGGGCGGTTCTGAGCGCCTAGACTCGGGTGATGAGCGGCTCCGAACAAAAGCCCCGCGGCTCCCTGCTCGACGCGATCCGCAACAAGTCGGTCTCCACCGAGATCGGGTCGTCGTTGCCGCGGGGACTCCAGGTGACGACCGCGTACGCGTGGCGATTCGTTGTCATCGCTGCGGCTGTCGGCATCCTCATCTGGCTGATCATCCAACTCAAGCTCCTGGTGATTCCGCTGCTCGTGGCGATCCTCATCACGGCGCTCCTTTGGCCGGCTTTCACATGGCTGATCGCCCACCGTGTGCCGAGATGGCTCTCGATCGTGATTGCGGTGCTCGGCGCCGTCGCCGTCATCGGCGGATTGCTGTGGCTTGCGATCTGGCAGATCAGCCAGCAATGGGGGAGTGTCCAGGCGCGCACCGGCGAGGCCGTGGGGCAGTTTCGCCAGTACCTGATCGACGGGCCTCTGCACCTCACCTCCGCCCAGATCGATGCCTTCCTCGCACAGGCGGGTTCTTTCCTGCAGCAGCAGGCGGACTCTCTGTGGTCGGGGGCGCTCGCGGTGGGCTCGACTGTGGGCCACGTCCTCACCGGTGTCCTGCTGACTCTGTTCATCCTGATCTGCATCCTCGCGGACGGCGGCGGGATCTGGCGCTGGGTGGTGCGGCTCTTTCCCCGGCCGGCACGCGAGAACGTCGACCGCGCCAGCCAGGCCGGGTGGAAGACCGTGATCAACTACGCGCGCACTCAGCTTCTGGTCGCGACGATCGATGCAACGGGCATCGCACTCGGCGCGTTCCTGCTGGGCGTGCCGCTGGCGATCCCGATCGGCGTACTGGTCTTCCTCGGCGCGTTCATCCCCTTCGTGGGCGCCGTCGTGACGGGCGCACTCGCGGTATTCCTGGCCCTCGTCTACAACGGTCCCTGGATCGCCCTGTGGATGCTGGTCGTGGTCCTCGCGGTACAGCAGCTCGAGAGTCACATCCTGCAGCCGCTGCTCATGGGATCGGCGGTCAAGGTCCACCCCCTCGCGGTCGTCCTGGTGGTCGCGGGTGGTGCAATGATCGCGGGTATCCCCGGAGCGCTCTTCGCCGTGCCGCTCGCGGCGTTCATCAATGTCGTCGCGGTGTATCTGTCGCATCGCCACATCGATGAGCAGGACGGCTTCGGCCCCGCTGATCTCATCTGGAGCACCGTTCCTCGCAGCAGGAGGAACCCCGCGTGACCGCGTTGGAGGGCAATGCGATCACCCTGTCGGAGTTCGAGACAGCAGCCGCAGTCCTTCGGGGCGTCGTCGTGCGGACGCCTTTGGAAGCCTCCGAGTACCTCTCCGATCTGCTCGGGCAGCCTGTCTACCTCAAGTTCGAGAATCTGCAACGGACGGGCTCGTTCAAGATTCGGGGGGCGGCCTACCGGCTGTCTCGGTTGACGGCAGGGGAACGCTCTTCGGGCGTGGTCGCCGCTTCGGCCGGCAACCACGCCCAAGGAGTGGCTCTCGCTGCGCAGAAGCTCGGCATCCCCGCGACGATCTTCATGCCGCTGGGTGTGCCGGTGCCCAAGCTCCTCGCGACGCGGGGCTACGGTGCCGAGGTCGTCCTCGAGGGTGAGACGGTGGAGACTCCCCTCCGGCTAGCGGCCGAGTTCGCCGAGCGCACGGGCGCGGTTTTCATCCATCCATTCGACCACCGCGATGTCATCGTCGGCCAGGGCACGCTGGGCCTCGAGATCTACGACGACCTGCCCGAGGTCGAGACGGTGATCGTCGGGATCGGCGGAGGGGGTCTCATCGCGGGCGTTGCGGCCGCCATGCGCGCACGTGCGGAGCGCGACGGCCGGACAGTGCGGATCATCGGGGTCCAGGCGGAGAACTCCGCCGCCTATCCTTCCTCGCTCGCGGCGGGTGAACCGCTGCAGGTCGCGACGACTCCGACCATCGCCGACGGCATCGCCGTCGCGCGCCCGGGCGACCTCCCGTTCGCGATCATCAGCGACCTGGTCGATGAGGTGGTCACGGTCAGCGACAACGACATCGCCCGTGGACTGCTGGTACTCCTCGAGCGCAGCAAGCAGGTCGTCGAGCCTGCCGGTGCCGTCGGGGTCGCCGCCATTCTCGCAGGAAAGATCACCGTGAGCGGACCGACCGCGGTGATCCTCTCCGGTGGCAACATCGATCCGCTGCTGCTGCAGCGGATCGTCGCGCACGGACTGGCGGTATCCGGCCGCTACATGACTCTCCAGATTCCGTTGCCGGATCGCCCCGGGCAGCTCGCCCGCGTGTCGGAGTTGCTGGCGATCGCGGGCGCGAATGTCATCGAGGTGTTGCACACGCGCTACGGGCAGGGTCTGCAGATCAGCGAGGTGATCCTCCAGCTGAGCGTGGAAACGCGCGGCAAGGAACACCGCGCTCACGTCATCTCGGTGCTCGAGGACGCCGGCTTCACGCCCAGGGTCGTCGAGGACTGAGCCTCACTGTCCCGTGTAGGTGGCGACGGAGACGATCTCGACGGTGATCTGGCGGCCGTTCGGTGCGGTGTAGGACGTCGATTCGCCTTCGGCGAGGCCGAGGATCGCCGCGCCCAGCGGTGAGGCTTCGCTGTAGACATCGAGCTCCGACCCGGCGGCGATCTCTCGACTGCCGAGAAGGAAGACCTCCTCGCCGCCGGCGACGGTCGCCGTCACGACGGTGCCTGAACGCACGATTCCGTCGGCCTCGGGTGCTTCACCGACGACGGCGTCCTTGAGGAGTCGCGCGAGAGTGCGGATACGTGCTTCCTGCTTGCCCTGTTCGTCCTTCGCGGCGTGGTAGCCGCCGTTCTCTTTCAGATCGCCCTCTTCGCGGGCGATCTCGATGCGCTTCGCGATCTCTTCGCGCCCCGTCGTCGAGAGGTGTTCGTATTCGGCGGCCAGGCGGTCATACGCCTCCTGGGTGAGAAAGGTCTCGGCGCTGTCGCTGGACACGTCATCTCCTTTGATCGGGGCAGTCGGGACGATAAGCCAAACGCCCCGGCGACAGCCAGGGCGATGAGATCGTTCCAGCCTACGGGATCCAGCAGGACGCGGCCAAACCGGTCGTCGCTTCTGCCGTCGTGGGCACTGTTTCGTCGAAGGCGCGGCTGTGCTCGTCGGATGCCGGATACTCCACGATCCGCCAGCCGACGACTCCGTGCTCGGTGTCCTGGGCCTCGAGCGCGCAGGCAACCGGAACTCCGGGGCGCACGGTGATCTGGAACTGTATCGACACGGTGTGCGGATCGTGGACCGTGAAGCCGGTGGTGTTGACGTCGACGGTGTCGATCGCCGAGGTGACGGTGGTCCACGCCAAGGACCCGACGACGGCCGCGGCCACGAGTCCCAGCACGATCCAGCCGATGCGACGGCCCGGGCCGCGGCGACGACCGTAGCGATCGTCGAGGAGCTCCTTTGTCGCGGCGGTTGTCATGTAGCTTCCGTTCCCGTTCTAGGCTGGACTTCCAGGCTAAGCGCTCCGCACGTGAACTGAAGGACTGATGCACGCTTTGACGCACTCACCGCTCGCCGCCCAGATCGTGCGGTCCGATTTCGCGACGCCGACGCCCATCAGTACCGTCGACCCCGATGTGATCACGCCGGGCTTCGCGGGTTTCCTGGCGATCGCGCTGCTGGCCATCGCGGTCGTGTTTCTCCTCATCGACATGCT
The DNA here is from genome assembly GCF_011620665.1 of Microbacterium sp. Lineage (GTDB taxonomy): Bacteria > Actinomycetota > Actinomycetes > Actinomycetales > Microbacteriaceae > Microbacterium. The sequence continues at coordinate 16,351 of NZ_WOYQ01000014.1, forward strand.
TCGCCGCATCCGGCGCGCCGGCTACCGCGCCGATATCACCGCCGAGCTCGATGCGGAAGAGGGGGCGCACGCGCCGGGTGAGGCGGCCGCGACTGACACGAACCACGAGGACGACCTCGACCTGAGGCGCTGATCGTCGTCTCAGCCCGGTAGTCCCAGCGACGGGGCCAGCGGCTTCAGCGCGATCAGCAGGCACGCCGCCCAATGGCAGAGGAACGCCAGAACCGTGCAGACGTGGAAGATCTCGTGAAACCCGAAGTGTCCGGGCCATGGGTTCGGCCGCTTCATGCCGTAGACGATCGCGCCGGCGGTATAGAGCAGGCCGCCGATGATGACGAGCACCATCATCGCGACGCTGGCGAGGAACAGGTCCACCATGTACATGACGGCCGCCCAGCCGAGCGCGAGGTACAGCGCGAGGTAGAGCCAGCGGGGGGCGCCGATCCAGAAGACGCGGAACACGATGCCGAGGAGCGTCCCCGTCCACACCAGGATCAGCAGGAGCGCGCCCTTGTCCGGCGGGAGCGCAAGCACGGCGATCGGTGTATAGGTACCGGCGATCAGCAGCAGGATGTTGGCGTGATCGATGCGCTTCAGCACAGCCTTGGTCTTCGGGCGCCAGTTGAATCGGTGGTAGAGCGCCGAGTTGCCGAACAGCAGCAGTGACGTGGCCATGAACACGGCCGAGGCCCACTTGGCCGGCGCTCCTTCCGCGAGGACGATCAGGACGATCCCCGCACCAACGGCCACCGGGAACGTCCCGGCATGGATCCACCCGCGCCACGTGGGCGTGATGTCGAGCGGATCGGCCCCGCTTGCGGCCTCGAGGAGCGGAAGCTGGGGCATCTCAGCACCCGCGTCTGCGCGGCGTTCGGGCTCCAGGTCGGCGCCCTGGCCGGATGCGGATCGGGTCACGCCCTGAGCCTACGCCCGGTCACCCGCCGCGACGCTCCTGCTCTCGCCGCGCCCGCGATAGCGTAGGGGGGTGACACCGACGGGCGCGGACGAGGGGAGAGGCTTCCTCTACCGGCTCTACAGTTCGCGGCTACGGCGACGGCTCACCGCCGACGCGGTCCCGCACCACGTCGCCATGATGATCGACGGCAACCGGCGCTGGGCGCGGCAAGCCGGCTATCGGTCGGTCGCGGACGGGCACCGCGCGGGAGCGGCGAAGATGCATGAGTTCTTGCGATGGTGCGATGATCTCGGCATCCGGGTCGTGTCGCTCTATCTGCTTTCCACCGATAACCTGACCAAGCGCGATTCGCAGGAGATCGCCGACCTCATCGAGATCATCGCCGAGCTGGCCGAAGAACTCTCCCACGAGCCCGGCTGGCGGGTTCAGCATGTCGGCCGGGCCGAGATCCTGCCTCCGGATCTCGCGGGAGTCCTGCGCACGGCGGAGGACCGCACGGCCGGCAATGCCGGACTGCACGTCAACCTCGCTGTCGGGTACGGTGGGCGCGGTGAGATCGTGGATGCCGTTCGCAGCATCATCTCGCAGCACCAGGCGCGGGGCGGCTCGCTCGAGCAGCTGGCTGCGAGCCTGACGCCCGAACAGATCGGTGAGCACCTGTACACGGGCGGGCAGCCCGACCCCGATCTGGTGATCCGCACCTCCGGGGAGCAGAGGTTGAGTGACTTCCTGCTGTGGCAGTCCGCCCATTCCGAGTTCTACTTCGTCGAAGCACTCGGCCCCGACCTTCGGGAAGTCGACTTTCTCCGCGCGATCCGCGATTATGCAACGCGCGACCGCCGCTACGGCAGCTGAAGGCCGAATGCCCCGCCCGTGACAGAATGGGGGGGTGAGCCACCTCGAGCCATATGTCGACACTTTCGGTGCCGCACCGGGGTACCTGGACTGGGCGGCATTCGGCCCGCTCTCGCCGACGGTGCTGAGCGAGATGTGTGCCGACGCCGAGCTGCTCGGCACGGGACGTCGATCGGGCATCGAACTCGTCGGTGAACGGATCGCGGAGGCTCGAGGGCGTCTCGCACGCCTTCTCGGCGCCTCGGCAGACGAGGTCGTCCTCCAGCCGTCCACCACGCACAGCCTGTTCCAGGCGATGTTCGGCCTCAGCGGCACGGTGGTGGTGCCGAGCCAGGAATTCCCGGCGATCCGTGTGAGTGCTCATCGGGCCGCGGCGGCCCGCGGCCGACTTGCTGTTCGTGAGATCGACCCGCCGGAGGGCATCGTCACGATCGATTCGATCGTGGAAGCGCTCACCGATGATGTGACGGCCATCGCGGTGAGCGTCGTCGATTTCCGCACAGGCGCACTGCTCGACCTCGCCGGGATTCGCGATGCGATCGGCGATCGTCTGCTGCTCGTCGACGCGATGCAGGCGTTCGGCGTCGTAGACGTGGACTGGACGGCCGCTGACCTCGTGGCCGGCAATGGCTACACGTGGCTGCGCGCGGGACGCGGTACGGGATTCGCGCGCTTCTCAGCACGCGCACAGGAGCGTATCGTTCCGGTGCTCTCGGGTATCTCGGGCATGGTGGGCGACGTGAGCGCACTCGGAGTCCCCGCGACACTCGATTCCGCCGCCGCCTTCTCGATCGCTCCTCCCGACCCGCTCGCCGCTTCGCGGCTCGCGGCGGCGCTGCGTGAGCTCGAGGACGTGGGTGTCGCCGTGGTCGCCGCCGAGCTGCATGAGCGGGCGGAGGAGATCATCACCCTCGCCGATCGCCACGAGGTGCCGGTCCTCACGCCGCGGGACGCCCACGCGGGCATTGTGACGCTCTTCCCGGTGGCGCAGGATGCCGCAGCCTTCGCGGCTACGCTGGCCAATCACGGCGTCACAGTCACCGCGCGCGGTGCGACGATCCGCGTGTCGCCGCACGTGGGCACCGGAGCGGACACCGTGATGATGCTCGGCGACGCGCTTGCGGATGCGGCCGCGCGGCGCGCGAGTTCCGTCGTCGAGACCGTCCCGGAGGACATCGTCATCGAGGTCCTCGGTGACTCGCACGCGACCGAGAATTAACAATCCGGCAACCTGCAGGTGGCGTGTCGGTGTGGCGGTCGATCCACCGTCGCACGTACGTTCATCACATCGGGCAAGGCGCCCGGTCGAGTCGGCCTTCCACTGACTCGTGGCCCACGGCCGACTCGAAACTGCCGGGTGTTTTCCACCCGGGGCGGGAGTGGGTTATGACCACCAGAGCACGAGAGCAGCAGAGCCGGATCGGATTCGGCGACGACAGCATCGCCGACCAGGATCTTCGCACCTACGTGCTGGATACGTCAGTCCTGCTGAGTGATCCACGGGCCTTCTTCCGCTTCGCAGAGCACTCCGTCGTCGTCCCGGTGGTCGTCATCACCGAGCTCGAGGGCAAGCGGCACGACCCGGAGCTCGGCTACTTCGCCCGCCAGGCTCTGCGCCACCTCGACGGACTGCGTGTCGAGCACGGCCGGCTGGACTTTGCCGTCCCGGTCGGCGAGGGCGGCACTCTGCGCGTCGACCTCGCCAACACCGACCCGTCGGTCCTTCCGGCGGGGATGCGTCTCGGCGACAACGACACGCGCATCCTGTCGGTTGCGGTGCACCTGGCACAGGAAGGGCAGGCCGTGACGGTCGTCTCCAAGGATCTGCCGATGCGCGTGAAGGCGGCGTCACTCGGCATCCACGCCGAGGAGTACCTCGCCGAGCAGGCGGTCGACTCCGGGTGGACCGGGATCGCCGACCTCGATGTCTCCGGCGATGACATCAGCGACCTGTACGAGACCGAAGTGGCCGCGAGCGATGACGTTCGCGGTGTGCCGGTGAACACCGGACTCGTGATCCATTCCGAGCGGGGCTCGGCGCTCGGTCGCGTCACCGGCGACGGCGAGTACAAGCTCGTTCGGGGCGACCGGGATGTCTTCGGCCTTCACGGCCGCTCCGCCGAGCAGCGCATCGCTATCGACCTGCTGCTGGATCCCGAGGTCGGCATCGTGTCGCTCGGCGGTCGCGCGGGAACGGGCAAGTCGGCTCTCGCGCTGTGCGCGGGTCTTGAGGCGGTGCTCGAGCGGCAGCAGCAGAAGAAGATCATCGTGTTTCGCCCGCTGTTCGCCGTCGGAGGCCAGGAGCTCGGTTACCTCCCGGGCGACCAGGCCGAGAAGATGAGCCCGTGGGGACAGGCCGTCTTCGACACACTCGGCTCCGTCGTCACAGGCAACGTGTTGGAAGAGGTCGTGGCCCGGGGCCTGCTGGAGGTCATGCCGCTCACGCACATCCGCGGCCGGTCGCTGCACGATGCGTTCGTGATCGTCGACGAAGCCCAGTCGCTCGAGCGCAACGTGCTGCTGACGGTGCTCAGCCGGATGGGGCAGAACTCCCGTGTGGTCCTGACTCACGACGTCGGCCAGCGCGACAACCTGCGGGTCGGTCGTCATGACGGCATCGCCTCTGTCATCGAGACGCTCAAGGGTCACGAGCTCTTCGGGCACGTGACCCTCGTGCGCTCGGAGCGCTCGGCGATCGCAGCCCTCGTGACAGAACTGCTGGAGCAGGGCGAGCTGAGCTGACCATCGGCGAGTCCAGACGGCCCCCGGATGACGCCCGGGGGCCGTCTGTCACTCCCAGCGGTAGCCCTCGCCGCGGACCGTGACGATGTGCCCGGCGCCGAGCTTCGCACGCAGGTACCGCACGTACACATCGACCACGTTGGACCCTGGATCGAAGTCCATGCCCCACACTCTGCTGAGCAGCACTTCGCGCGTGAGCACTTCCCTCGGATGACGCAGAAACTGCTCGGCGAGAGCGAACTCACGCGCCGAGAGATCGATCTCGCGGCCGGCCACCGTCGTCCGGCGGGCCAGGATGTCCAGCGTCACATCGTCGCGGGTGAGACTCATCGTCAGGGAGCCGGTGTGTTCTCGCAGCCGCGAGCGGACGCGGGCGAGCAATTCCGCCACCGAGAACGGCTTCGGGACGTAGTCGCTCGCCCCGGCGTCGAGACCCTCGACAGCATCGTGGGCAGAGCTTCGGGCGGTCAGCATGATCACCGGCATCCGCTCCCCCGCGCCGCGGAGCAGTCGCAGGACCTCGAAGCCGTCCATGCTCGGCAGTCCCACATCGAGCACGATCAGATCGATGTCTCCCGCCTGCGCACGCTCCAGCGCCTCGGCGCCGTCCTCGGCGGACACGGTGTCGAAACCCTCAGCGTTCAGGCTTCGTGAGACGAGGGAGACGATCTGGGGTTCGTCATCGACGACGAGGATGCGGGTCATCCGGAGGCCTCTCGTTGGAGTACGACATCGCCGGCGCGAACGGGCGAGGGAAGGCTCGCGCGCGTGCCGATGGGGATCTCGATCGTGAAGGTGGCGCCCCCGCCCGGCGTGTCGGCGACCGAGCAATGACCGCCGTGCGACTTCGCGATCGCGTCGACGATCGCAAGCCCCAGCCCCGAACCGCCGACGGTGCGTTTTCCGGCGCCGCGGTCGAATCTGCCGAAGATGCGGTGGCGGACGGCGTGCGGGATTCCCGCACCATGGTCGCGCACCCACAGCTGGGCTCCCGACCCGTGCAGGGCACTGCCCAACTCGATCGGGCTGCCGGGAGGTGTGTATTTCGCCGCGTTGTCGGCCAGCTGCAGCCAGGCTTGCAGCAGCCGGTCGCGATCTCCTCGGATGACACCCTCGGCCCGCTGCTCTGTGCGCCACTCGTGGGCCGGTATCACCGAGACGAGCTCGGAGATCTGCTGCGTGAGCACGGTGAGGTCCACGTCGCTCATCGTGAGGCGGTCGGTCTCGACCGCAGCGAGCAGATCGATGTCGCCGATGAGTCTCGCCATGCGATCGAGTTCGGCGATGCCGAGGTCGCGGATGGCGGTGACGTCTTCGACGTCGGTGGGGTCCATCACTTCGAGGTGACCGCGCACGATGGTGATCGGCGTTTTCAGCTCGTGCCGGACGTCATCCAGCAGACGCCGCTGCGCGTCGAAGGATCCTTCCACCGGATCGCCGCTGCGCTCGATCGGCGCCTCACCCAGAATGACCCAGCCGGCAATCGCCGTCACCGCGAGCGTCAATGCACTCATGAGGGCGTAAACCAGCACGGCCGTCCACATCAGGGTCTGGCCGGTGAGCGCAAAGGAGATGCCCATTGTCAGCGCTGTCAACGCGAATCCCGCAGCGACGAGCGCCAGGATCAGCCCCAGCGTGCGGGTGCGCCGCGACGGCGTAGCCGGCATCCGGTTCACGGTCTGACTATCACCCCGCGCGGGTCATCGACAGCAGATCGAGCTTCTCATCGAGCTGCGCCTCGGTCAATTCGCCGCGCTCGACGTAGCCGAGGGCGATGACCGCTTCACGCACCGTGATCCCCTGGGCGACCGAGTGCTTGGCGATCTTCGCCGCGGCTTCGTACCCGATGAGCTTGTTCAGCGGCGTGACGATCGACGGCGACATCCCGGCGTAGGCGGCGGCGCGCTCGACGTTCGCCTCGAGGCCATCGATGGTCGTGTCGGCGAGGACGCGCATGGAGTTGGACAGCAGGCGGATCGATTCGAGCAGGGCGGTGCCCATGATCGGAATGGCGACGTTGAGTTCGAAGAGGCCCGACGCTCCGGACCAGGCGATCGTCGCGTCATTGCCGATCACGCGCGCACAGACCATGAGCGTCGCCTCCGGGACGACCGGATTCACCTTGCCGGGCATGATCGAGGAGCCCGGCTGGAGGTCGGGGATGTGCAGTTCGCCCAGGCCGGTGTTCGGGCCTGATCCCATCCAGCGGATGTCGTTGTTGATCTTCGTCAGCGAGACGGCGATCGTGCGCAGGGCGCCGGATGCCTCGACGAGCCCATCGCGGTTGGCCTGCGCCTCGAAGTGGTCCTTGGCTTCCGTGATGGGCAGTTCGGTCTCGTCGGCGATCAGGGCGATGACCTTCTGCGGGAAACCGACCGGTGTGTTGATGCCGGTGCCCACCGCGGTGCCGCCCAGCGGCACCTCGGCGACATGGGGGATCACGGCCTGCACACGCTCGATGCCGAGGCGGATCTGGCGAGCATAGCCGCCGAACTCCTGGCCCAGGGTGACCGGAGTCGCGTCCATCAGGTGGGTGCGTCCTGACTTCACGGCGTTCTTCCAGAGCTCCGCCTTGGTCTCCAGTGAGACGGCGAGGTGGTCCAGTGCCGGAATGAGATCGTCGATGAGGGCCTGTGTGACGGCGATGTGCACCGACGTGGGGAACACATCGTTGGAAGACTGCGATGCGTTCACGTGGTCGTTCGGGTGCACGGCCTCGCCGAGGTCGCGTGTCGCGAGCGTCGCGAGCACCTCGTTCATGTTCATATTCGATGAGGTGCCGCTGCCGGTCTGGTAGATGTCGATCGGGAACTGATCGCGATACGCGCCCGCGATGATCTGGTCGGCGGCGCGGGCGATGGCGTCGGCGATGCGGTCATTGAGCGTGCCGAGCGCCTTGTTCGTGAGGGCGGCCGCCTTCTTGATGCGGGCGAGCGCGACGATCTGGGCGGGGTCGAGCCGGTCACCGGAGATCGGGAAGTTCTCGACGGCCCGCTGCGTCTGCGCGGCGTAGAGCGCGTCCTTGGGGACGCGTACCTCGCCCATCGTGTCGTGCTCGATGCGGTATTCGGTGGCGGCGGTCATTGCGGTCACGTCCTTGTCTGCTCGGTGTGTGTCAGTGGGGGAGTTCACGATTCGAGCCCGACCATCACCTGCGGGATGGTCGTGCCTTCGCTCAGCCGGTAGTTTGAGCCGACGATGGCCAGGCGGCCCGCTTCGACCGCCTCGCTGATGAGTCGGGACGACGCCAGAAGATCATCGACCGTGTTCTTCAGGTGTTCACGGCCGACCTGTTCGGCGTCGAGGTTCTGCGGGGTCGCTCCGGGCGTGCGGCGCAGGACCGTCCGGGCGGCAGGCACGATCCTGGCGATCAGGCGCCAGATCTGCGACGGGAGCTCGGGGGCATCCGAAGCGGTCGAATCGATCGCGGCCCGCACGGCGCCGCACTCGTCGTGGGCCAGCACGATGATCAGCGAGACGTCGAGGATCGCGACGGCATACTCGAGGCTGGCGATCGCGGAGTCCGACGCCACCTGGCCGGCATTGCGGACGACGAAGAGGTCACCGAGGCCCTGATCGAAGATGATCTCGGCGGCCAGGCGCGAATCGGAGCAGCCGAACAGCGCCGCCCGCGGCGTCTGGGCGTGAGCGAGCTCGTTCCGCCGCTCGACATCCTGGCGCGGATGCCGGGGCTCGCCTCTGACGAAGCGTTCATTCCCCAGGCGGATCTCGTCCCAGACCGCGTTCGGTTCGGGACGCTCTGCGGTCACGGCGATTCCCCGCGCAGGCCGCGGATTTGATCGGTGACGCCCTCCGCCGCGACCGCAGCGGTCGCCGGGTCCGAAGAGCCGTAGATCAGAACGGTGTCGGCACCGGCATCCGTCGCGAGGGCATAGGAGATCGCGGCGGACTGCGCCGAACCCGGGATCACGTACTCGTCCCAGGCGATGCCGTCGATCGTCACCGTGCCGGTCGGAGCCAGGCCCCCGAGTGTTTCAGAGACCCACGACGGACCGACGCCGAGCCCCTGCGCGACACGCACGAAGCCTTCCGGTGGTGCGTATACGACGCGCCACATGCTGCTGCCCTCCAGCCGGGCCGAGTTGGCACGCCACTGCTCCGGGACCTCGGGAACGAGGAGTGTCCGTCCGACCGAGGCGGACGCGGCGGACGCGGATCCGGCGACATCGGCCGGCTCGGCTTCGGGCAACGCGCCCCGGGGGACGCCCAAGATGACGATGGCGACGACCGCGAGTATGACCAGGAGCGCGACGATGAGGTTGCGAAACGTCTTGCTCGAGCGATAGGCGGCCGATGACGCGGCCTTGCGCGCCGCGGTTTCCCCCGGGGTCTCCGGACGGCCGAGTTCGGCCACGACGCGGGGAGCAGAAGCCATCACGACTCCGCGCCCGACGGCCGAGATGCCTCCAGCAGCTGCTTCGCGCCCCGCAACCATTCCTCACACCGGGCCGCGAGCGCTTCGCCGCGCGTCCACAGCGTCAGCGACTGCTCAAGCGTCGGTGCGCCCTGCTCCAGCTCGGCGACGACACGCACGAGCTCGTCGCGGGCCTGCTCGAAAGAGAGGCTCGCGACGTCGATGGCATCATCGCTGATCATGAGTCCATCCTAGAGTCGCCGTGTGCGGCTTCCCCACCCGGCGGCACCTCAGCGAGCTCTCCTTCCGAGAGCGCTGCAAACGATCCGCGAGCCACCGTGACGACCAGCGTGCTCCCGGTGGGCGCCTGGGTGGCGCTGCGCACGATGACGCCCTCGCCGGTGCGCGCGATGGCGTAGCCGCGCCCGAGGGTCGCGCCCGGGGAGAGCGCGCGCAGCGATGCCCGCAGCTGGGTCGCCTGCCGATCCGCGGACTCCAGGCTCCGGCCGACCAGGTCTCGTCCCCGGGAGCGGAGCGCCCAGAGCTCGTGCGTGCGGCTGGTCAGCATCGACTCGGGGGAGCGCAACACCGGGCGGGTGCGCAGCTGCTCGAGTTGGGCGATGTCGTGGCTGACGCGCTGAGTGACGCGCGTTCGCGCGCGGGAGCGGAGCTGCTCGACGATCGCACGTTGCTCGGCGACGTCCGGCACGACCTTCTTCGCGGCATCGGTCGGCGTGGAGGCGCGAAGGTCGGCGACCTCATCCAGCAGCGGGTGGTCATTCTCGTGGCCGATCGCAGAGACGATGGGCGTGGATGCCGCCGCCACCGCTCGCAGCAGCCTCTCGTCGCTGAAGCCGAGCAGGGTCTGGGGATCGCCGCCGCCGCGCGCGATGATGATGACGTCCACCTCGGGGTCGGCATCCAGCATCGTCAGCGCGCCCAGGGTCTCGGGAACGCAGCGGTCGCCCTGGACAGCAACGTGGATCGTCCGGAAGCGCACGTGCGGCCAGCGCAGCTCGGCGTTGCGGTGCACGTCCTTCTCAGCGTCGCTGCGCTCGCCGGTGATGAGCCCGATCACGGTGGGCAGGAACGGCAGAGGCTTCTTCCGCGCCGGATCGAAGAGTCCTTCCGAACGCAGCTGCGCGCGCAGACGCTCGAGCTTTTCGAGTTGATCGCCGAGCCCGGTGTGACGCATCGACGAGACGGTGAAGCTGAAGTCGCCTGACTTCACGAAGTAATCCGGCTTGACGCACGCGACGACACGGTCGCCGCTGCGCAGCGTATCGGGCAGGCGCTGGAGCGTGGAGGACCACAGCCGGAAGGAGATCATCGCCTCTCCGGAGGCGTCTTTCAGGCGCCCGAAGACGTGCCCGCCGCGCACGTTCCAAGCCGTGATCTCCCCCTCGACCCACACGGCGCTCCAGCGCTGAACGAAATCGCGGATCGTCTCGTTCAGCCGTGCGACAGAGGTCGGGGTCTCCGGTGAGGAGTCCCGAGGGTGGACGGCGTCCGGGGGCGGGGTCTCTCCCGGCGCCGACTCGAACGATGTCATGGCATCCCTCCCGCTCCACACGGCCTTTACACGGACGCGGATCAATACAATCGAGGAGTGAGCTCAACTGCCGTCCGACTCCCGCTGCCGCACGTCCCCGGCCCGCGCGGACGGCTTCAGGATATCCCGGTCCTCGGACACAAGAAGGTCCTGCTGGCCTCGCCGCGCGGCTACTGCGCCGGGGTGGATCGCGCCGTGATCGCCGTCGAGAAGGCGCTCGAACGCTTCGGGGCACCCGTGTACGTGCGGAAGCAGATCGTGCACAACATTCACGTCGTGACCGAGCTCGAAGCCAAGGGCGCGATCTTCGTCGATGAGGTCGACGAAGTCCCAGAAGGGTCGCACGTGGTCTTCAGCGCTCACGGCGTCTCGCCTGCGGTCGTCAGCGACGCGGCCGATCGGGGTCTGCGCGCGATCGACGCGACATGCCCGCTCGTGACCAAAGTGCACCGTGAGGCTGTCCGCTTCGCACGCGATGACGTCGAGATCCTCCTGATCGGCCACGTCGGGCACGAAGAGGTCGAGGGGACCGCCGGGGAGGCACCCGAGCACGTGACGATCGTCGGCTCGCCGGATGAGGCCGACACCGTCCAGGTGCGCGATCCGTCCAGGGTCGTGTGGCTCTCTCAGACCACGCTGTCGGTCGATGAGACGATGGAGACCGTGCGGCGGCTTCGCGCCCGCTTTCCTCAGCTGCAGGACCCGCCGTCGGATGATATCTGCTATGCCACCCAGAACCGTCAGGTGGCGATCAAGAAGGTCGCGAAGGATGCCGACGTGGTCATCGTCGTCGGGTCGGCCAACTCGTCCAACAGCGTGCGGCTCGTCGAGGTTGCGCTCGAGTACGGTGCGAAGTCGGCGTATCGCGTCGACTATGCGCACGAGATCGAACAGTCTTGGCTCGATGGAGTCGAGACGGTCGGCGTGACCTCCGGAGCCTCCGTGCCGGAGGTGCTCGTGCAAGAAGTGCTGTTCGAGTTGGCTGGCGCCGGCTACGGCGATGTCGAGCAGGTGCGCACGGCCGAGGAAGATCTCATGTTCTCGCTCCCGAAGGAGTTGCGCCACGCTGCCGGCGGGCGGCGCGACGAACGAGCACTGGGCGGGCGTCGCTCGTGAGCACCCCCGCGGGGGAAGAACCCGATTCGCGGCCCCGGCCGCAGTATGGGGAGTACGCGAGTCCTGAGCAGCAGCAGGCGAGCATCCGGGAGCCCGTGCGCCAGGGCGATCCGAGGGGAGTTGCGCCGACGGTGCCTGTGGCGCCCAGGGCATCCGCTCCCGTGCGCCGTCGCACCGTCGACCGCGTCGTCACAGTGGCCTTGTTGGCGTATGGCCTCGTCACGGTCCTCAGCGCGGTACCCCAACTATGGGATTTCTCGGGGTTCGCCGAGACGTGGATGGGCCTCGCCGGCATTGACGGGACCTTCACCAACACCGCCCAGGGTGACCTGTGGGGTCGGATCGGCGCGGGTGCCTTCGCCTTCGGATGGGTGCTGACCGTCGTCTTCGCATGGCGCTCGGTCACTGCGCGTCGGCTCAGCTGGTGGATTCCGGTCGCCGGCGCGGCGGTCAGCTTCATCATCGTGAGCGTATGCCTGACGGTTCCGCTGATCGGCGATCCCGTGGTCTACGGCTTCTTCAGCGGCGGAGCCGGGTGACCATCTGAGAGCGACGAATGCCCCGGCCCGCGACGGTCGGGGCATTCGACGTGCCGAGGGTCAGGCGCTGATCGAGTGTCCGGCCGAACCGAGCTGCTGCGTCGCCTCGACGACGCGAGCGGCCATCGCGGACTCGGCGATCTTGCCCCACGCGCGCGGGTCATAGGCCTTCTTGTTGCCCACTTCGCCGTCTACCTTGAGCACGCCGTCGTAGTTCTGGAACATGAAGCCGGCGACCGATCGCGTGAAGGCGTACTGGGTGTCGGTGTCGATGTTCATCTTGATCACGCCGTTGGCGACCGCAAGTGCGATCTCGTCGGAGGTCGAGCCGCTGCCGCCGTGGAAGACGAGGTCGAGCGGCAGGGGGCCGGTTCCCGATTTCTCGGCGATGCCCGCCTGAATCTCACCCAAGAGCTCGGGGCGCAGCTTCACGTTGCCGGGCTTGTAGACGCCGTGGACGTTCCCGAAGGTCAGGGCGGCGATGTATCGGCCCTGCTCGCCGAGACCGAGCGCGTCGACGAACTTCGACACGTCGGCGGTGGTCGTGTAGAGCGCCTCGTTGGAGCCTTCGTGCCGAATGCCGTCCTCTTCGCCGCCGACGACGCCGATCTCGACCTCGAGGATCGCGTTGATCGCCTTGAGTCGGGGGAGGAGCTGCTGGGCGATTTCGATGTTCTCGTCCAGAGTGACCGCCGAACCGTCCCACATGTGCGACTGGAACAGCGGGTTGCGTCCGGCTTTGACCTCATCCTCCGACGCCGCGATCAGCGGGAGCACGAAGTCTTCGAGCGCGGGCTTGGGGCAGTGGTCGGTGTGCAGCGCGACGGTGATCGGATAGTTCTTCGCGACTTCGGTCGCGAACTTCGCGAAGGCGATCGCGCCGGTCGCGCGACCCTTTACGGTGTGGCCGGCGAAGTAGTCGGCGCCGCCCGTGGTGACCTGGATGATGCCGTCGGAGCCGGCCTCGGACAATCCCTGGAGGACGGCGTTGATCGACTGTGAGCTGGCGGCGTTGATCGCGGGGAACGCATACCCACCGGTCTTCGCGCGGTCCAGCATCTCGGCGTACTGCTCGGGGGTTGCGACGGGCATGTCTGCTCCTCAGGTCTGCTCTGGTGTGTTCAGGGGTGCACAGGTCTCTTCAGGGGTGCACAGGTCGGCGGCGGCTCCCACCGTCAGCCTACCGAAGGCGGCGCCGCAGCCGCGATGGGGGCCGCGCCGGAAACGGCTTTCCCCTGCGAGAAGAATCGCGATTTCTTCGTCGATGGATGCCGGGACCTTCTCCCCACGGCCGCGCTTGAGACCTAGGCTGGTGGTCATGGTGAGCCTGACCGCGGACATGAGTCCCCTGCATCCCGACCGCAACCTCGCACTGGAGCTGGTGCGGGCGACGGAGGCCGCGGCGATCCGTTCCGTGCCTTTCATCGGGCGAGGACGGAAGGAACTCGCCGATGGCGCCGCCGTCGACGCCATGCGCGCCTTCCTCAACACCGTGAACTTCGATGGCGTGATCGTCATCGGTGAGGGGGAGAAGGATCATGCGCCGATGCTGTTCAACGGTGAGCGCGTCGGGACCGGGCGCGGCCCGCAGTGCGACATCGCGGTGGACCCCATCGACGGCACGACGCTGACGGCCGAAGGACGCAACAATGCGCTCTCAGTGCTCGCCGTCGCCGACCGCGGCGCCATGCTGGATGCATCCTCTATCTTCTACATGGACAAGATCGTCACCGGGCCCGCCGGCGTCGGGGTCGTCGACATCCGCCTGCCGGTGGGCGAGAACATCCGCCGGCTGGCGAAAGCGCTGGACAAGCCGATCGACGAGCTCGTCGTGTCGGTGCTGAACCGTCCGCGCCACGCGCAGCTGATCGACGACATCCGGGCCGCCGGCGCCGGCACGCGCCTCATGAGCGACGGTGACGTGGCCGGCGGAATCAATGCCGCGCGGTACAACGCGCGCACCGACATGTGCATCGGAATCGGCGGCAGCCCCGAGGGGGTCGCCACGACGTGCGCGATCAAGGCGCTCGGTGGGCACATCCAGGGGCGGCTCTGGGCGCGCGACGACGATGAGAAGCAGAAGGGCATCGACGCCGGCCTCAAACTCGACGACTATGTCTACGAAGCGGACGAGCTGGTGAAGGGCACGAACACGATCTTCGTGGCGACCGGTGTGACCAACGGCGAACTGGTCAGTGGTGTGCGCCGGTCCGGTCCGGACTACCTCATCAGCGAGAGCGTCGTGCTTCGCGGGGTCTCCGGCACGCTCCGTCGCATCACTTCGGAGCACCTGGCGTCGAAGTGGTTGTGAGCGGGCGGGTCTGATCGGCCGACGCGCGGCGGCGCACAGGAAACCGGCGGCTCGGTCTGTCAGACTGGCACTGGTGTCATCGGAGACACGTTGATCGTCCACACACACTCCGGGGGTCACATGTCCACTCCATCGAACAGTCCGCGCACCGGCCAGATCACCGTCCCGATCGACCCCGCACGGCGTCCCGACGTGCTCCTGCGTCGGCGCATGCCGGACGATCACCAGGTCAACGCGTGGTGGATGATCGGCGCCTTCCTGTTTGTGTCGATCTCCGTCGTGGGGCTTCTCAACTTCTTTCCCGGCTGATCGGGTCGTCCGCGCCGAGATCGAGTGAAGCATCTGACTCGCCGGAGTGCGCCTTCGCCGCATCCTGGAGTCGACTGCGCACGTCGCCCAGATCAGCCCCCATCGAGCTGAATTCCGGCGCGGTGAACTCCGGAGCCGTGAGCTTTCGCGGCGTCGTCTCGACGGGTGCCGGGGCGGTGACCGCGTCGAGCCGGGTCTCGTCGATGCCGGGGAATTTGCGCGCGGTTACGAGCACGCGGGTCTCAAGCGAGCCCGCGAATCGGTTGTAGCTGTCGACCGTGCGCTCGATCGCGCGGCGGAGATCGTCGGCGTGACCGGTCAGAGTGCTCAGCCGCTGGTACAGCTCGCTGCCGAGAGCGAACAGGGTTCGCGCCTCGTCCGACACGTCCTGCTGGGTCCAGGTGTAGGCGACCGTCTTCAGCACCGCCCAGAGGTTCACGGGCGAGGCGAGCGCGACACGCCGCCCGAAGGCGTAGTCCAGCAGCGCGGGGTCTTCTTCGAGCGCGGCGGCCAGCAGCGACTCGCTTGGAATGAAGCAGACGACGAACTCGGGACTGGAGGACAGTCCTGCCCAGTACGCCTTTTTCGCGAGAGCGTCCACGTGCCCGCGTACCGCCTTCACGTGCTGCTCCAGAAGAGTTCTGCGTCGGGCGCCTTCCGCACCGATCGCGGTGACGGGAATCGTGCTCGCCTCGAGATAGGCCCCCAACGGCACTTTCGCGTCGACGGCCAGCGCCTTGTCGCCGGGCAGGCGCACGACGAGGTCGGGGCGGCCCACCCCGGCATCCGATCCGATCGTCGTCTGCGTCTCGAAGTCGACGTAGCGGGTCAGTCCCGCCGATTCCACGATCCGTCGCAACTGCGTCTCTCCCCAGACGCCGCGCGCGGGATTCGAGCGCAGGGCACCGGCCAGTGACTCGGTCGTCGACCGCAGCGCCTCATCGGACTCCTGCGCGCGGCGGAGCTGCTCGGCGAGCGAACCGAACTGCTCGCGCCGGTCACGCTCGAGCTGATCGACTTTGCCCTGCATCGTCTGAAGGCTCTCCTGCACGGGCGCGAGGGCGCGGAGGACCTGCTGCTCGCGCCGCTCGCGCTCGTCCCGCGCAGCCAGATCGGCGCGTGCCTGTGTGCTGAGCTCCCGTGTCAAAGCGCGCTGCTGCTCGAGCTGTTCGGTGAGCAGCGCGCTCCCGGCCTCGGCGGCGGCGACGCGTGCGACGAGGTGCGCGCGCTCCCGCGCGGCGCGCTCGGCGCTGTGGGCGGCCCCGCCGAACCAGCCGGCGAGCAGACCGGCCAACAGGCTGGCGATGACGAGTGCAGTGACGAGAGCGGCATCCATGCGTTCAGCCTGCCGAGGGCCACCGACATCTCCGCGAAGGACGGCAGCCGGCGTGTCGGTGCGGTACTCGACGCCACCGACAGCACACATTCCCCTCAGGTGGAAAGCGCCGCAGGCGCGGGAACCCGGATCCGGGGCACCCGCACTCCCAGGAGCATCGCGAGCTCGACGACGTCCTGCGCGCCGGCCCGGGTCGCCGCGTCGATCATGATGTGTGCACACGCGAGGGCGTCCGCCGCGGCATCGTGGTGCGCGAAGTCGAGGAAGCCGGCCGCGGCCGCCACGAGCGGCAAGCGGTACGAGCCCAGGTCATACGTCTTCCGCGAGACCTGCAGACTGCAGACATAGCGGTAGGCCGGGCACGCGAGATCCGTGACTTCGCACGCGCGCCGCAGGACCGCCATGTCGAACCCCGCATTGTGGGCGACCACGACGTCGTCTCCGATGAAGGCGGTCAGCGCACTCAGCTGCTCGGACCAGCCGGGAGCGCCGGCGACGTCTTCGGCGCGAATCCCGTGGATGCCCGTGTTGAGCTCGAAGAACCGGTCGTGCCCGGCCGGCGGACGAATGAGCCATCCGGTCGACGCGACGACCCGGCCGTCTCGGACGCGGGTGAGTCCCACTGCGCACACCGACGCGTTCGACGAGTTCGCCGTTTCGAAGTCGATCGCGGTGAAGTCCAGGGGCACGTGTCCACCCTCGCGCGGGCCCCGGATGTCTCCGCGACGGCGCGCCGGGCGTCCGCTGAACCCGGGGAGCAATCCGTCGCAGCCCGTGTCGGGGGCGCCGCGTAGACTCGTACCCCGTGGCTCTTACCATCGGAATCGTCGGTCTTCCCAACGTCGGCAAGTCGACGCTCTTCAACGCGCTCACCAAGAACGACGTGCTCGCGGCCAACTATCCGTTCGCGACGATCGAGCCGAACATCGGAGTGGTGAACCTGCCCGACCCGAGGCTGGACAAGCTCGCAGAGATCTTCCACTCCGAGCGGATTCTGCCGGCGGCGGTCTCCTTCGTCGACATCGCCGGGATCGTGCGCGGGGCCAGCGAAGGCGAAGGACTCGGGAACAAGTTCCTGGCGAACATCCGTGAGGCTGACGCGATCGCGCAGGTCGTCCGCGGCTTCGCGGACGGTGACGTCGTGCACGTCGACGGCGCGGTCAACCCGCAGAACGACATGGAGACCATCAACGCCGAACTGCAGCTGGCCGACCTCGAAACCCTCGAGAAGGCCATCACCCGGTATGAGAAGGACGTGCGCGGGAAGAAGGTCGACCCCGCAGTCCTCGAGGTCGCCGTCGCCGCGAAGGATGCCTTGGAACGCGGCATCCTGCTTTCGGCTTCGGGGCTTGACCTCGCACTCATCCGGGAACTCGGGCTGCTGACCGCGAAGCCGTTCATCTTCGTCTTCAATGTCGACGAGGCGGTGCTGACCGATGCCGCCCGCACCGCCGAGCTGGCCGCTCTGGTCGCGCCGGCGAAGGCCGTGTTCCTCGACGCGAAGATCGAGTCGGAACTCATCGACCTCGATCCGGAGGATGCCGCGGAGCTGCTCGCGTCGACCGGCCAGACCGAGTCGGGGCTCGACCAGCTCGCTCGCATCGGCTTTGACACGCTCGGTCTGCAGACCTACCTCACAGCCGGTCCGAAGGAAGCTCGCGCGTGGACGATCGGCAAGGGCTGGAAGGCGCCTGCCGCGGCCGGCGTGATCCACACCGACTTCGAGAAGGGCTTCATCAAGGCGGAGGTCATCAGCTTCGACGACCTCGTCGCAACCGGGTCGGTCGTCGAAGCACGCGCCAAGGGGAAGGCGCGACTCGAGGGCAAGGATTACGTCATGCAGGACGGCGACGTCGTCGAGTTCCGCTTTAACGTCTAGCGTTATTGACGCTTTGCGTTATATCCTGATCGTGTGATCAGATCGTTCGGGAGCAAGGACACCGAGCGACTGTGGCGTCGTGAGCGGGTGCCGTCGATCGATCCTCGGATTCATTCGGTGGCGCTGCGCAAGCTTCGTCAGGTGGGGTCTGCGGAGTCGCTCGATGATCTCCGTGTTCCCCCAGGCAACCGGCTCGAAGCGCTCAAGGGCGATCGGGTCGGTCAATACAGCATCAGGATCAACGACCAGTGGCGGATCTGCTTCGTGTGGACCGATGCTGGGCCAGAGGAGGTGGAGATCGTTGACTATCACTGACAAGATTCCCCCGATTCACCCGGGTGAGGTGCTCATGGAGGACTTCATCAACGGGTTCGACATCACGCAGAACCGCCTTGCGGTGGCCATCGGGGTGTCACCACGGCGGATCAACGAGATCGTTCACGGCAAGCGTGGAATCACCGCGGACACAGCACTGCGCCTGGCAAAGTACTTCGGCACGTCCGCGGAGTTCTGGATCAATCTGCAGAGTCACTACGAGCTCGATCGCGCCGAGGACCTCGCGGGGGAGCAGATCGCGTCGATCACCCCGCTCAGGGTGGCGTGACCGTGATCACACCGACAGGGCGTCTCGTCTGCCCAGACGGCGACGAGACGGCGATCGTCCTCCGTCACCGTGATCGGCATGTCGAACTCACGCGCGCTGAACCGGGGTGCCGTTTCTTCCGTGTCGAGCCGACGTCTGATCCTCTCGTCTGGACCGTGTACGAGAGGTTCGTGGACGAAGCGGCGTTTGACTCACATCAATCACGAGTTCGAGCAAGCGACTGGGGCAGAGCCACGGCCTCCATCGAACGGGACTACGTCATCGAATCCGCCGCTGGCTCCGGATGACGCTGCATCCGAGGCCGGATACCGTTCTGCAACGCAACTCGGCGGAGTTCCGCTTCAACGTGTGACGTCGGTGCCGTCGTCAGCCGACGGTCCGTGCGCCGCCGCCGGCGGCCCGGCGCCCGACGGCGAGCCAGGCCACGGCACCCACGACGGGGAGCGCCAGCACGATGATCACCCAGACCAGCGCCGGTGGCGCGGTGAGGAGCTTCGCAGCTCGGGCGAGCGAGACCAGAGCGATGACCGTGAGCGCTGAGGCGGCGACGGCGACGATCGTCCACGCGACGTCATAGGCCGCCGGCAGGAGAGGGTTCACAGCGCTGAACATGGCCTGACTCTATCGAGCCCGGCAGCCGCTCGTCCACGCCGGATGCTGAGGAGATCTACCGCCCCTGCCGCTTCTTGTAGGGCTTCGGCTGGCCCTTCACGATGGGTGCGCGGCCAGCGCCTTTCGACGCCCTCGCCTTGCCTCCGGTCGCGCCCTTCGGGTGAGCGGCAGGTGCTGCCGGTGCGTCCGAGATCCGGCGGTTCGCCTCCTCGAGGAGGAGAGTGCCGGCGGGCGTGAGGGACCACGGGGTCGTGTCACGGGTCATCAGGGGATGCCCGACTTCGGCCTCGAGGCGAGCCATCGACGCATAGAGCGATGCCAGGGAAATGCCGAGGGCATCGGTCGCGCGCGGAAAGTGAAGGTCGGCGGCGGCGACCGCGACGAAGCGGCGCAGGTCGGCGAGCTTCACTCGGGGTGTCCCCTCGATCTGTCGGGCGAGTCGCTCTCGCCCGTGCCCACGATACGCGTGCGGCGCGCTCATTAGGATGGTGGAGGCGGGATGATCCCCTCGGCCGCCACGTGACAGGGAGATCCCGACAGTGACGCAGGAGCGCCAGATCCTCGAGCCGGACGGCCGCGCCGTCGGATATGTCGATGAGGGCTCGGGTCCGGCGATCGTGCTCCTTCCGGCGGCGGGGCTCGATTTCGCCTATCTCGGGACGCTCGCCAGCATCCTCGTCGAAGAGGACTTCCGGGTGGTCCGCATCGGGACGCGCTCGAGCGGACCTGCCACGATGCACGATCTGGCGCGCGACGTCGTCGACGTCATGGACGCGATCGGCATGCAGGACGCGTGGATCGGCGGCCATGCATTCGGCGGCGCCGTCGCCCGCACGGTCGCTCTGGACCACCACGACCGTGTCAACGGCATCCTGCTGCTGGGTGTGGAAGTCGGTGCCGATGCCGACCGCGGCGACGTGCTCGCGGCTGTGTTCGGTGGCGACTATGTGCCGGACGCGGTGCTTGAAGCACGGCATCACGCAGCTCTCACCGTGACTCCGCGGCCCGATTGGGCGACGATCGCACCGGACACTCCGACCCTCGTCATCCAGGGGGCGAGTGACACGATCACGCCTCCGAGCAACGGGTCGGCCCTGCAGGCGTCGGCTCCGGCGCTCGTCAGCGTGAAGGAAGTCGACCACGCCGGGCACCTGTTCGTCGTCACTCACCCCGGTGAGACGTCATGGTTCATCGAGGACTATCTCGACTGGGATTGAGCACCTCACGCCCGCCGGATCCTGCATCCGGTGCAGGGTCTACGATGAGGGAATGGCTACATCGAATCTTCCCGTACCCACTCTTCAGCCCGTTCCCGACGAGCAGAACCTGCTCACGGTCGCCTCGGCGGGCGCATCGTGCTGCGGGGGCGGATGCTGCAGCACCACCTGACCCGGTGATCGCCCGTCCCGCCTCCGGCGGGGACTGAGTGCCGGCGGCGTGGCACGATCGGAGCATGACCATCGTCCGCCGCTTTCCCATCCTCCTCCGCGGCCTCGTGAGTCTCGCCGTGGGGGTTGCGCTCGCCCTCGCCGCGGGGTCGGTGCTCGGAGGTGCGGCCGGCCTGCTGGTCGGCTGGTCGGGGGCGGCGCTGACCAGCGTCGTCTGGATCCTGGTTGTCACGTGGCCGATGGACGGCCCGGCCACCCGGGCGCACGCGACGAGGGAAGACCCGGGCCGCTCCATCGCCCGCGTGATCGCGGTGAGCGGCAGCCTGGTGAGCCTCACCGCGGTGGCGATCGTGCTGATCCAGACCCGCGATGCCGATCCGGTGCGTGCGTCCGTGCTGGCCGCGGTCGCGGTGGTGGCCGTGGCGTCGTCGTGGGCTCTGATCCAGGCGGACTATATGCTCCGCTACGCCCATCTCTACTTCGCCGACCCCGTCGGAGGGATCGACTTCCATCAGGACACCGACCCCTGCTATGCGGACTTCGGCTACTTCTCGGTGGGTCTCGGCATGACCTATCAGGTGGCCGACACCGACGTCAGCACGACGGGTCTGCGCCGTGTCGTCATCGCGCAGACCCTGCTTGCGTACCTCTTCGGCGCCGTCATCCTGGCCACGGTCATCAACCTGATCGCCGGACTCGGCTGATCGGGCCGGTACGCCTGCCGGCGCGCATAGGCTGGCCGGCATGGCAATGGGTGCGATGGGCGGCGGGCGCGGCGGTCCCGGAGGCCCGGTCGGCCACGGTGGGTTTCACGGCGTGGATGAAGCGGCGCAGAAGAAGCTGAACGCTCAAGCGCCCGAGATCGCCGATCTCGGTGCCCGGGTGGTCGCACTCTTCCGGCCCTACACCGGCCGGATCATCGTGACCGGCATCCTGGTCGTCGCCGGCGCGACGATCGGGGTGATCCCGCCACTGATCGTCCAGCGGATCTTCGACGACGCGCTGTTCCCCGTCGCCGGAGGCGGGCCCGAGCTCGGATTGCTCGTGCGGCTGGTGCTGATCATGATCGGCCTGTTCCTGCTCTCGGCGGTGTTGGGCGTCGCGCAGACCTGGTTCACCTCGACGGTGGGCAACGACGTCACCGGCGACCTGCGCGTGAAGCTCTTCGGGCACCTGCAGTCGATGGAGCTGGGCTTTTTCACCCGGACCAAGACCGGAGTGATCCAGTCGCGCCTGCAGAACGATGTCGGCGGCGTGTCCGGAGTGCTCACGAACACGGTCACCAGCATCCTGGGCAACGTCGTCACGGTCGCCTCGGCGCTGGTCGCCATGGTCATCATCGACTGGCGCCTGACCCTGATCGCGGTCTTCATGATGCCGATCCTCATCTTCGTGCAGCGTCGCGTCGGTCAGGTGCGGGCACGGATCGCCGGCGAGACCCAGGAGTCTCTGGCGGAGCTCACGTCGATCACGCAGGAGACCCTGAGCGTCTCCGGCATCCTGCTGTCAAAGGCCTTCAACCGCCAGCGCGCCGAGTCCGCCCGCTACAGCGACGAGAACGCGAATCAGGTGCAGCTGCAGGTGAGGCGCGCCATGAGCGGCCAGGGGTTCTTCGCCGTCGTGCAAGTGCTGATGGCGTCGGTTCCGGCGGTCATCTACCTCGTCGCCGGGTACCTCATCGCCGGGGGGACCGGCGCGATCACGGCGGGCACCGTCGTTGCCTTCACCACGGTGCAGGCGCGCTTGCTGATGCCCCTCATGGGGCTCATGCGCGTCGCGCTGGATCTGCAGACCTCTCGCGCTTTGTTCGCGCGCATCTTCGAGTACCTCGACCTCACGCCGGCGATCATCGATCGGCCGGACGCGGTCACGGTCGCCGACGCGCCTGGTCCGCTGGGACGGGTCGAGTTCCGCGATGTCGTGTTCCGGTATCCGGATGCCGCCGGCGCAGCACGCCCGACCCTGGGTGGCGTCTCGTTCGTCGCGGAGCACGGCCAGCACGTCGCCTTCGTCGGGCCGTCGGGAGCGGGCAAGACGACCATCCTGTACCTCGCGCCGCGCCTGTACGAAGCCTCGGGAGGAACGGTGCTGTTCAGCGGTGCGGACGTTCGGACGCTCACGCAGGAGTCGATCATCGATCACGTCGGGATCGTCTCGCAGGAGACCTACCTGTTCCATGCCACGATCCGCGAGAACCTCCGCTACGCCAAGCCTGGTGCGACGGATGCCGAGCTCGAAGCCGCGTGCACGGCCGCCAGCATCCACCACGTCATCGTGGGGTTCGAGCGGGGCTACGACACGATCGTCGGGGAGCGCGGATACCGCCTGTCGGGCGGCGAGAAGCAGCGCATCGCGATCGCGCGCGTTCTTCTGAAGGATCCGCCGGTCCTCCTGCTGGATGAGGCGACGAGCGCGCTGGACACCGTATCGGAGCGCATCGTGCAGGAAGCGCTCGACACTGCGGCGCGCGGGCGCACGACTCTCACGGTCGCGCACCGCCTGTCGACGGTGATCGGTGCCGACGTCATCCATGTCGTCGATGCCGGACGGATCGTGGAGTCCGGGACGCACGCCGAGCTGCTCTCGAACGGCGGCTTGTACGCCGAACTCGCCGCTCAGCAGATGGCGGCTTCACAGATCGAGGGCATCGTTGCCGCAGAGGGTCCCCACGACCTCCCGGATCGTCGAGCCGATCGGGCGCCGGTCGGTGCCGCCGGTCACGATGCCACCCTCCTCCTCACCGCCGATGTGAGCGATACGGGTGCGCTTCCCGTGCTGGAACCCGACTCGGAAGCGCCGGGGGACGAACGCGTCTGGTCCCACCGGAGCTGAGCCCTCAGCTGCGGACGGCGGCGACGGACGCAGCCACCGCATCGGCGACTGCGGCCAGATCGTCGCGGAGATCATGCCCGAACGTGAAGCGGACGGATGTCTGCGCGACGTCGGGCGGGATTCCGAGCGCGAGGAGGACGTGTGAGGGTTCATCCGCCCCCGCGGCACACGCCGACCCGCTCGAGGACACCACGCCGCGGCGTTCCAGCTCGAGGAGCACGGCTTCGCCGCTCGTCCCCGCGAAAGTGAAGCTCGCGGTTCCCGGCAGTCGGTGCACCGGGTGGCCGGTGAGCTGCGCGGTCGGCACCCGTTCCAGAACGCGCGCGATGAAGGCGTCGCGCAGCGCCGCGACACGCGTCGCGGCCTCTTCGCGTTCGGCCTCGGCGAGCTCCAGCGCGATCGCGAACGCGACGGCACCGGCCACGTTCTCGGTGCCGCTCCGGCGGTCACGCTCCTGGCCGCCGCCGTGCAGCAGAGGTTCGAGCGGGAGGCGGCCCCGCACAGCGAGCACTCCCGTGCCCTGGGGTGCGCCGATCTTGTGACCCGCGATCGACAGCGCGTCCGCGCCGGTGTCCCGAAGTGGCAGCCATCCGGCGGCCTGGACCGCGTCGAGGTGCAGGGGGACGCCTGCTGCACTCGCGACGCGGGCGAGCGCAGCGACGTCCTGGACCGTCCCGATCTCGTTGTTCGCGTACCCGACGGTGACGAGGGCCGTATCCGTGCGGATCGCCGCGGCGACGGCATCCGGGTCCACGCGCCCCGTCTCGTCGACCGGCACGCGCGTGACGGCATAGCCGTGCACCCGCTCGAGGTAATCGCATGACGCGAGCACCGCCTCGTGCTCGATCGGGGTCGTGATGATGTGCACGGGCCCACCGCGGCGCAGTGCTGCACCGATCGCGAGCCCCTTGATCGCGAGATTGTCGGACTCGGTGCCGCCCGCAGTGAAGACGATGTCACCCGCGCGCATGTCCAGGACCGCCGCGACCCGGTGTCGTGCATCGTCGAGGGCGGATGCCGCGGCCTCGCCCACCGTGTGGTGACTGGACGGATTTCCGAACCGCTCGGTGAGGTACGGGATCATCGCCTCGAGCGCCTCCGGACGCACCGGGGTGGTGGCGGCGTGGTCGAGGTAGAGCATCAGCCGCCGGGGCTCACGCGCACGTCGAGCCCGAGGTCGAGGGCCCGTGCCGAGTGGGTGAGCGCACCGACCGAGATGACATCGACACCCGTTTCCGCGATCGAGCGGACGGTCTCCAGCGTCACCCCGCCGGATGCCTCGACGGTCGCACGGGCGGCGATCTGCGCGACGCCGATGCGGAGGTCCTCGAGCGAGAAGTTGTCGAGCATGATCGTGCCGATCCCCGCCGCGAGCACCGGTTCTATCTGGTCGATCCGGTCGACCTCGACTTCGACATGGGCCGTGTGCGGCAGCCGGGCGGTCGCCGCCCGCAGGGCGGTCGTGAGGTCGGTCCCGCCCGCTGTGAGCACGGCGAGATGGTTGTCCTTGGCCATGACCGCGTCGGACAGCGAGAAGCGGTGATTGCGGCCGCCGCCGGCGATGACCGCGGCGCGTTCGAAGGCGCGGAGCCCTGGAGTGGTCTTGCGGGTGTCGGCGATGCGCGCGCCCGTGCCGGCGACCGCGGCGACATAGCTGGCGGTGAGCGTTGCAATGCCGCTCATCCGCTGGACGAAGTTCAGCCCGATCCGCTCGGCCTGCAGCACGCCGCGCGCGGGTCCCGCGACGGCGGCGAGAATCGCGCCCGCCGCGAACGTCTCGCCGTCCGCGACGCGGAGGGCGACCTCGATGCCCGGATCGGTGAGGGCGAAGGCGGCCGTGAACACATCGCCGCCGCTGAAGACCCCCGCCTCGCGCGCGACGAGGTCTGCGGTCGCCGTGGCATCGATGGGGATCAGGTACTCGCTCGTCAGATCGCCCCACGGCGCGTCCTCTTCGAGTGCAGCGGCGACGACGCGGTCGATGTGAGCGAGGCTCAGCATGCCGCCTGCTCCAACGGGCGCTCGGCTGGTCCGGGACCCAGTGCGGGGAGCGCTGCTTCGGCCGCCGCCGCCGGCAGGCTGCGCAGAATCGTGTGCACGCCCGCCGGTGGCGGATCGCTTCGGAAGTGCGCCCCCACCGAGCCGGGGCGAGCGAGGGAGGCTGCGACGAGGGCTTCGGCGACGACCAGCAGGTTCTCGTCCTCGAGCTGGGACTCGGTCTCGGCCACTCGCGTCTGTGCCCGCCACGCCGCGATGAGGGATGCCGCGTGCGAGAGGCCGGCGGAGTCGCGCACGAGACCGGCATGCTCCCAGAGGAGGCTCTGCAGTCCCGCCCGCGTGAAACCTTCCGCGGTGGCCGCGGCTGCCGCGGCGGCCCTCGACGGTCGCCAGCCGACTCGCGCCGCTGCCGCGGGCCACGTGCCGGAGGCCGCATCCGCCGCGAGCACGTCGCCGGTGCGCGCGCCGAAGACGGCACCCTCGAGCAGCGAGTTCGAGGCGAGACGGTTCGCGCCGTGCACACCGGTGCGGGCGACCTCGCCGACGGCGTAGAGCCCGCCGAGGCTGGTCCGCCCGAACAGGTCCGTCCGTACGCCGCCCATCAGATAGTGCGCCGCGGGCGTCACCGGAATCGGCTCGCGCGCCCAGTCGAGTCCGCGTTCGCGCACAGCCGCGTCGATCGTCGGGAACCGACGGGCCAGGAACGATGTCGTCTGCTTGCGAGTCGGACGCAGTCCGGTCGCATCCAGCAGCACGGGGCGACCGGACTGTCGCTCCATGGCTTCCGAGATCGCACGCGCGACGACATCGCGGGGTGCGAGTTCCGCGTCGGGGTGCGCCTCGAGCATGAACCGCCGACCCTCCTCATCGCGCAGAACGGCGCCCTCACCGCGCACCGCCTCCGACACGAGGAACGCCGCGCCGATCGCGAGCACCGTGGGGTGGAACTGGACGAACTCGAGATCGGTGACGGCGACCCCGGCGCGGAGGGCCGCGGCGATGCCGTCGCCGGTGGCGACGGGCGGATTCGTCGTGTGCGCGAACAGCTGCCCCGCGCCGCCGGTGGCGAGGACAACGGCATCCGCCCGAACGGTTCGTCGAGTTCCGGTGACCCCCGGCGCGTCACCGATCAAGAGGTCGACCCCCGCGACGCGCGCGGGGTGACCGGCCGCCACGAGATCGACGAGAAAGGCGTGCTCGATGACCTCGGCGCTGCTCGCGCGCACGCGTGCGACGAGCGCTCTTTCGATGGCGGTGCCGGTCGCATCACCTCCCGCGTGCAGGATGCGCGGATAGGAATGCGCCGCTTCGAGGCCCTTCATGTATGAGCCGTCTTCGCCACGATCGAAGGCGACCCCGAGCGCGACGAGCTCACGGATCCTCTCGGGTCCGTCGTCGACGAGCACGTGCACTGCGGCGGGGTCGCTGAGACCGGCGCCGGCGACGAGGGTGTCCCGGATGTGGTCTTCTGCCCGATCGTCCTCGAACATGACGCCCGCGATGCCGCCCTGGGCGTAGCGGGTGTTGGCGTGCTCGAGAACGTCCTTCGTCACGACGGTGACCTGGCAGCCCGCGTCCACGGCGTGGAGGGCGGTCACGAGTCCCGCGATGCCTGATCCGACGATCACGACGCGCACCGGCCCCTGAGTCCCGTCGGTGGGAGCCGGCGCCTGTCGGCGCGTCATGGCTTGGCCGCCAGCATCCGCTCGAGCGCGATCCGGGCGGGGCCGGCGACATCTTCCGGCACCGTGATCCGGTTCAGCACCTGGCCGGCCACGAGCGCCTCGAGCACCCACGCGAGATAGCCGGGGTGGATGCGGTACATCGTCGAGCAGGGGCAGACCACGGGGTCGAGGCAGAAGATCTCGTGCTGGGGATGCTGGGCTGCCAGTCGCTGCACGAGGTTGATCTCGGTGCCGATCGCGAAGGTCGTCGGCTCCGTCGCGGCCATGATCGCCTTGCGGATGACGTCCGTCGACCCGGCGGCGTCGGCGGCATCCACCACCTCCATCGGGCACTCGGGGTGCACGATGACATGCACTCCGGGGTGCTCGGCACGCGCCTTCTCGATCTGGTCGACCGTGAAGCGCCGGTGCACAGAACAGAACCCGTGCCACAGGATCACGCGCGCATCCGCGAGGGTTTGAGCGTCTGATCCGCCGAGGGCTCTGCGCGGGTTCCACATCGGCATCTGCTCGAGGGGGACCCCCATGGCCTTGGCGGTGTTGCGTCCCAGATGCTGGTCGGGGAAGAACAGCACCCGGCGACCGCGAGCGAACGCCCATTCGAGCACCGTGCGGGCGTTCGAGGAGGTGCACACGATTCCGCGATGGCGCCCGACGAAACCCTTGATCGCCGCTGACGAGTTCATATACGTCACCGGGATCACCGGGACGAGGCCGTCGGCGTCGGGCGTGTCGAGGTCGCCATAAAGCTCGCCCAGCTGCTCCCAGCACTCTTCGACCTCGTCGATCGAGGCCATGTCTGCCATCGAGCAGCCCGCAGCGAGGTTCGGAAGGATCACGGCCTGCTCCGGCCGGGAGAGCAGGTCGGCGGTCTCGGCCATGAAGTGGACCCCGCAGAACACAATGGCTTCGGCATCGGGGTGCTCGAGCGCCGCATTGGCGAGCTGGAACGAATCGCCGACGTAGTCGGCGTGGACGATGACCTCTTCGCGCTGATAGAAGTGGCCGAGCACGACCACACGGTCCCCGAGAGTGGCCTTGGCCGATCGGATCCGGGCGTCGAGCTCGGCCTCGGATGCCTCGCGATATTCTGCGGGCAGTTCGCCCTGGCGGGGTGACCCGGTCGGAATCACGTCGCCCATCGAAGAGCCGGGGCCGTATCCGGGGCGCGCGTCGAAGTCCCACGGCCCGGCGGCGAGGTCGGTGTTGCAGGTGTCGCCGGTGCTGCTTCCCGCGACGATCTCCTGGATGCGGTGGTCGACGCTCGCGTCCACGGGGCGAGGGGGGAGAGCGATGTTGATGGCGGTCATGGGTCCGGGCCCTTTCTAGCGGAGCGTGAGGGAGGAGTGCGGGAGCGGTCCGCGTTCGGCGAGTTCGACGTCCCGGTCGTAGCGGTAGAGGCGCGCGGGGCGATGACTGCCGGTGCGGAAGTCGTCGGTGGGGATGAGGGTGCTCGAGTTCTCGACCTGGCGCCGGAAGTTCGCCGGATCCAGGCTCCGCCCGAGGAGTGCTTCGTACACCTCGCGGAGGTCGGCGAGAGTGAACAGCTCGGGGAGCAGTCCATGGGCGATGCGGCTGTAGCCCACCTTGTTGCGGACGCGCCAGAGGGCGTAGCCGACGATGTCGTTGTGGTCGAAGGCGAGGTGCGGGAGGGTGACCGCATCGAACCAGGCGACATTCTCCAGCTCGGTTGCCAGCGTCGTGTCTTCGCGCACGAGTGCCCAGTACACGATTGAGATCGTGCGCGTGGGGGAGCGGTGGATGTCACCGAATGCATACAGCTGCTCAAGGAAGCTCGGCACCAGTCCCGTCGTCTCGGCGAGGGTGCGCGAAGCCGCCGGCTCCAGGTTCTCGGCGGCATCGAGCCAGCCTCCCGGCAGCGCCCACTGTCCCTCGTGCGGGTCGCGCGTGCGCCGAACGAGGGGGAGGACCACCCGCGCCCGCCCACCTGTGCGCTCACGACGCAGGCTGAAGATCACCGTCGAGACGGCGACCCGGATCTCATCCGTGAGCGAATCTGTTTGTGTCACTTTGACCCTAACCTCGGTCTCATCTTAGAGTCACATGCACCCGAAGATCAAGACGAGGCATCCGCTCAGGATCAGCGAGCCGCCGATTGCTAGCGTGGCGCACGGAGGTCACCGTGATCGTCGTCGACATCATCGCTGCGACCGCACTCCTGGTCGCGTTCGCGGCGGGAGTCGCGCGCGGATTCTTCGCGAGCCTCGGAACGATCATCGGACTCGTCTCCGGTGCGGCCGTCGCGGTCTGGGTCGTGCCGCTGCTGACGCCGCTGATCTCGGATCTCATTCCCGCCGGACGTTGGCGCACTGCCGCGCTCGCGGGCGGCGCGGTGGCGATCGTTTTCCTGACCACCGCGATCGGCGCTGGCATCGGTGCGGCGGTGCGTCGCGGTGTCGATCGCACACGGCTGCGGGGACTCGAGCGCCTGCTCGGTGGGGTGATGAGCGTCGTCGCGACGGCGCTCGCGCTGCTCCTGATCGCGTCGGGACTCAGCACGACCGGGCTCCCCGGCATCTCGCCGGCGATCGCGTCGTCCCGCGTCATCGGGTTCCTCGACTCCCTCACACCCGATCCCGTCGACGACGCGCTCGCCGCCGCGCGCAGCGCCCTGCTCGAGGACGGGCTGCCCCGCCTCGAGGCCGTCATCGGCACGATCGTCACCCCGGAGGGTCCGGCGATCGGGCTGGACGACCCCGAGCTGCAGACCGCGTCGGCATCCGTCGCGCGCATCAGCGGCACGGCCTATGCCTGCGGCGCCACCCTCACCGGCACGGGGTTCGTCGCGGCCGATGACCTCGTGCTCACCAACGCGCACGTCGTGGCCGGCGTCGGAAGTCCGGTCGTGGAGCTTCCGGGCGGATGGGTCACGGAGGGTCGGATCGTGTACTTCGATCCTGTCGACGATCTTGCCGTCATCGCTGTCGACGGGTTGGATGCCGAGCCTCTCCGGATCGCCGAGCCCGCCGCCCCCGGCACCCAGGCCGCGTTCCAGGGCTACCCGCTCGGCGGTCCCTTCCGCAGCGGGCCGGCGGGCGTCCTCTCGGTCGGGCCCGTTCCCGTACCCGACATCTACGACGCGTCCGTCACCCCGCGTCAGATCTATGCGCTCGCCGCCGACGTCCAACCCGGAAACTCCGGTGGTCCGCTCCTGTCGGGTGACGGCGCCGTGATCGGCGTGATCTTTGCACGCGGCGCCGAGGGCGAAAGGCGCGGCTATGCCATGACCACGGATGAACTGCGCCCGGCGCTGGCAGGCCTCGGTGCCCAGTCGCCCGACGTCGCGTCCGGCCAGTGCCTGCGGTGATCGCACGCTATGCTGGCAGGGCAACTGAAGACAGGCCGCATGACGTGTGCGGGAGAGCACCGGCATCCGACCCTCGAGGTCGCTGACGGGCACCGAAGGAGCAAGCCTCCCCGCCAATCTCTCAGGTCCGCGTACCGCTCACGTCCGGCCGCTCTGGAAAGCGATGCTGCCGCATCCGCCGACGGTGAAAACTCCTCGAATCTCGGTCCCCGAGCGCATCGCGGGGTGAAGCTCTCAGGCCCATGACAGAGGGGGAGTTCACAGGCGCCGAGTCCTCGCCGTCTGCCCGTTCGATCTCGGGAGAACTCGTGTCAGAACCCCGCTCCACCCCGCTCGCCGCACGCCAGGCATCGCTCGGCGCCTCCTTCACAGACTTCGGCGGCTGGTCGATGCCGGTGCGATACACCTCCGATCTCGCCGAGCACCACGCCGTCCGCACTGCTGCCGGCCTGTTCGACATTTCGCACATGGCCGAGTTCCGGGTCGAGGGCGCGGACGCGGCTGCGTACCTGGATGCCGCGCTTGCCGGTCGATTGTCGACGCTCGCGGTCGGCCGGGCCAAGTACTCGCTGCTGCTCGCGCCCGACGGCGGGATCATCGACGACCTCATCGTCTACCGTTTGAGCACCGACGCCTTCCTGATCGTCGCGAACGCAGGAAACCGCGCGCCCGTTGCGGAAACCCTCGCTGCGCGCACCCAGGGGTACGAAGGGGTCGGCGTCACGGACGTGTCGGACGACTATGCGCTGCTCGCGCTGCAGGGACCCGTCGCCGCCGAGGTGTTGCGGGGCGTCGCCGGTCTCAGAGACATCGCACCCGGGGTTGAGGATCTGCGCTACTACGCGTGGGCCGCGGCACGTTTCGCGGGCACCGAGGTGCTCATTCTGCGCACCGGCTACACCGGCGAAGACGGTTTCGAACTGCTGGCTCCGGCATCCATCGCGGTTCCTCTCTGGGACGAGGTGCTCGCTGCCGGTGCGTCCCATGGCCTCGTACCGGCCGGGCTCGCTGCCCGCGACACGCTGCGCCTCGAGGCCGGAATGCCGCTCTACGGGCATGAGCTGTCGCGCGCCACACTGCCGGTGCAGGCAGGGCTTGGCCGCGTCGTCGACGAGGATAAGAAGTCCTTCGTCGGCCAGGGCGCGGTCGCCGCTCCCGATGCCCCCGTGCTCGTCGGGCTCGTCGCCGAAGGTCGGCGCGCGGGTCGCGCGGGGTACGCCGTCTTGGATTCTGAAGGCGCGCGCGTCGGCGAGATCACTTCAGGTGCTCTCAGCCCCACGCTCGGCCACCCGATCGCGATGGCGTACGTCGCACCTGCGGTCAGCGCTTCGGGCACGGGGCTCTTCCTCGATGTACGGGGAACCCGCATCCCCACTACCGTGACCGCACTGCCTTTCTACCGGAGGATGAAATGACCGACCTGACCTCGCTCCACTACACCGACGAGCACGAGTGGATCGCCCTCGACGGCGATGTGGCCACCGTCGGCGTCACCGATTACGCCGCTGACAAGCTCGGCGACGTCGTCTTCGTCGAGTTGCCGGCGGTCGGCACGACCCTGACCGCGGGTGATGTCTGCGGCGAGATCGAGTCGACCAAGTCGGTCGGCGAGCTCTATGCGCCGCTGAGCGGCGAGGTCGTCGAGGTCAATGACGCGGTCGTCGACGACCCGTCGCTCGTGAACGCCTCGGCCTTCGGTGACGGGTGGCTCATCAAGGTGCGAGTCGACACCGTGGACGTCGACGGGCTCTTGGACCGCGATGCGTATGTCGCACTCACGGGCGGCGAGGCGTGAGCGCGCCGTTCGCCGCGCGCCACATCGGCACCGACGCCGCCGCTCAGCGGCAGATGCTCGATGCGCTCGGCTATGACAGCGTCGAGGCGCTCGTCGAGCGAGCGGTGCCGGCATCCATTCATGTCGACCCCCTGGTGCACACGGTTCCGGCGCTCCCCGAGGGGCTCCCTCGCGCCGTCTCCGAAGCCGACGCCCTCGCCGAACTGCGGGCGCTCGCGTCGCAGAACCGATCGGCGCGCTCGCTGATCGGACTCGGGTACTACGACACCGCCACCCCGTCGGTGATTCAGCGCAACGTCTTCGAGAATCCTTCCTGGTACACCGCGTATACGCCGTATCAGCCTGAGATCTCGCAGGGGCGCCTCGAGGCGCTGATCAACTTCCAGACGATGGTCGCCGATCTCACGGGCCTCGAGACCGCGAACGCGTCGATGCTCGATGAGTCGACGGCGGTCGTCGAGGGGATGCTGGTGGCACGCCGCGCCTCGAAGTCCGGGTCGAATGTGTTCCTCGTGGACGCGGATGCGTTCCCGCAGACGCGCGCGCTGCTGCAGCACCGTGCCGCAGCTCTCGGGATCGAGATCCGCGAGACACACTTCCGCCCCGTGGCGGTCCCGGGAGCCGGTGTGGCGGCCTCGGAATCGCAGCCGGTCACCGGGCTCGTCGAGGGGTTCGGCGCGTTCGTCCAGTATCCGGGCGCGTCGGGAGAAGTGTGGGACCCGTCTGAGGTGATCGCCGGTGTTCAGGCCCGCGGCGGCCTGGTCGTCGTCGCCGCGGACCTGCTCGCCCTCACTCTGCTGCGCTCACCGGGATCCCTGGGTGCCGACATCGCGGTCGGCACGACCCAGCGGTTCGGCGTGCCGATGGGATTCGGCGGACCGCACGCCGGCTACTTGGCCGTGCGCGCCGGCCTCGAGCGGCAGCTTCCGGGTCGCCTCGTGGGGGTCTCGATGGATGCCGTCGGTCAGCCCGCATATCGCCTCTCCCTGCAGACCCGCGAGCAGCACATCCGCCGCGAGAAGGCGACCTCCAACATCTGTACCGCCCAGGTGCTGCTGGCCGTCATGGCATCGATGTACGCCGTGTACCACGGGCCCGATGGGCTGCGGGTGATCGCGTCGGATGTCGCCGTCAAGGCGAGCCTGCTCGCGCAGTGGCTGACCGACGCGGGCAATGAGCTCGTGCACGATGTCTTCTTCGACACGCTCGTGGTGATGACGCCCGGTCGCGCCGAGCAGGTGATCGCGAGCGCCCGTGAGCGCGGCTACCAGTTGTGGTTGCGTGACGGCGACTCGGTGGGAATCTCGGTCGACGAGACAACCGAGATCCTGGATCTCCACCGCGTGGCCCAGGTCTTCGGGGGACCGCAGCAGCGTGCCTTCGGGTTCGTCGCTGGCGCAATGCCCACGCATCTGCCCCGCGGGCTGCGACGCGATGACGATTTCCTCACGCATCCGGTCTTCAACACCCACCATTCCGAGACGGCGATGATGCGCTACCTCAAGCAGCTCGCCGACCGGGACTACGCGCTCGACCGCGGGATGATCCCGCTGGGGTCGTGCACGATGAAGCTCAATGCGGCCACCGAGATGGCAGCCGTGTCATGGCCGGAGTTCGCGCGGGTGCATCCGTTTGCGCCGCTGGACGACGTTGCCGGCTACCTCGTGATGATCGAACAGCTCGAAAGCTGGCTCGCCGAGGTCACCGGATACGACGCGGTCTCGCTGCAGCCCAACGCGGGGTCGCAGGGCGAGCTGGCCGGACTCCTCGCGATCCGCGGCTTCCACCACGCCGCGGGAGACACCCACCGCGACGTGTGTCTCATTCCGTCGTCGGCGCATGGCACGAACGCCGCCTCGGCCACCCTCGCCGGGATGAAGGTCGTGGTGGTCGCGTGCGACGAGGCCGGAAACGTCGATCTCGACGACCTGCGTGCCAAGATCGCGGCGCACGCCGAGGCGTTGGCCGCACTCATGATCACCTACCCTTCCACGCACGGCGTCTATGAGCATGATGTGCTCGAGATCACGCAGGCCGTGCACGACGCCGGGGGTCAGGTGTATGTGGACGGTGCGAACCTCAACGCACTGCTCGGCTTTGCGCGGTTCGGAGACCTCGGCGGCGACGTGTCGCACCTGAACCTGCACAAGACGTTCGCGATCCCGCACGGCGGGGGCGGGCCCGGTGTGGGCCCTGTGGCCGCCAAGGCGCACCTCGCGCCGTTCCTCCCGTCGCATCCTCTCGCGCAGAGGGCCGAGCACGCGGGAGGGTTCGTGTTCGACGGCGGACCGGTCTCGGCCGCGCCGTATGGGTCGGCATCCATTCTGCCGATCTCGTGGGCGTACGTGCGGATGATGGGCGCCGCCGGTCTGCGCGATGCGACGGGTGCGGCGGTGCTCGCGGCCAACTACATCGCTGTGCGGCTGAAGGATCACTATCCGGTGCTCTATGCGGGCGAGGGTGGGCTCGTCGCGCACGAGTGCATCCTCGACCTGCGTCCGCTGAAGGAAGCGACCGGAGTCACGGTCGATGATGTGGCCAAGCGCCTGATCGACTACGGCTTCCACGCGCCGACGATGTCGTTCCCGGTCGCCGGGACCCTCATGGTCGAACCCACAGAGTCTGAGGATCTCGGTGAGATCGACCGGTTCATCGAAGCGATGATCGCGGTCAAGGCCGAGGCCGACGCCGTCGCCGCAGGGGAGTGGCCCGCGGACGACAACCCGCTGGTGAATGCGCCCCACACCGCGGAAGCGGTCGTATCGAGCACGTGGGATCACCCCTACTCGCGCGAACGCGCGGTGTACCCGCTGCACAGCCTGGTGCGCACGAAGTACTGGCCCCCCGTGCGCCGGATCGACAACGCCTACGGCGACCGCAACCTCGTCTGCGCCTGCCCGCCCATAGAGGCCTTCGCCTAACCCCCGCGCCCCCGCCCCGCCCCCGCCCCCGAGACACGCACTGTGCCCCGAGACACCCGTTGTGCACCAGTGTCTCGGGGCGCAACGGGTGTCTCGGGGGAGGGCGCGGGCGCGGGCGCGGGGCGGGGAGCGCGGCGGC
>NZ_WOYQ01000048.1 GCF_011620665.1 Microbacterium sp.
GTGCACACATAGGTGCACACATACGTGTGACGCCACGTGGTGTGCTGTGACGCCGGGAAAGGAAAAACCCCCGGAATTCCGGGGGCTTTTTGGAGGGGATGACGGGAATCGAACCCGCGCTATCAGCTTGAGGTCGATTGTAGAGCTGCATGCCCGGCCACGACCCCCAGGCGAACTATTACTGCGCGCAGTCGCGCGGCTTTCGCGCACGGTGCGAATAGGGATCCTATCCGCGCCGATTACTTCAAGACCGAGTCAAGCCAACACAGACCCCGCAACCGGTTTGGGAGGTTATGAACACGTCGCGGGGGATGGGATGACACTGGCCCCCATGGCGGACCGTGCCTGCGTTATTCGAACACCCGACCAGCGTTTGCGGGTGTTCGTGAGTTCAACGCTGCGAGAGCGGGCGGCGGAACGTCGGGTGATGCGCGACGTCATGGACCGCATGGCGCTGGCTCCGGTGATGTTCGAGCTCGACCCCACCCGCCTCGCTCGGGAATCACGAAGAGAGGCGCTCGTGCCCTAGGCCGTCCTTGGCGGGACCGTCGACGCGTCGGGGGTGGACATGCGTGGTGTGCGCCGTGCGAGCAGGATGAATGAGATCCCGACGGCGATGAACCAGACCCAGAGCAGGATGCCGTAGCCCCAGTAGAAGAAGGGCGCGGCGTATCGGAGTGCTTCGCTGAGCATGCCCAGCGCCCCGGTCGCGACCCCGAGCCACCCCAGTGCGCGTGGCATAACGACACCTCTTGTCATCACGAGAGAGATCAGGAGAATCCCCGCCGCGGACAAGACGGCGACGATCGCGGGAGTGTTGTTCTCGGCCACGATGGCCTCCGCCGCGATGGCGAACCGGTCACGCTCCGGAGCACTTGCGGCCATGTACTGGTCGCTGAGATACACCAGCGTGAGCGAGCCGCGGCTGGTAACGGGGATCGCGAGGAACATCGCCCATGACAGCCCTCCCAACAGCGCGCCGATCAGCGCAAGGCTCTTGTTGACCTGGCTCAGCGCGATGAAGAGGGCGACAAAGACCAGCACAGCGAGCACGTTCGGGAGGATCCACAGCACCTGCTCCAGCATGTAGGGCACCTTGTTGGCGGCGATGAACTCGAGCGTCTCCGCACCTCCGTCCACCGGCGGCGGAGCGATGAAGTCCACGACAAGCGCGGTGATCAGCAGCAGCACAAAGACGATCGAGCCGATTCCGGCGACGAAATAGAGCGTGCGCCACGTTGGCTCGTTGGTCTGGATGCGGGTATCTGGCGCGTTCACGATCATCTTGTTGCCTCATCCTCCGCGCTCAATCAGTCGGACCATCAGCGTGTTGGTGTGTCCGGCGCGGGGGCCAGTTGGCTCCCGGTGTCTCTACACTCATCCTGCTCGGGCCGCAGATAAAGGGCCTTTGGTCCCTCGACCTGTCATTCCGTCGGCTCGGCGGCACAGCCGAGACGGAGACATTACCGGGGACTCTGCCGTCCCATCCCCGGAACAGTGGGCGGTGCCGGGAAGGTCAGGCGCTCGAGGGCCCAGGAGCCGCGGGGAGGTGTCTACTTCCGATACGAATCAGGATGACCATCTGCACGATCATGCTCGCGACGCACCCCCCGATCGCGAACGCGATCACAACGCGCAGGATGAGAGCCCAATCGACTGCGGGATCGGCGAACTCGAAGGGAAACACCTGCCAGAGCTGAACGAGCATGACCAGCGCCACAGTCGAACTCGCCAATTCCCCGGCAGCCCGTAGCCAACGCCGATCGAACACAGCGTTGAGCGAGTTGACGACGATGCCGACGATGAGTGAGAGATTCACGAGAAAGATCACATCGACCGCTTCCGCGGTGACGAAAGGCACGGCACGCCAGCCGGGGACGGCGTTCACCAGCACGAGCAGCACCCCGCTCACGGCCACGGCGACGGCGTACCCCACGCGTCGCCTAACTGAGCCACGCAGGGCGGGCGAGGACGAACTCTCGAAAGGACCGGTGTGGGACGACATGGCGCCATGCTCCCCGGTCCCCGATGCACTCTATAGGGCCAAAGGTCACGCGAACCGTCAGCGAGCGTGGCCAGCCCTGCGGATGCGGGAGGCGTCGTAGGACGTTTGGCACTGCCGGCCCGCGCGGGTGGCGACGAGACTGCGAGTGCAATCGATCGGAAGGAATGGGGATGCGCGTGCGAGTGATCTCTGGACCCATGTTCCGCACCACCGGAACGTTGACAAGACCGATTCGGCGTACGGTGGGGCTCGCCGCGGTGGAGTCATGAGCATCCCCCGGCTCGCCGGGGTCGCCCTGCTCGTTGTCCAGGCGTTCGTCGCCGTGACCGCGTTCCTCGGCGGTCTTGCCCTCACACTCGGAGCCCTGGCGCCAAGCATGGCCACGGCGTTCAGTCCCCCCGAGGACTACCTGGCGGGCACTCCGTTCACCAGCTACCTGCTCCCCGGACTCTTGCTCGGTATCGTTGTCGCCGGCACCCACACGCTCGCGTTCGTCCTTGTCCTGCGCCAGCATCCGTGGGCCGTTCTGGCCTCTGCGGTCGCGGCGTTCGCCGTCCTCATCTGGATCTTCATCCAGATGATCTTCATCCCCTTCAGCTTCCTGCAGGCTGTCTACTTCGTATCCGGCGTCGCCGAGGCCGGGTTCGTGATGGTACGGCTTGGACTGTTCACGCGCATCCCGAGGGTTGCCTGATGCAGCAGATGGTGCCGTGGCTCATCTTCTGCGTTCTGTTCGTGGGGTTCTGCATATGGAAGCCGCTGGCGGCTCGGATGTTCATCGGCCTGTTCTTCATCGTGATGGCGATCGCGGTGAACTGGGTGTTGTCGTTGGCCGCACCAGACCTTTTCGTGGGTCTGGGTGCAAACGCCCCCCTTCTGAGCTTCTATGAATGGGTCTTCACTGACGTGGTCGCGCGAGCCCCGCAGGCGGTGGGGATACTCGCGGGAGTCGGCGAGATCGTCTTAGGTGTGCTCATGTTGTCGAAGGGCCGCTGGGCCGCGGTCGGACTCGTCGGAGCGATCGCGTTTCTCCTGCTCATCACGCCACTCGGCGTGTGGACCCTTCCCAATCCGATCATGGCGCTCGGGCTCGGTTACCTCGTGACCAAGCCCCTGGGCAAGAGCCTCGCCGACGTCGTCAGAGCAACCATCCACCGCGTGAAGAGTCACGGCAGTCGTCCCAGCAGTATGCCGGCGGAGTCCACCAACGACATCGGCTGATGATTGCGGGCCACTGGCCCCTCCCGTGGGCCGACCCAGCGGGACATCGCGAGCGAACCCCCTCTCAGAAGGAGTTGCATCAGATGCACATCGTCTTCGGAATCGCGCTGATCGTGCACGCGCTGATCACCCTTGCCATCTCTGCAGGGTCGTTCGCCCCGCAGCAAAACATCCCGAATCCGAATTGGCTGCGCTGGTGGCCGTCCCAGCTAGGGCAGTCCTGGATATTGCCCGGCATCGGATGGCGCGGCGGTCTAATCTGGTTGGTCGCGGGTCTGCTGCTGCTCGGCGCGGGGCTCGGTTTCTTCGGATTCCTTATTCCCCTCGCCTGGTGGATCCCGCTCGCGATCGCCGGGGCGACCCTTGGTCTGATAGCGCTGATCCTCTACTTCCACCCCTACTATCTCCTCGGCGTGCTCATAAACATCGGCATCCTGTGGGTCGCACTGAACGCCGTGCTCCGTCCGGATTCGTCGATGGCAGAGTTCTTCGGCGCCCAGGCGTGTTGCTGAAGGCGCTGCCCGTGTAACCGATCCGCGCACACAGGACAGCCCCAAGAAGATTTACCGCAACCACGCGGTGACCGCGACGCAGCAGCGGAATGACCTTCTCGAAGGTCGTATAGGACGAAGCGATACCGTGCACCAGAACGACCAGGGACCCGCTGCCCTCATCCAGCGCGATATGGAGACCCGGCTTCCGCCATTGTCGGAACCACTCAGTCAGCCGCCGCACACCTCACTATGTCGATGGCTCCGTCGTCAAGCAGATTGTGATGCCTGCCCGTGCTCGCCGGCGGAGCGCTCACGGGGCGGCGCAGGAGGTTCTCACCCACTCACCTCAGTCTCGGGGGCAGTGTCATCTGTGGAGGCGGAGAGCTAATCTGTGTGCGAGCCAGGAGGCATCATGCACGCTGTAGTGGTCTTCGAATCAATTTGGGGAAACACAGAGCAGCTCGCCCGCGAAGTGGCGGCGGGGCTGGGCGGAGAACGCACAGAGGTGGTCGACGCGGCGTCGGCGCCCGTTGCTCTGGAGGCGGATGTCGATCTGCTCGTCGTCGGTGGACCCACACATGCGTTCTCCATGTCAACCTCCTCGACGCGGGAGGCAGCCAAACAACAGGGTGCCGCACAGGTCCCGACCCGGGGCATTAGGGAGTGGATAGAGGCGGTTTCGTCACCGGCTCGCGCGGTGCCCGTGGCGACGTTTGACACACGAATGGTCACGCCGAGGCTGCCCGGGTCGGCAGCGAAGAAGGCGATGAAGCGGCTCGTGGCCCTGGGCTTCCGTCCGCTCGCCAAACCAGAGACGTTCGGCGTCCACGGCTACTCCGGGCCTGTTGCGGACGGCGAACTCGACCGGGCGCGACGCTGGGGAGCGGAGCTGGCGGGTCTATCGGCTCCCGCGCTGAGTCCAGACGCATAGGCGCGCAAAGTCCACACCCACGCGCGCACGTTCCTTCGGCAGTGCAATCCCGCAAGGGGTTCGCAAGTGACATTACCGCGGGACCTTCTGCCCTGTGCCCACATTCAGTGCGGAGTGGAATGGTCACCGCAGGCAACGAGCAGGAGCAGGACGCCGTGAGCGACATCACTTCTTGCTCTGGTTCATGGGCAGCGTCCGGGATCTCCTTGCCCGCACCGAGAGCGGGTCTGCTCGCGTGGCGAACATCGCAATAGCGTCCGGAGTGACCTGGGTCGGGGCGGGCTTGGTCGGTCAATCACCGCAACTGACGCTCACCCTGATGTCCGGCCCAGCCTCGGATGGATCATCTGCGATGTTGCTTGAGGAACTCGGATTTGCCATGCTCATCATCGCCAACATTCCGCTCGTCGTGCTACTGGCGGGCGGTGGCAGTGCTCGCTTTTCGAGTCTCCGCTGTTCCCGCATGGGTGGGCTGGCTCTCGACGGTGACAGCGGTCGGCACGCTCGTACTCGCACTCTCGGTCATTCGCCCGGAGGGAGCACTGGCCCCGCAGGGTTGGCTCGTCTATGTGCTATACATGCTTCCCGTGATCTGGCTGGTCGCCATGACCACTGTGGCCATCCGGCGCTCGGGACTAGCAGGGACCGCGTTTGAGGAAACGGTCGCGTAGTCCCCTTGGGGTGTGAACAAAGACGTGAACAAATGAGGAGATCGAGTGCAGGCGAGTGCAGGATCTAGGAACTCGGCACCCGCGTGATTGCAGTCGAGCGCAGAGTTTGAGATTGAGTGCAGGCGCGGTGACCTCAATACACTAGGGTTCAAATCCCACCGTCACCGCCATTCTGGGCCAGATCGACGTCCTTCCCGGACAGTCTCGATCTGGCCCATTCCTTTTGGTTCCGTCTCGTTCCGTCTCAGATGTGGGCACGGCATGGTCAGGGATTCTCGTGAACCTCGTGCCCTCGTCGTCGAGGGAAGGTCGTCGGGGGAAGATTGAGAGCGTTCGGGCACGACTGAGACCGATCGACGGCGATCGAGGACAACGTCGCAAGGCACCGTGCCCACGGTTTGCCCACACTTGTTCGTGTCGCGCGGTTACCCACGGTAGGTCGGCCGCTCGCAGGCTTGAGCATACGGACTCCCGAGGTTCCGGACTGGCATCAGCCAGCGGATCCGGCATGCGTGCGTGATGGGATTCAGGCTCGTGCGATCTCGTCGAGCCAATGGGCGAGCTGTCCGACCGCGTCGGTGAGTGTGAGGTCCACCGTGGCGGACTCGGCGGCCCTCGCGAAGCTGGTGTCCCAGTGTGGGTGGGCGGTGACTGTCGCTGGCCAGGCCCGTGGCTGGACTCCAGCGATCTTCGCCTCGGCGGCGCGCGCGGCGAAGACATCCTCGATGGCGCGGCGAATCTCCGCAGGCGACGGATTGCCCGTGGCGCGGACGAGGTCACGCAGCAACAGCAGGTCGACGACATCGCGGGCGCGATCGTTGATGTAGACGGGGGGACTGTGCGGGTCGGTGCACGCATGGATCTTCTGCGCGATCTGATAACTCATCGACAGACCCGCGATCCGTTCCGGCGTTGGCAGACCGAACCCCGCCAGCGACGGCGCTGCGAAGGTGTCGGGTGCGGATCCGGCGCCGCCCTCGTCCGGCGCGATCTCGATCTGCACGCGCCGCCAGGTCACCCCACGCAATTGCACAGTGATGTGGAACCGGCGAGGCTTCACGACCAGGTGGGGGACGTCGATGATCTCGACGTCGTCACGGACGAATGTGAGCGGCCCCCACGGCTCGCTGAGTGCACCATCAAGCTCGGCGAGGAACGCGTCGATGTCGCCGCGGATGAGGCCGTCGATGTCCTGGGTCGTGCGAGACATTCCGGGGAGTCGGTACTGCATCATGGTGCCGCCCTTGAGCAGGAACAGCGGCGCCCCGGAATCGTCCACGGCGCGCTGCAGCGCCGCGGAGACGACGGTGGCTGCGACCAGCCACCCCAGTCGCGGGCCGGCCGATCCGAGCTGGCACTGTGCCTGAGTGATCCATGCGTTGAGTATTCGAGCCGAGGCGGGAGCTTTGTCCTTCGGGTCGAGGTCGCTCATCGCCTGAGCGAGGTTCGCCCGGTCAGGCTCGGCCATCGCGATCCTGCAGTCGCTGGGTCAGCCGTTCTCGCTCCGCTATGAGAAGCAGACTCGTGCGCCCGGCACGCTCGATGGCTTGGCGCAGCAGGTAGGTCGGCACCCCCGAGGCGATGCCCTGATCGATCGCGGTCGTGACCGTCACGATCGGAATACCTTCCCACCACGTGACCTGGGACGGATCGAGGTCCTCGTAGTGCATGACGTAAGTCTCCCCACCTGCTCTGCGGAGGCGGCGGTGGCGGCTGACGGTCAGGTGGATGCGGTTCGGGTTGATGTCGCTGATGTCCCAGGCGGCGAGGGCCGTGTCGTGGCTCAGGCAGGCCTCCGGCGCCCCCGTCCACAGCGCGGCGAGGTGGTACTGGTCGAACTCCGTCGCCGCGACTTGCGGCACCCGGTAGACACCGTGCGCCACGTGCTCCAGTCGGCCTCGGGCGACCATCGTCGACAACTCTGCATGCGAGACGCCCTCCGTGAGGGCCTGCGCAGTCGTCACAAAGCCGTGCTGATCCAACGCTATCTCGCGGAGCATCTCCAACTTGGTCACGACAGGCATGTCAATACCTTAGCAAAATACGAAGGTATTGACATCCGAGTCCCCGATGTGTGAGTGATGCGGTGACCCGATCGCCCGTGCCATTCTCGAGGTATGGCGCGAACGTGGTTGTCGGTGACGGTTGAGCTGCTCGGTGGTCGGGCACTGAATTGTGGCCGTGGCCCCGGCCGGGTGTTCGCCGTTGGACCCTCCCACACCTTCCTCCAGTTCGCGGATGCGATCAACGATGCGTTCGCCCGGTGGGATCGGTCGCATGTGTCTATGTTCACCCTCGCCGACGGGCGGACGGTCACCGACGACGAGACCGGCGCGGAGCTGGCGGCGTCGATCGGGGGCCCGCTCACGGTGCCCATCGACATGGCCAGAGTGAAGGTCGCTCGGCTCGTAGAGCCGGGCGCTGAGTTCCAGTTCACCTTCGACCTCGGCGACGGCTGGACGCACCGCTGTGTGGTGGAGGAGGAGAAGGTCGATCCGCTGGAGGTGTTGGGTATCCGCCCTACCGCTCCGCTGTCGTACTGGGGTTGGGGGAGCATCCCGGATCAGTATGGTCGGCGATGGGCGGACGACGATGGGAGCGGTCCGGCGCCCAGGCGGCCGACCCGATCCCACCCGATGATGATGCACGCGTGGCCGGCGCTGGAGCCGGTGCCGGTTCTCGACCTGAAGGAATTGCGCTCTGCTCTCGCCACGAAGGATGCCGCTCGCCTCGTCGCCGCGGTCGCGGGACGCGACATCGACGACGCGTTGCAGCAAGTGGGATCCGGGATGCTGCTGACGCTCCGACAGAATCACGAGTATGCGGAGCCGCTCGCGTTGTCGGTCATCAACCGCCTCACGTGGCGCGGCGGGCCGGGTGATCGGATCCTGGCCGAGGACCTGCTGGCCACTCTGCGCGGCGTGCCGCTGCAGGGGCGGGTGCTGCCGGTCGATCTTGAGATGCTCAGCATCTTGTTGGAAGGGGCTCCTGAGCTGTCAACAGGCGCTTACCTCGACCTGCGCACGGGCGCGGTGTACGGCGGCAACGAAACAGATCCGATGATGGTCGGGGAGGATGCCGCGATCGACGTGGATAAGGAACCCGACCGTTGGATCTACCTCGCCGGGGTAGGTTCACGAGAAGGCTGGCAGACATGGCGGCCTTCGCCGAGCGGCAGCCGACCAGTCTCGGCGAGAGCGACTGGAGCGGGCGATCGAGGGCGGGGGTGCCTTCCGCCGATTCCGCGACCTCGCTCACGACGAAGGCATCGCCGAGCAGTGGGACCTCTTCTCATCCGATCGGCAACTGGGTCGTGCACGTGAGGTGCTCGCCGCCGAGGGCATCCGCGGGGCTCGCAGCATGGCCACCTCCGATGAATGAACTCGAGGAACCGTGCTGGGCTGTGCAGGCCGTCCGCGACTTGGAGGCGGCAGGGCGCCCTCGTGGCCCGCGGCTGATTCGTGGGCGGGTTTGAGCCTGTCGCCCAGGACGCTCCTGGCCTAAGCTCGTTCCTGAAAGCGGAGGCAGGTCTCTCCATTGGGTTTCTATACTGGCCCGGCGAGTCGTCCTCGTCCGGGCCAGTGGCACTCCTGGCATCCGTGCCCACGAAATGCCCACAATCGAACACGATCGAGCCCGATTGAACGGGATCGAGAACAGATTCCAGAAGGCTCGCAACGGCGGAATTCCGCGGGAGTCCGACCGAGACGGATCGAGGAGGATCGAACCTCTTTGGGTTCAAATCCCACCGTCACCGCCAGCGTCGAAGCCCCGAGATCCCTTGTAAACACTGGGATCGCGGGGCTCGCTCTCGTCGCCTTCACCTACTATCCCGACAAGCACCTCGATGAACCCGGGTACACGATCGACGAAGACCTTGAGTGGTGCGCGGAGTCGATGACTGCGCTTCCCATCGAGACCCAGCAGCAACTCATGGCCGAGATTCGGATGCTGGTCCTCGAGCCGACTCGCGACCGACAGGCGTTCAT
Source organism: Microbacterium sp. (assembly GCF_011620665.1). Classification (GTDB taxonomy): domain Bacteria; phylum Actinomycetota; class Actinomycetes; order Actinomycetales; family Microbacteriaceae; genus Microbacterium. Next base: position 9,312 of record NZ_WOYQ01000048.1, read on the forward strand.
CAAGCAGATTCTGAGTCTCGCCGAGAGTGACATCGCCGGTGCGGCTGACCATCGGCGGTCGGCGGGTCGAAGCTGATTCGCGTTGGCAGTTGGCAGCGGCCTCTCTCTTCGTCAGCGGGCCGTTCCCTTCTGCGCACGGGCGGCCGACGCGAGCGCTTCCCATAGCGTGCAACTTGGCCTCGCGCCTCGGCTCGAGATCACCCGCTGTCTCCGTTATCGCGACCCACATCGACAGGATGCACCATCGGGCCAACCCAGGTCGGCAGCGGGCAGGCGCACGAAGGTTCGACCAGGCATGAACGGCTCTCCTGGGTTCAACGGGTCGCCATTCCGGTGTGCCCCGCAAATCCTTACATTCACCGAACATTCGGCTCGTCCGAGCGCGGATACGCTCAAAGAAGCGATCACCGCCCGGAGGAATAACGATCACCGCTTGGCGGAATGAGGTCAGATGCGGCGTTCTGGTACCGGTGGCACGTCGGTTGTCATGCTCGCGGATTGGAGAGGCTGAGGTGTCCCAGTCCATCGTCATTGCCGCCCGGCGGCCGGTGATCGAGATCGAGGGCGTCACGAAGTCGTACGCGCTCGGGACGGTGACCGTCCAGGCGTTGCGCGACATCACCCTCACCATCGACGGCGGGGAGATGCTCTGCATCATGGGCAAGAGCGGTTCGGGCAAGAGCACTCTGCTGCGCCAGCTGAGCCTGATCGACCGCCCCACGAGCGGACGCATCACTCTCGAAGGGCGGGATGTCCTCGCCCTCTCCGAGGGCAAGCGATCGGCCATGCGCCTGGCGCGGCTGGGCTACGTGTTCCAGGAGTATGCGCTCATCCCTGAGCTGACCGCGCAGGAGAACGTCTCGCTACCGGCGATGATGCTCGGCGCGCGGCCGAGAGAGTATCGCGCCCGCGCAGCCGCGCTGCTGGAGCAGGTCGGCATGGGCGAGCGCCTGCACCACCGGCCCAAGGAACTCTCGGGCGGTGAGCAGCAGCGGGTCGCCATCGCCCGGGCGCTGGTCAACAACCCGGCCATCGTCTACGCGGACGAGCCGACCGCCAACCTCGATAGCGTCTCCGGGCGCACGGTGATGCAGACGTTGGCGAGGCTGAATCGGGAGCTCGGTGTCACCGTGGTCTTCGTCTCGCACGACCCCGACGACAGTGCCTACGCCGGGTTGCTCATCGAGCTGAGCGACGGCGTCCTGGCCGGCAGGTCCCGAAGCGCCCCGCAGGAGCATGTCGGATGACCGCGTTCAGGAGCCTGCGGGTCGCGATATTCCTCGCCGTGCGCTCGATCAGCCGCGGAAACCTCGGCGTGACGCTGCTGTCGGTGGCGATGATGATCGTGGTCTTCATCAGCGTGTCGTTCCTCCCCGCGCTGATCAGCGGGGCGATCGTCGCGATCGATCGCTCAGTGGTCACCACGCTGACCGGCGACCTGACCATCACGTCGGCGAACGACCCGGTGATAGCGAATGCCGCCGAGTACGTCGAGCAGATCGATAGCACCGCGGGTGTCGACGCCGCAACGGCGATACGGCGAGTCGGCACCCAGATCGCGTTCGGCGACGAGTCGAACGCCTGGGGCGTGGACGCGATCGATCCGCGCAGCTTCT
>NZ_WOYQ01000068.1:0-4995 GCF_011620665.1 Microbacterium sp.
TGCCGATCTCGTCCTGGCGGCGGTAGCGGCGCCCGATCGCGCCGGCGTCGTCGAAATCGACGTTCCAGGTCTGCGCGCGCAGCGTGTCGGCGACCTCGCGGGCCAGCGGCGAGAGGTTCTCGTTGCGGCTCAGCGGCAGGACGGCGACCTTGACCGGCGCGAGGCGCGGGTCGAGCTTCAGCACGGTACGGCTGTCGGTGCCACCCTTCGCGTTCGGCACCTCCTCTTCGCGATAGCTGTCGACGAGAAACGCCATCATCGAGCGCGTCAGGCCGAAGGAGGGCTCGATGACATACGGGATGTACTTCTCGCCCGAGCCCTGGTCGAAGTAGGTCAGCGACTGACCGGAAGCCTCCGTGTGCGAGGACAGATCGTAGTCGGTGCGGTTGGCGACGCCCATGAGCTCGCCCCATTCCTTGCCCGGGAAACCGAAGCGGTACTCGAAGTCGATCGTTCCGGCCGAATAGTGCGCCCGCTCGTGCTCGGGCACATCGAACTGGCGCATGTTCTCGGGGTCGATCCCCAGGTCGATGAACCACTCCCAGCAGACCTCGACCCAGTGCTCGAACCACTCCTGGGCATCGGCGGGGGGAGTGAAGAACTCGATCTCCATCTGCTCGAACTCGCGCGTGCGGAAGATGAAGTTCCCGGGCGTGATCTCGTTGCGGAACGCCTTGCCGACCTGTCCGATGCCGAACGGCGGCTTCTTGCGGCTCGCCGTCAGCACGTTGGAGAAGTTCACGAAGATCCCCTGGGCGGTCTCCGGCCGCAAGTAGTGCAGCCCCGACTCGTCATCGACGACACCCAGGTAGGTCTTCACGAGACCCGAGAACGACTTCGGCTCGGTGTACTGTCCCTTCGTCCCGCAGTTGGGGCACGGCACATCGTCCAGACCGTTCTCGGCAGCGCGGCCCTTGCGCGCCTCGAAGTCCTCGATGAGGTTGTCGGCGCGGAACCTCTTGTGGCACTGCAGGCACTCCACGAGCGGATCCGTGAAGGTCGCCACGTGACCGGATGCCTCCCACACCCGCTTAGGGAGGATGACCGATGAGTCGAGGCCCACCATGTCGCCGCGACCGCGGACGAACGTCTGCCACCACTGCCGACGGATGTTCTCCTTCAGCTCCGTCCCGAGGGGACCGTAATCCCACGCCGACCGCGAGCCGCCGTAGATCTCACCGGCCTGGAAGACGAATCCGCGGTGGCGGGCGAGGGCGATGACTTTGTCGAGACGGGACTGCTCGGCCACAGGTGGCTCCAGATGGTCGTGTGCGGGAGTGCGAGAATCGCGGATGCCGAAGGGAACACGGCATCCGTCGATTCTACCGGCGGCGCAGTGAAGGGACGCTGATCCTGCGCCCGGCGCCTCTCACCGGGTACGGTCGAGGGACAGACCTGCAGCGCAAACCAGCCTGCACCCACAGACGGGGAGTGCTCGTGGACAACATCTTCGCCACCGGAGGCGCCTTCCTGATCGCCGGCATCGTGGTGGTCGCCGTCATCGTCCTGCTGGTCTTCGCGCTGATCATGGTGCGCGCCTGGTACAAAGTCGCCAAGGCGGACCAGGCCCTCGTGATCGTCGGAAAGAGCCAGAAGGGCGCAGACGGAGCATCCTCCCGGATATCGGTCATCACCGGCGGCGGCGCGCTGGTCAACCCGCTCACACAGCGCGCCGAGATGATCTCGTTGCGCGCACGCCAGATCAAGATGGAGCCGACAGCGCAGTCCTCGACCGGCGTCACGGTGAACGTGAGCGGTGTCGCGCTCGTGAAGATCGGCTCCGACCCGCAGCTCGTGCGGCGGGCTGCCGAGCGCTTCCTCTCTCAGGACGGGGCCATCGAGCAGTTCACCACCGAGCAGCTCGAAGGCGCTCTCCGCGGCGTCGTGGCGACTCTGACGGTCGAGCAGCTGATGAACGACCGCCAGAAGCTGTCCGATCAGATCGCCGACGGCATCAAGAGCGACCTGCTCTCGCAGGGGCTCATCCTCGACTCGTTCCAGATCCAGGGTGTCACCGACAAGAACGGATACATCGATGCCCTCGGTGCAACCGAGGTCGAGCGTGTGCGCCGCGAAGCGGAAGTCGCGCGCATCAACGCCGCCCGCGAGGTCAAGGCCCGCCAGATCGCGACCGACGAAGCGAACCTCATCGAGCAGACTGCGTACGACAAGAACTCCGCCGCCGCGGCCGCCGAGGTCGGGCGCGCACGCGCCGAGGCGGACCAGGCCGAAGCGCTCGCGCGCGCGGAGCGGGAGCAGGCGGTGCTGCTGCAGGGCGCCGAGAACAAGCAAGCCCAGCTCGACGCCGACATCAACAAGGTCGCCGACGCGGATCTCTACCAGCGCCAGCGCGGCGCGGATGCCGACGCCTATGCCCAGGTCAAGGCCGCCGAGGCGCGAGCGCAGATCGCCGCGCAGGAAGCCGAAGCGACCCGGCTGCGCGCAAAGGCCGAAGCCGATGCCGTGCGCCTGGTCGGACAGGCCCGAGCCGAAGCCATCTCGGCCGAGGCCGAGGCGCTCTCGAAGAACCAGGAGGCGCTGCTCGCGCAACGCGCGCTCGAGGCGCTCGTGCCGATGATGACCGAGTTCGCCCGTGGATTCGACAAGGTCGGTTCGATCACCGTGCTCGGTGGCGAGGGGGCGTCGTCACACATCGCCGCCGAATCGGCGTCGAGCATGCGGGCGACATTCGACGCGGTCGAGGCCACGACGGGCATCGACCTGCGCGCCGTGATCCAGGGGCAGGCCACCGGCCGCGGCATGGCGCAGGGGTTCGCCCAGGGCTCCGGCCAGCCGACAGACCGCAGCGCCGCTTCCGAGCAGCTGCCCGGCGCCTGACGCCCCGCACCCGCGAGGTCACCGGCGCAGCTCGACCCGATCCACGGTGAACTCGTCGAGCGCGATCTGGTCGATCTCGACCCCGATGCCCGGCCCGGTCGGCACGCGCACGTGTCCGTTTTCGAGCACGGCCGGCTCGGTCACGATGTCACGCGAGTAGAAGCGGCCGGACGCCGACACGTCGCCCGTCAGAGTGAATCCGGGCAGCGCGGCCAGCGCCGCGTTGGCGGCTCTGCCGATGCCGGTCTCCAGCATCCCGCCGCACCACACCGGGATCCCGGCGTCGCGACACAGGTCGTGGATCGCGACCGCTTCCAGGTAGCCGCCGATCCGTCCGGCCTTGATGTTGATGATGGATGCCGCGCCCAGCGCGAGCGCGTCGGCGGCGGCCTTGCGGGAGGTGATCGACTCGTCGAGGCACACCGGTGTCCGCAGCCGCCGAGCCAGCGCGGCGTGGTCGACGAGGTCGTCCTCTTGCAGGGGCTGCTCGATCAGCAGCAGATCGAAGCGATCAAGCTCGGCGAGGGTGTCGGCATCCGCGAGCGTGAACGCCGAGTTCGCGTCGACCTGCAGCGGAATGGCCCCGAACGCATCGCGCACGGCGGCAGTATCGGCGAGGTCGCGCCCAGGCTTGATCTTGATCTTGATCCGGACGTAGCCCTCGTCGAGGTAGCCTCCGACCGCCTCGACGAGCGCCGCCGGGTCGCGCTGGATGCCGACGCTCACTCCGCTCGGCACGCGATCTGTCGTGGCGCCCAGGTATTCGCCGAGCGAGCGGCTCTCGGCGCGGAGCGCAGCGTCGAGGACCGCGAGCTCGAGACCGGCCTTCGCCATCCGATGCCCGACGAAGGGAGCCAGCGCGCCCGCAACGTCCTCGGGCGCGAGAGGTCCGGCATCCAGCAGCGCCGGGATCAGGTACCGCTGAGCCACGTCCCACGCGCCATGGGTGTACTCGCTCGAGTACAGCGGCGCCTGCTGCGTGACGATCTCGCCCCAGCCGTCGCCGTCCGCCGTGATCGCCCGGACGATGATGACCTCGCGCACCGTCTCGGTGCCGAACGAGGTCGTGAACGGCGAGACGAGCGGCAGATGCAGCACCCGCAGCTCGAACCCGTCGAGGTTCACGGACGCGGCGGCGCGGGCGATCGGCATGCGCTCAGGCTACCCGCGGGGCACGCTCAGTCGTCGACGACCGTCACTGTCACCTCGATGTTGCCGCGGGTGGCGTTGGAGTAGGGGCACACCTGGTGGGCAGCGTCGGCGAGGGCCTGCGCGACAGCCGGGTCGACCTCGGGGATGTTGACCTCGAGCGTGACGGCCAGCTGGAATCCGCCCTCGCCGTTCGGTCCGATTCCGACCCGTGAACCGACGCTCGAGCCGTCGATCGCGACCTTCTGCGCGCGCGCGACCCCCTGCAGGGCGCTGTGGAAGCACGCCGCGTACCCCGCCGCGAAGAGCAGCTCGGGGTTCGCGGCTTCGCCCGCACCGCCCATCTCCTTGGGGATGCGCAGGTCGAGGTCGAGGATGCCGTCGCTCGTGCGGACGTGGCCGTTGCGACCGCCGCCGGTGGCGAGCGCCTCTGCTGTGTAGAGCGTGTCCATGGTGTTCCTTTCGTGGAGGTCCTACGCGGCCGCTCGCCGCGTGGCCGCGATCTCGCGCATGTTCTCGGTGATCGCGCCGAGCTGTCGGACGAGTTCGGAGAGGTCGCCGCTGCTGCCGCTCCCGCGGCCGAGGAACGCGGGGACGAGGCAGCCGACGGCATCCATCACGGCGTCGTGAACGGTCCGTCCCTTGTCCGTCAGCCGCACGCGGACGACGCGCTCATCGTCGCTGTCACGGCGGCGCTCGACCAGATCGCGGTCTCCGAGTCGGCGCAGCATGGGCGAGAGGGTCCCGGAGTCGAGACTCAGCTCGACGCCGAGTTCGGACACCGTGCGCTCCCCCGTCGCCAGCACGACCATCGCAAGGTATTGCGGGTAGGTGAGCTCCCAGGGCTTCAGGACCTCGCGATAGGCCTGGGTCGTGGCGTGGGATGCCGTGTACATCGCGAAGCAGACGAAGTCATCAAGCACGCGGGGCATGAAGAAAGCATCGCACACAATATGATCGTGCACAACTCATCTACCGGGCGAACCCGTCCGGGTCGCCAGGGCGCCG
>NZ_WOYQ01000068.1:5095-7980 GCF_011620665.1 Microbacterium sp.
ATGATCGTGCACAACTCATCTACCGGGCGAACCCGTCCGGGTCGCCAGGGCGCCGCTCACGAAGTCGAGCGGGGATCACACGAGCTCGGCGAACGCGCGGACGGGGAACGTGCCGAATCCCTCGACGGCGGGCGGCGCAGCCGTGAACCGGGCGCCCGATGCCGGCAGTTCGCCCAGGCGGGTCAGGTGCTCGACCACGTGCACGCCCGCACCCAGCAGCCGCGAGTGCGCGGGGCGTTCTCCACCGGACTCGGTGTCATCGATGTTGACCGAATCGATGCCGACGAGGGCTGCCCCGGCGTCGACGAGGTACTCGGCGGCCTCGCCGGTCAAGAACGGCGCTCCACGGCCGTACGCAGTCTGGCCGAACAGGCGGTCCCAGCCGGTGTGGAGAAGGACGGCGGCGCCGCGCAGGTCTCGACCCGCGAACACGCCTGAGCTGATCCCCCGCTCGGCGGCATCCGTCAGGTGGAAGACCTCGGCGCGGAGCCCCACGAGAGTCGCCAGATCGAGCCCGGCCAGGTCGGGACCTTCCGCGTAGCGATGGAAGGGTGAGTCGAGGTACGTGCCGGTGTTTCCTATCATCGTGATGATGTCCATCGCGAATTCGGTCCCCGGGGCATAAGCCGCGCGCGAGTCCTCACGCGTGAGATGCGAAGTGATCACAGGCGCGGGAAGCCCCGGGTAGGTGATGAGTCCGGCGCGGATGGGATGGCTGAGATCGACGATGGGCATAGTCGCCAGCGTAGGGTCCCGCCCCGACAGCTCACGTCAGGCGAGCGAAGAGGTATCCCCTCGTGTCGTCGAATCCTGCGACGGCGAATCCGTCCGACAGCAGTCCGCCGAACGCGTCGCGCACCCGGTACCGCCACTCGAGCGCTTCGGCGGGATCGGCGCGGCGCAGTGCTTCGATGTCGTGTGGCACCGGCACAGACGTGACGACCTGGTCTTCGGGTGGAGCGGATGCCGGCGCCGCCAGAGCCCAGGACACCATCAGGCGGTCGGACTCGTCACCGCGGTTGACACCGTCGTCCATCGCTCCGTAGTGATCGACGAGGTACTCCGTGACGCGGGCGCCGAGTACCCGCACGTTGAAGTGCGCGTTGCGCGCGACGAGCGGATCGAAGGTCCACGTGATGTGCCCCACATCGCGGGCGAGAGCCCACGCGCGCTGGTGCTGTTTGAGGAGCCGACCGAGACTTTGGCCTCGGTAGCCGGGAAGGATGCCGGTGATGTGCGAGTGCATGGACCGTTGCGCGGGTGCGGCGAACCAGGCAGCCGAGGCGCCGATCATCCGCTCGCCGTCGTAGAGACCCACCGCGTAGTTGCCGGAGTGCGCGAGCGCACGCAGGAGGTTGGGCGGCATGCCGGTGCGATCGCCACCCCAGACCTCGCTCAGCACCTCGGACGCGACGAAGACCTGCTCCATCGAGTCCAGGGCGCGAATCTCGATTCCCGCCGGCGATGCGGTCCCCTCTGACATGGCGCCACCCTACGCCAGCGCGGATGTCCTAGGTCACATCGACCCCCGCGTCAACCCCATCAGCATCCTTCTCGCGTCGACGTAGCCTGAGTGTTGCGTGGCCGGCGCTCACGCCGGCCGGAACGAAAGGAAGACCCATGGGATTCGACGACAAGATCAAGAACGCCGCTGAAGACCTCGGAGGCAAGGCGAAGGAAGCGGCCGGCAAGATCACCGGCAACGAGAGCCTTGAGGCGGAGGGCAAAGCCGATCAGGCCAAGGCTGACGTCAAGAAGGCGGGCGAGAACGTCAAGGACGCCTTCAAATAAGCCCCCCTCACGGTGCCCCGCCCGTCTCGGCGGGGCACCGTGCAGGAGTGGACACGGCAGAATCGAGTCATGCCCCCGGTCCACACACCGCATCTTCTCCCCGCTCACGCCTGTCTCATCGTGCAGGGGAAGGACACTCCCGGCATCGTCGCAGCCGTGTCGGCCATGATCACCCGCATCGGCGGCAACATCGTCGCCTTCGACCAGTACTCCGACGACCCGCGCGGGGGCGCCTACTTCCAGCGGGTCGTGTTCCACCGCCCCGACTTCGCGGCGGATCGACCCCAGATCGAGCGGGAAGTGGCACGCGCCCTCGCCGATTTCGAGCTTTCGTGGGAACTCACCGACCAGTCGGTTCCGAAGAGAATGGCGATACTCGCCAGCACGCAGGATCATTGCCTGCTCGATCTTCTCTGGCGGCACCGCCGCGGCGATCTGCCCGTCACGATCCCCATGGTGATCTCGAACCACACGACGACGGCCGAGGACGTCCGCAGCTTCGGCGTGCCGTACTTCCACGTGCCTTCGGCGACCGGGCCCGACAAGTCGGCCTCCGAAGCCGAGATCCTGAGGCTGCTCGTGGGCAACGTCGACTTCGTCGTGCTGGCCCGCTACATGCAGATCCTCTCGGGTGACTTCCTCACGCAGCTCGCGGTGCCGGTGATCAACATCCACCACTCGTTCCTCCCCGCCTTCGTCGGTGCGGAGCCGTACAAGAAGGCCAAAGAACGCGGGGTCAAGCTCATCGGCGCCACGTCGCACTACGTGACCGATGATCTCGACGAGGGGCCGATCATCGAGCAGGACACCGTGCGGGTCACGCACGCCGAATCCGCGACCGAGCTCGCCCGCCGCGGGGCCGATGTGGAGCGCCAGGTGCTCTCGCGCGCTGTCCTCTGGCATGCGCAGGACCGCGTACTCCGGGACGGCAATCACACCATCGTTTTCTGACCCGAGCCGGGCCCGCTCGCTGATCCGCCGCGCGACCGTGTCCCACTTTGTGTCACTCCAGCGCCCCTCACAGCCTGCCGCCGCGGGGCCGTGTCCCACTTTGTGTCACTCCAGCGCCCCTCAAGCGACACAAACTGGGACGC
>NZ_WOYQ01000068.1:8080-29394 GCF_011620665.1 Microbacterium sp.
CCGTGTCCCACTTTGTGTCACTCCAGCGCCCCTCAAGCGACACAAACTGGGACGCGCGCCGCCGGGACTGGGACAGGCGCCGCCGAAAGCGGGACACGCTGGCGGAAGGAGAGTGCGACGAGACTGACGAAGAGGGGATGCCGGGACGCGGCGGCCGGTCAGTACACGTATTCCATGAGTTCGAGGCCCAGCGTGTGGAATGCCTCGTTGGCTCGGAGCCGGTGCGCGATCGACAGATCGTCGAAGCACACGATGAGCGCATAGGAGAGGCCGTGTCGAGGTCCGGCGATCACGCCCGCCTCCGCGCGGATGCCGTCGGCTCGCCCCGTCTTGTTCACGAACAGCAGTCCATGCCGATCGTCGGCGTGCGCGAAGGGGTCCAGCGCCGTCGCTGATCCGACCAGCGCGAGGTCCTGCGTGAGGGTCAGCCATTCGCCGACCTGAGCGCTGACGGCGGGCGAAACGACCTGCGCATTCACGATCGCCGCGAACATCGCCGACAGCTCGCGGGCCGATGCCAACGCGACCTCCGGGGCGTCATCGGGGCCACGCACGTCGCGAAACCTGTCGAGCAGGACGATCTTGGCCAGGCCGATCGCCTCGACGCGGGCATGCACCGCGTCGAGGCCCACCCGGGCGAGCAGGGCGTTGGCGGCCGACGCGTCCGACGCGGACGCGGCGAGCACCGCGAGGTCGGAGACCGGCAGCGCGCGAGCGTTGAGATACTGCCACAGACCGGCGCCGGCCACCGGGTCGGCGGACGCCCGCTCGAGAACCTCGAGCGGGTCGAGCGTGCGCGCCTCGATCTGTGCCGCGACCTCGATCAACAGCGGCACGATGCCCAGCCCGGCGACCGGAAGCGTCAGGTGATCGTCGCCGACAAGGACGCCCTCGCCACTGTCCAGATCGGAGACCCGCACCGAAACCTGCGCGCCGGCATTCGAGAGCAGGTCGAGTGCCTTCAACGTGCCGATGAACGACGGCTGCCGCAGTGCGCGGCGCGCGGCGGACCGCTCGCGGGGGGCCTCCCGGCGGCGAGAGCGCGTCGCGTTCGGAGCTTCCACACCGCCGGTCGCCGCATCGCTCGCGCGGGCTGCGGCGCGCCCACCCTCCCGGGCGGCCGGAACCGGTTCCGGCTCCGGCGCCGCAGCGCGGCGCGTGCGCGGTCGCTCGCTCACCAGATCGTGACGCGCGCGTCAGGGTCGAGCCACAGCTCGTCGCTCTGAGTGACCTCGAACGCGCGATAGAACTCGTCGAGATTGCGGACGATCTGGTTGCAGCGAAACTCGTTCGGCGAATGCGGGTCGATCGTCAGCAGGCGAATGGTCTCGGCATCCCGCCCCTTCTGCTGCCAGATCTGGGCCCAGCTCAGGAGCAGACGCTGGATGCCGGTGAATCCGTCGACGACAGGTCCGTCTCCGTCCTCGCCGGTGGCGGCCAGGTGGAGCCGGTACGCCTTCAGGGCGATGCCGAGACCGCCGAGGTCGCCGATGTTCTCACCGATCGTGAGTGCACCGTTGACGGTGTGCTCGGCCGCGAGCCCCTTCGGAACGAGCGTGTTGTACTGGGCGATGAGTGCGCCGGTGCGCTCTTCGAACGCGGCGCGATCCTCGTCCGTCCACCAGTCGTTGAGCGTGCCGGTGCCATCGAAGGCGCTTCCCTGGTCATCGAATCCGTGCCCGATCTCATGCCCGATCACGGCGCCGATCCCCCCGTAGTTGGCAGCCGCATCTCGATCCATGTCGAAGAACGGATACTGCAGGATCGCCGCCGGGAAGACGATCTCGTTCATCAGCGGGTTGTAGTAGGCGTTCACGGTCTGCGGCGTCATGTACCACTCGTCGCGATCGATCGGCGCCCCGAGTTTCGCCAGCTGCCGATCGTGCTCCCACGCGTTCGTCCGGCGGACATTGCCGATCAGATCCCGCGCATCGACCTCGAGCGCGCTGTAGTCCTTCCATTTCACCGGGAACCCGACCTTCGGCGTGAAGGCGGCGAGTTTCTCGAGCGCGCGTTCGCGCGTCGCAGGAGTCATCCACTCGAGCTGCAAGATCGACTGCCGGTACGCCTCGATGAGGTTCTCGACGAGCTCGTCCATCTCCTCCTTCGCGCGCGGCGGGAAGTGCCGCTCGACATACACCTTGCCGACAGCTTCGCCGAGGGCGGCTTCGACGAAGCTGACGCCGCGCTTCCAGCGCTCACGGTTGACGGGGACGCCCGTGAGCTCGGTGCCGTAGAAGGCGAAGTTCGTGTCCACGAAGTCGGCCGAGAGGAAGGCCGCCGAAGCGCGGATGACGTGCAGGCGCAGCCAGGCTTTCCAATCTTCGAGCCGCTCTTCGGCGAGAAGCCCCCCGAGGCCCTCCAGGTAGCTCGGCTGGTTGACGTTGATCTCGGCGAAGCCCGCACGGCGCGCGCCGGCAACGGCATCGAGCCACCCGTCCAGCTTCACGCCGACGCGCTGCTGCACGTCGTCCCACGTCATGAGGTTGTAGGTCGCGACGGCGTCCCGGCTGCGGACGTTGTCCCAGTGGTGCCCGGCGAGCTCCGTCTCGAGCAGGAGGACCCGATCAGCCTGGGCCGCGGCATCCGGAACATCGGCGAGAGTCAGCATGGCCGTCACGTACTCGCGAAAAGCGATCCGGGTTCCCGCGAAGTTCTCGAGCCGGTAATAGCTCTCGTCCGGAAGCGAAAGGCCGCTCTGGACGAAGAAGACGACGTAGCGCTGCGGATTGCCGGGATCGGGCTCGATGTAGGTGCCGATGATGCCGCCCACCCCCTCGCGCTCGAGTTCGCCGGCGACGCGGAGAAACGCGGGGATCGAGTCGATCGCCTCGACCCTCGCCAGCTGCGGGAGGACCGGGGTCGCACCGAGGCTCTCGGCGCGACCGGTGTCCATGAAGCTCGCGAAGAGGTCGCCGATCTTGCGTGCCTCGGTGCCGGGCGCCGCTGCGGTGGATTCTTCGATGATGACGCGGACGTCCTTCTCCGCCTGCTCCGCGATGAGATGGAACGAGCCCCAGCGGGCCTTGTCGTCGGGGATCTCGGTACGCTCGAGCCAGGCGCCGTTGACGTGGCGGAACAGATCATCCTGCGGGCGAATGGTGGCGCTCAGCTCGGACAGCTCGATACCCGAGCGGATGGCGGTCTCGGTCATGCCGTCCAGCCTACGCGCCGTCGCCGAATCGTTCGCCCTAGGCTCATGAGCGTGCCCGCCCCGACGCTCAACCGCGAAATCCTGCGTCTGGCGGTGCCGGCCCTGGGCGCCCTGATCGCGGAGCCGCTGTTCCTGATCGTGGATGCCGCCCTCGTCGGACACCTGGGGGTCATCCCGCTCGCAGGCCTCGGGATCGCCTCGGCCGTGCTCCAGACCATCGTGGGGCTGATGGTCTTTCTCGCGTACTCGACCACGCCCGCCGTCGCTCGGCGGTTCGGGGCCGGCGACCACACCCGAGCGGTCGGTGCCGGCATCGACGGCCTCTGGCTGGCGCTCGGTCTCGGAGCGATCCTGGCCATCGCCGGCTCGCTCACCTCACCGTGGCTCGTGGCCCTGTTCGGCGCGCCTGTCGAGGTGGCCGAGCAAGCGGAGATCTATCTCGGGCTGTCGATGTGGGGCCTGCCGGCCATGCTCGTGGTCTTCGCCGCGACCGGACTCCTGCGGGGGATGCAGGACACCGTGACACCCCTGTGGATCGCGGGGATCGGATTCGCACTGAATGCGCTGCTGAACGCGGCGTTCATCTACGGGTTCGGGTGGGGCATCGCCGGCTCAGCCGCGGGGACTGTTCTCGCGCAGTGGGCCATGGTCGGCGCGTACGCGTTCGTCGTCGGCCGCCTCGCCCGGCGGCACGCGTCGTCCCTTCGGCCGCGCCGAAACGGGGTGCGCGGGTCGGTGCGTTCGGGAGGATGGCTTTTCCTGCGGACCGTGTCGCTGCGCGCGGCGCTCCTGGCGACCGTCGCCGTCGCGACAGCGCTCGGCACCGACGAGCTCGCCGGCTGGCAGATCGCGTTCACGATCTTCTCCACGGCGGCGTTCGCGCTCGATGCGCTCGCGATCGCCGCGCAAGCGCTCATCGGCAAGGGTCTCGGCGCGGGCGACGAGCCGTTCGTGCGACGCGTGCTCGGCCGCACCGTCGCGTGGGGTGCGTGGTTCGGCATCGTCGTCGGCGGGGTGATCGCGGCCGTGTCCGGCGGAATCGGTCTCGTCTTCACGGGAGATCCCTCGATCGCTGCACTCGTTCAGCCCGCGCTCCTGGTCCTCGCGATCGCGCAACCGGTGTGCGGCATCGTTTTCGTCCTCGACGGCGTCCTCATCGGCGCGGGCGACACGCGCTTTCTCGCGATCGCCGGCGGCCTTACGCTGCTGCCCTATGCACCCGCACTGCTCGCCCTGTGGCTCGTACGCCCCACCGACGCGGCCGGGCTCGCGTGGCTGGCGGTGAGCTTCTTCGGCGTGTTCATGCTCGCGCGCCTCGGCACCCTGACGTGGCGCGTACGCGGCGCGCACTGGCTCACCGCTGGCGCCTGACCCCGGGCGCGGGTCAGGCGTGCCGACGGCACCACTCGTACATCACGACGGCGGCCGCGGCGCTCGCGTTGATCGAACGCGTCGAGCCGTACTGGGTGATTTCGATCACGGCCTCGGCGGCGGCGAGCGCCTCGGCCGACAGGCCCGGGCCCTCCTGACCGAACAGCAACACGCAGCGTTCGGGCAGGTCGGCTCGGTTCACGGGCACCGAGCCTTCGACGTTGTCGACCGCGACAATCGGAATGCCCTCAGCGGCGGCCCACGACCGGAACACGGCGACGTCCGCATGATGGCGGACGTGCTGATAGCGATCGGTGACCATCGCGCCCCGGCGATTCCACCTGCGCTTGCCGATGATGTGGACTTCGGCCGCGCCGAACGCGTTGGCGCTGCGGACGATCGAGCCGATGTTCATGTCGTGCTGCCAGTTCTCGATCGCGACATGGAAAAGATGCCGACGCTCATCGAGGTCAGCCACGATGGCGCGCATGGACCAGTACCGGTACCGATCGACGACGTTGCGGCGGTCGCCGTGTGCGAGCAGCTCGGGGTCGAGGCGGGCGTCGCCCGGCCACGTCTCCGGCCCACCTGGCCACGGACCCACGCCCACCGGCAGGTCGGACTCGGTCGGTTCGGGGCTGGCTGGATCGCGCACCCGCCCAGGCTAGTGCGACGCGCGCCGATCGCCTTTCGGACACCCGAAACCCTGCTAGTTTTTCGGCATGCCGAAAAATCCCGCTCCGGCGGCCGATCCCGCTGTCGCGGGCACTCCTCACGACACCGCCACACCGCGCACCGCACCCCGCGCGGCGTGGCTGCTGGGCCCCGCGCTCGTAGCCGGTGTCGCCTACCTCGATCCCGGCAACGTCGCCAGCAACATGACTGCGGGCGCTCGCTTCGGCTACCTGCTCGTGTGGGTCGTCGTGCTCGGCAACGTGATGGCCTGGCTCATTCAATACCTGTCCGCGAAGCTCGGGGTCGTCACCGGCCTGAGCCTCGCGGACGCGCTCGGCGAGCGCATCCGAAGCCGATGGGGCCGCCGGGCATACTGGCTCCAGGCCGAGCTCGTGGCGATGGCCACCGACATCGCCGAGATCATCGGCGGGGCCGTCGCGCTGTGGCTGCTGTTCCGCATCCCTCTCGTCTGGGGCGGCCTCATCACCGGCGCCGTCTCGATCGGGCTGCTGGCGATCCAGGCGCGCCGGGGCGCCCGGCCGTTCGAGTTCGTCGTGATGGGCCTGCTCGTCGTCATCGCGGTCGGGTTCACGGCCGGCGTCTTCCTCGGACCGCCGGACGCCGCGGGCATCGCGGACGGGCTCGTCCCGCGCATCGACGGCGCCGAATCGGTCCTGCTGGCAGCGTCCATCCTCGGAGCGACGATCATGCCGCACGCGATCTACGCCCACTCCGCTCTCGCGCGCGACCGCTTCACCGCGCCGACCGCGCGCGAGAGCGACCGGTCGCACAGCACCGCGCGTCTGCTGCGCGCCGCCCGCTGGGATGTCACGATCGCCCTGGCGATCGCCGGCACCGTGAACCTCTGCATCCTGCTGCTCGCGGCGGCCAACCTCGTCGGCGTAGCCGGCACCGAGACCCTCGAAGGGGCCCACGCCGCCCTGCAGACCGGGCTCGGCGGGGTCATCGCAACCCTCTTCGCCGTGGGGCTGCTCGCGAGCGGCCTGGCCAGCAGCGCGGTCGGCGCCTACGCCGGCGCCGAGATCATGAGCGGTCTCTTGCACGTGCGCATCCCTCTGCTCGCGCGTCGACTGGTGACGCTCGCGCCTGCGATCGGAGTCCTCGCGATCGGCGCCGACCCCACGCAGGCGCTCGTGCTCAGCCAGGTCGTGCTGAGCTTCGGCATCCCGTTCGCACTCATTCCGCTGGTCGCCCTCACTGCACGGAGAGACGTTCTCGGGGAGTACCGCAACCGCTGGTGGACGACGGCGGCGGGGGTCGCGGCATCCGTCTTCCTGGTGTCGCTGAATGCACTGCTGCTGTGGCTCGTCTTCACCGGCGGATAACCTGAAGCGTGCTCTCCGCCGTGATCGACGACTATCTGAAGACGATCTACCACCACACCGAGTGGCAGACCGCGCCGATCACGCCGTCGCAGCTGGCCGCCGAGCTCGGGCTCGCTCCGTCGACGGTGACCGAGATGGTGCGCAAGCTCGCGGCGCAGGACCTCGTCTCACATCGCCCGTACGGTCCCGTGTCGCTGACGGATGCCGGACGCCTCCGCGCCGCGGCGATCCTCCGCCGGCATCGCCTGATCGAGACCTGGCTCGTTCGCGAGTTCGCCTACGCGTGGGATGAAGTTCACGACGAAGCCGAGGTGCTCGAACACACGATCAGCGATCGACTGCTCGACGGCATCGATGAGCGCCTGGGACGGCCGCGGTTCGATCCCCATGGCGACGCGATCCCCGATGAGAACGGCGACGTGATCCGCGAGCCGTTCGTCCTCCTCGGAGCGGCGCACGTCGGCCATACCGGCAGGGTGCTGCGGGTCAGTGACCGCGATCCGGCTCTCCTTCGGGCACTTCAGGCGACAGGCCTCGACGTCGGCCACGGCGTGACCGTGACCGGGCGCGCCGTCGTCCGGATCGACGGCAGTGGATCCGTCGAGCTTCCCTCCGGCGCGGCTGAGGCGGTCTGGCTCAGCGCCTGACGCCTGCGAGGGTCAGCGGCCGCGCGATCGCGCGGCCTGCTCGTAGGGCCACGGCGTGCGGGTCGCGTGCGCACAGAAAGCCCAGAGACGGGCGCCGATCTCGGGGTCGCGCGTGATCGCCGCCGCGGTCCCTTCGTGCGGCAGTCCGGTGGCCACGTGCGAGGGTCCCCAGAACGATCCGCTGCGCGCATCCGAATCCACCAGCGCCCGAACGAGCGGCCACGCGCCGTGTTCCTTGGACTGCGTGATCGGCGCCTGGAGGTTGTCGAAGAAGCGCGTTCGCCGCGAGGGCTCATTGATCCCGAGGATGCCGCGCGTGCGCCCGCTCGTCGAGTAGCCCGGATGCGCGACCAGGCTGCCCACCGGCACGCCCTCGTCCCGCAGGCGCCGATCTGCCTCCAACCCGAGCGCCGTCGTGGCGATTTTCGACTGGACGTACGCACGCCACGCTGTGTACCCGTTCTCGAGCTCGGGATCGACGGGATCGTACTTCCACATCGACGTGGACATGGATCCGACCCAGACCATGCGCCCACGAGCCATCGCGAGCGATATCAGCAGCTCTCCGGCGAGCGCGAAGTGCCCGAGGACGTTGGTCGCGAAGACGATCTCGTGCCCGTCCGCAGTGGTCTCGCGCGCGGCGGGCGGGTGGACGATTCCCGCATTGAGCAGCAGCCCGTCGAGCCCTGTGCGGCCGCGCGCGGTCGCCGCGGCGGAGCGAATCGAGCCGAGGTTGCTGGTGTCGAGGATGAGCGTTTCGATCGACGCCGACGGATGCTGGCCCAGCACCGTCGCCCGCGCGGTCGACAGGCGGTTCGGATTGCGGCCGGTCATCACGACATGCGCACCTGCGCCGGCCAGCTGCAGCGACGAGAAGAAGCCGAGTCCCGCTGTGGATCCGGTCACCAGGAAGCGCCGACCGGTGAGGTCGGGCAGCTGCCGGGGGTCCCATTTCTCAGGCGTCACGCGTCGAGACTACGGTGCGAGCCGCCGCTAGGCTGAGCCCCATGCGGACACGCGCCGATATCGAGTGCCGGCTCAGCGGCATCGCGGAGGAATCGTGACCTCGTTCGAGCAGACGCTGCTGTTCGCGACGACGGCAGTCATCCTCGTCGGCACGCTCGTCGCCTTCGTCATCCAGTATGTTCGCGGGCGCGGGGGCGACCGCTGATGGCCGTGTTCCTCGTGCTGTCGGCGCTGGCCCTGCTGGTCTTCACGCTCGTGCTGTTCGTCCGCGCGCGGCGTGAAGCTCCGCAGGGCACGCCGCTGCCGAACGGCCGCGCGCTCGTGCTGATGACCCTGCTGGGCCTCATGCTCGCGCTCGCGTCGCAGCTACCCGTCTTCGCCTGAGGCGGCTACTGCGGCGCGAGCCCCAGGTCGGCGAGGTCGATGACCGAGCGCCAGGCGTACCCGGCGGCCTCGACGGCCGCCTGCGCGCCGGTCTTGCGGTCGACGACCGTCACGATCGCGACGACCTCGGCGCCGGCGGCACGGGCGACCTCGGCGGCCTTGAGCGGCGAGCCACCCGTCGTGGAGGTGTCCTCCACGATGACGACGCGCTTCCCGGCGACCTCGGCGCCCTCGATCTGGCGCCCACGGCCGTGGTCCTTCGGCTCCTTGCGCACGACGAACGCATCCACCGGCGTCCCCGCCTGCACCGAGGCGTGCAGCACGGCGTTGGCGATGGGATCGGCGCCGAGCGTGAGTCCGCCGACGGCATCGATGTCGAGGTCGCGCACGACATCGAGGACGAGCCGCCCGATCGCGGGCGCCGCCCGATGGTCGAGGGTCAGCTTGCGCATGTCGACGTAATACGTCGCCTTCTTGCCGCTCGAGAGCGTGAAGTCTCCGTGGAAGACGGCCTCCGCCTGGATCAGCCCGATCAGGGCCTGGCGATCAGCCTCCAAACCGGGGGTGGAGGGCTCGGCGGCTGAGGACTCAGGGGCGATCATAGGTCGAGTCTACGAGGCCGCATCCTTCAGTCTCATGGCGCCGACGGTGCTGACGAAGCCCGCACGGTAGAGTCGCAATACGAGCAGAAGGAGCACCATGGCCCGCATCGGCATTGTCGCTGAGCAGCCCGGCGAAAGCCGCGTCGCAGTATCCCCGATGACGGTCGCGAAGATCCGCGCCCTCGGCTACGACGTCCTCGTGGAGACGGATGCCGGAGCCCGCTCCTCCTTCCCCGACGCGGCCTACCTCGAGTCCGGCGCCGTCGTGGCCGCACGGAGCGAGGCGTGGAGCGCGGAGATCGTCCTGAAGGTGAACGCGCCGACCGACGACGAGCTCGCGCTCCTCCAGCCGGGTGCGACGCTGATCGCCCTCTTGAGCCCCGCGCTCCGCCCGGAGCTGCTCGAGCGGCTCGCCGAGCGCGATATCACGGCTCTCGCGCTCGACGCAGTCCCCCGCATCTCGCGCGCGCAGTCGATGGATGTCTTGAGCTCGATGGGAAATATCGCCGGCTATCGCGCTGTCGTCGAGGCGGCGAACGAGTTCGGCCGCTTCTTCACCGGCCAGGTCACCGCAGCCGGGAAGGTCCCCCCGGCGAAGGTACTCGTCGCGGGCGCCGGCGTCGCGGGCCTCGCCGCGATCGGGGCGGCATCCAGCCTCGGCGCGATCGTCCGCGCCACCGACCCACGGCCCGAAGTCGCCGACCAGGTGGCCTCGATCGGCGGCGCCTACCTTCCGGTCGATGTCGCGGTCGACGCCTCCACCGACGGCTACGCGAAGGCGACGAGCGAGGCCTACGATCGCCGAGCCGCCGAGCTCTACAGCGAGCAGGCCGCCGACGTCGACATCGTCATCACGACAGCGCTCATCCCCGGCCGGGCGGCGCCTCGTCTGCTGACGGCCGCCGACGTCGCATCGATGAAACCCGGCAGCGTCATCGTCGACATGGCGGCCGGGCAGGGCGGAAACGTCGAGGGGTCCGTCGCCGGCGAGCGCGTCGTGACCGAGAACGGCGTCGTGATCCTCGGGTACACCGACCTCGCCGGGCGCCTCCCCCAGCAGGCTTCGCAGCTCTACGGCACCAATCTGCTGAACCTGCTCACCCTGCTCACGCCCCAGAAGGACGGCGTCTTCGCGCTCGACGAGGCAGACACCGTCCAGCGCGCCGTGATGGTCACCCGCGGCGGCGAAGTCACCTGGCCACCACCGCCGGTCCAGGTGTCGGCCGCACCGGCGCCCGCGACCGCCGCACCCGCACCCGCACCGGAGAAGAAGACCCTCTCGCCGCGCGCGAAGAACGGGCTCATCGCTCTCGGCATCGCGGCGCTGTTTCTCGTGTGCGCCGTCGCTCCGCCCCCACTGCCACAGCACTTCCTCGTGCTCACCCTGTCGGTCGTCATCGGATTCTACGTCATCGGCAAGGTGGCCCACGCCCTGCACACCCCGCTCATGAGCGTGACGAACGCCATCAGCGGCATCATCGTCGTCGGCGCGATGGTCCAGATCACGGCCGAAAATCTGGTCGTGCAGATCCTCGCCGCCGCGGCTGTGCTGCTGGCATCCATCAACGTCTTCGGCGGATTCGCCGTGACCCGGCGGATGCTCGCCATGTTCTCGAAGGGAGACGACAAGTGAGCGTCGCCGCATCCGCCGCCGGGGCCGCCTACATCGTGGCCGCGCTGCTGTTCATTCTGAGCCTCGCGGGGCTGTCGAAGCACACCACCTCGCGCCGCGGCGTCACGTTCGGCATCGCCGGCATGGCGATCGCGCTCGTCGCCACCGTCTGGCTCGTCGCCTCCGGCAGCTGGGGTGAACCGTCCGCAGCCCTCGGCCTGACGCTGCTGGTCGTCGCAGTCATCGTGGGCGGCGCGATCGGGCTGTGGCGGGCACGGGTGGTCGAGATGACCGGGATGCCGGAGCTCATCGCCCTGCTGCACTCGTTCGTGGGGCTCGCTGCCGTCCTCGTCGGCTGGAACGGCGCCCTGTACGACAACGGGCTCACCGGCGCGCTCCGCGACATCCACCACGGCGAAGTCTTCATCGGCGTCTTCATCGGCGGCGTCACCTTCACCGGGTCGATCGTCGCCTTCCTCAAGCTCTCGGGCCGGATGGCCTCGAAGCCGCTGATGCTCCCGGGCAAGAACGCGTTGAACCTCGGCGCCCTCATCGCCTTCGTGGCGCTGACCGTCTGGTACATCGCGGCTCCGAGCCTCGGGCTGCTCATCGCAGTCACCGCGCTCGCGTTCGCGCTGGGCTGGCATCTTGTGGCCTCGATCGGCGGCGGGGACATGCCCGTCGTGGTCTCGATGCTCAACAGCTACTCCGGCTGGGCGGCGGCCGCAGCGGGCTTCCTGCTGAACAACGATCTGCTCATCGTCACCGGAGCTCTCGTCGGCTCGTCCGGCGCCTACCTCAGCTACATCATGTGCCAGGCGATGAACCGCTCGTTCCTGTCGGTGATCGCGGGCGGATTCGGCATCGAGGCCCCGCGGGCCGATGCCGAAGAACAGGGCGTACATCGCGAGATCGACGCCGCGGGGGTCGCGGAGCTCCTCCGCACGGCCCGCTCGGTCGTGATCACGCCCGGCTACGGCATGGCCGTCGCGCAAGCGCAGTATCCCGTCGCCGACCTCACGCAGCGTCTGCGGGAGCGCGGTGTCGAGGTGCGCTTCGGCATCCACCCCGTCGCCGGTCGCCTGCCGGGACACATGAACGTGCTTCTGGCCGAGGCGCGCGTGCCCTACGACATCGTGCTCGAACTCGACGAGATCAACGACGACTTCGCCTCCACGGACGTCGTGCTGGTGATCGGCGCGAATGACACGGTCAACCCGGCCGCCGCGACAGATCCGACCTCGCCGATCGCCGGAATGCCCGTGCTGCACGTGTGGGATGCCGCCGACGTCGTCGTGTTCAAGCGGTCCATGGCCTCGGGCTACGCCGGCGTCGCGAACCCGCTCTTCTGGCGCGAGAACACGCAGATGCTCTTCGGCGACGCGAAGCAGCGCGTGGAGGACATCCTCCGCGCACTGTAGCGTTGCCGGTTGCCGAGGGGATGTCGGATTGTGAGGACCGATCCAGGGCATCCGATCCTCAAATCTCGACATCTCCTCAGGAACGTCCACCGAGACGCATACGCTGGATGCCATGCGTGTGGCCACCTGGAACGTCAACTCGATCCGCGCGCGCGTCGCGCGCACCGTCGACTTCGCCGTGCGCGAGAACATCGATGTGCTTGCGATGCAGGAGATCAAGTGCAAGCCGGAGCAGTTCCCCTACGCCGAGTTCGAGGCGGCCGGCTACACGGTCGAAGCGCACGGTCTGAACCAGTGGAACGGCGTCGCGATCGCGAGCCGCGAGCCGATCGAGGACCTGCAGATCGGCTTCCCCGGCATGCCCGGGTTCCAGAAGGGCTACGACGGTTCTGATGCCCCTCGGGAGGCGCGTGCGATCGGCGCGACGGTCGGCGGCGTCACGGTCTGGAGCCTGTATGTACCCAACGGCCGCGCTCTCGATGACCCTCACTACGCGTACAAGCTGGCCTGGCTCGAAGCGCTTCGCGGTTACACCGCCGACAGCCTGCGTGCGAACCCGGATCTCGCCCTGGCCCTGACCGGCGACTTCAACATCGCTCCGACCGACGCCGACAACGGCGACCCGACGGTGATCGAGGGTGTGACGACACACGTGTCGGTCCCCGAGCGCGCCGCCTTCCAGGCCCTCCTGGATGCCGGGCTCTCCGATGCGGTGCGCCCCCTCGTCCCGACCGGCTACACGTACTGGGACTACAAGCAGCTGCGGTTTCCCCGAAACGAGGGCATGCGCATCGACTTCATCCTCGGCTCGCGCGCGTTCGCCGAGGCCGTGGTGGCGGCCGGCATCCACCGTGAAGAGCGCAAGGGAGAGATCCCCAGCGACCACGTCCCGGTCGTCGTCGACCTCGACCTGACGGGACCGGACGACGATGACCGTCCGATGGTCTGGTGACCGCGATACTCTGACCTGCTCAGGACTGGGTCGCGACAGCCCCCGTGGCCGTAAGGGATGCCGGAGGCAGCGCGCGCGTCCGGCGACTGGCCCCCATGCGCCACAGACTCGAGATGCTGACCGCGAAGAGGCCGACGACCATGGCGTTGCGCGCGAGCAGCACCGACGCCGCAATGGGGTTGGCATCCACGAGCGGCATGTACAGGATCGGGAACACGAGCGTCGTCGCCACCGACACCCCCGCCATCCACCAGGCGATCGAGCGCCAGGCCTCGGGTTCGACGGCCAGCCCGACGGCGACGATCGGAGCGAGCCACAGCATGTACTGCGGCGAGCCGACCTTGTTGAAGACGATGAGCGCGGCGGCGAGCGCGAACGAGCCGCGGACGATCAGCCGCTGCTCGAAGCGAGGGGTCAGTCGCCCGCCCGCCGCAGCGGCACGGCGTGCACGCCAGAGCAGCAGCATGATGAGCGCGAACGCGACCGGCATGGCTATTCCCACCAGTTGACCCGCCAACTGCTCGCCCGGTCCGGTGACTTCACGGGTTGCGAGCTCGACGTTGTTGCGAATCTCCGATCCGGGGATCCCGAGGATCGTCGCCCACACCCAGGGCGTGGCGACCGGCGCTTCCAGCTGAACCGAGCGATCGCCCTGGACCGTCATGAAGCTGAACAGGTTCGCGCCGCCGCCGAATGCCACGACCGTGACCGCGATGACGGCCGAGACGCTCAAACCACCGAGGATGACCCCGCGCCGTCTCGACGACACCACCACGGCGGCGGCGGCCAGGGCGGCCGGCCACACCTTGATCCACGCGCCCGCGGCGATCAGTGCGCCCGAGACGACGGGACGACGGGCGACGTAGACGAGCGCCGCAATCGCGAGCGGCGCCGTGAATGCCTCGAGGCGCAGCATCGAGACCGGTGCGAGCAGGATCTGAATCAGCAGCCAGTACCATGCCGCGGGGTACCCGGAGGGGCGCTGCAGCCCGCCGGTGAGCGCGAGGATCGCCAGGAGGTTGGCGCAGGCCACCAGGACGAGCCAGATCAGCTGGTAGTTGAACGCGCCGGCGATCATCGGCGCGACGATCGGCGCGAGCGCTCCGACGGGATACACCCACGGGTCATCGATGACGGGCCAGTGACCGTGCAGCGCCTGCATCGCCCAGAGGCGGTAGAGCGGGAGGTCACCCTGAGTGCCGCCGAAGAGGATCACGTGCAGCAGGCCGATCAGGTGCACGACGTGCACCGCGGCGAATCCGACGAGCAGTCCGCGTCGCGTCATCCCCCACACCCCGAGCCGCTGCGATATCGCGGCCATCCGCTCGGGCAAACGCGTACCCCCGTGGAGTGTTGTCACTCCATCGACGTTAGAACGAGCACCCCAACAGAAGGTTTCCATCTGCTGAAGGTTGGCTGTCAATCACGTGCATGCGGATCCGGCCCTTCCTCCCGCCCCGCGGGGGTCGAGAAGGCTGCGCCCGCGTACGTCGGAAGGCTGAGGGCCTCCACCTCTCGCCTCGGCGCGACTCCCACCAGTTTCATGACTCCCACCAATTTCATAAGGTGGGGATAGGACGAGAGGGAGTTCAGATGCTCGAGCTGACGGGGATCACCAAGAGCTACGGCGGTCGCCGCGTGCTCGACGATGTGGGCTTCCGTGTCACCGAGGGTCGGCTGACCGGCTTCGTCGGCGGCAACGGCGCCGGAAAGACGACCACGATGCGGATCATGCTCGGCGTGCTCGCCCGCGACAGTGGCGAGGTGGCCCTCGACGGCGCAGCCGTGACGCCCGCCGACCGGAGACGCTTCGGCTATATGCCTGAGGAGCGCGGTCTCTATCCGAAGATGCGCGTGCTCGATCACATCGTGTATATCGCCCGTCTGCACGGGTTCTCGAAAGCGGATGCCACGACCCGCGCGACGGCGCTGCTCGACGAGCTCGGGCTCGGCGAACGGCTCGGCGACAACGTCGAGACGCTGTCTCTCGGCAACCAGCAGCGCGCTCAGATCGCCGCGGCGCTGGTGCACGACCCGCGGGTGCTGATCCTCGACGAACCGTTCTCGGGCCTCGACCCGCTCGCCGTCGACGTCGTGGCCGGGGTCCTGCAGGCGCGTGCCGCCGACGGTGCCGCTGTGCTGTTCTCATCGCACCAACTCGACGTCGTCGAGCGTCTGTGCGATGACCTCGTCATCATCGCCGACGGGACGATCCGCGCGACCGGCGACCGCGATGCGCTCCGCGCTCAGCACGCGCAGCGGCGCTTCGAGCTCGTCACGACCGGAGACGCCGGATGGCTCCGCGAGGAGCCGGGCGTCGAGATGGTCGACTTCGACGGCGGCTGCGCTCTGTTCGATGCGGACACCGACGAGACCGCGCAGCGCGTGCTCCGCCGCGCGGTCGCCACCGGCGACGTCGCGAGCTTCGCGCCCCGCCATCCATCCCTTGCTGAGATCTTCAAGGAGGTCATCCGGTGAACGCGCACACCCCGTCCCTCGCGCACAGCGTCTGGCTGGTCACCGAACGGGAAGTGGGCTCGAAGATGCGCAGCAAGGCGTTCCTGATCTCGACCGGCATCTTGCTCGCGGTCGCGCTCATCAGCGTGCTGTGGGGCGGACTCTCGGCGCAAAGCGACTCCCGCATCCCCGTCGCGGTCACCGCCGATACCGCGTCGGTCGTCGCCGATCTCGAACAGGCTGTCGAAGTCACGCGTGCCATCGACGCCGACGCCGCGCGCGATCTCGTCCGCGCCGGCGAGGTCGACGCCGCCCTCGTCCCCGGCGGCGACGGCGGGTTCGCATACACCGTCGTCGGAGACACCGGCATCCCACCCGAACTCACGTCCCTTCTCAGCGCCAGCCCGCCCATCGAGCTGCTCACCACGGAGGGGACCGATCCGTTCCTCCGCTCCATCGTCGCCCTCGGGTTCGGCGCCATCTTCTTCATGGCGGCGCTCACATTCGGCTCCACGATTGCGCAGTCTGTCGTCGAAGAGAAGCAGACCCGCGTGGTCGAACTCCTCATCTCGGCGATTCCGACCCGGGCACTCCTGGCGGGCAAGGTGCTCGGCAACACGATCCTCGCGATGGGCCAGATCATCGGGCTCGCCGCGGTCGCGGTCGTCGGGCTCACGGTCACGGGGCAGAGCGAGCTGCTGACCGGGTTGGGTGCTCCCCTGGGCTGGTTCGCGGTCTTCTTCCTCTTCGGATTCGTCCTGCTGGCGTCGCTGTTCGCGGCCGCCGGCGCGATGGTCTCGCGCCAGGAGGACATCGGCTCGACCACGACACCGCTGACCTTCCTGGTGATGGCGCCGTACTTGCTCGTCGTCTTCTTCAACGACAACACGCTCGTACTCACGGTCATGTCGTATGTGCCGTTCTCGGCTCCGGTGGGCATGCCGGTGCGCATCTTCCTCGGTGAGGCGCTGTGGTGGGAGCCGCTGCTGGCGCTCGCGCTCCTGCTGATCACCTGCCTCGCGGCGGTCGGGGTCGGCGCAAAGATCTACGAGAACTCGATCCTGCGGATGGGCGCCCGCGTGAAGCTCAGGGAAGCACTCGCCGGCTGAGCGGCGACGGCATCCTCAGCGCTCGACGAGGATCCCATCGGCGTCGGCCCAGACGTGTCGCCCGGGCGTGAAGCGGACGCCGGCGATCACGACGGGCACATCGACCTCTCCGACGCCGTCCTTTGCGCTCTTGCGCGGATTCGATCCCAGCGCCTTGACGCCGAGCGGGAGCGTGCCGATCACGGCACGGTCGCGGATCGCTCCGTGCACGATGATCCCGGCCCAGCCGTTGTCGACGGCGGACGCCGCGATCAGGTCACCCACGAGGGCGGACTCGAGCGAGCCTCCGCCATCGACGACCAGGACGGCTCCGGCGCCCGCGGTCGCGAGGGTCTGCTTGACCAGCGCATTGTCGCGATGGCAGCGGATGGTGCGGATGGGGCCGTCGAACGCGACGCGCCCGCCGATATCGTGCAGTTGCAGGGCGAGCGAGTCGAGCTCCTCGCCTCGCTCATCGTAGAGGTCGGCTGTCGCGCGGGTCATGATCCCACCATAGCTCTGCTGAGTCATCGGGAATTCTCCCTCGTCTCGGTGAGCACGGGGTCGGCGACCAGGTCCCCGGTAGCGGTGGTGGCGTGCGGGAAGAGCAGGATCGCAAGCGCGACCCCGATCCCCGCGCCGACGATCTGCGCGCCGAGGAACGGCAGAACGGAGGCGGGGGCGATGCCGGCGAAGGTGTCGGTGAAGAGCCGCCCGATCGTGACGGCCGGATTGGCGAAGGAGGTTGAGCTGGTGAACCAGTAGGCCGCGCCGATATACGCTCCGACCGCCGCCGCAACCACCGGGACGGGCCGACGGGTGCGCGCGAGCCCGGCGATCAGGAGCACGAGCCCGGCAGTGGCGACGATCTCGCCGAGCAGGGTCGCAGGTGTTGCGCGGTCGGTCGAGGACAGTGTCGTGGGGACGGCGAACATCGCGTTGGCGAGGACTGCTCCGCCGATGCCGCCGATGACCTGCGTGACGATGTAGACGCAGAGGACCGGGAATGACAGGCCCGTGCGGCGGCGACGGCCGAGAAGGGCGTCTGCGGCGGAGACGAGCGGGTTGAAGTGAGCTCCCGAGACGGGGCCGAACAGCAGGATCAGCACCCCGAGCCCCAGCGCGGTGGCGATCGAGTTCTCGAGCAGACGCAGGCCCGGGTCAGTCGTGAGCCGCTGGGCGGCGATCCCGGACCCGACCACGACCGTCACCAGCAGGCCCGTGCCGACAACCTCGGCCGTGGCACGACGCGCAAGAGCGACGCCTGTGACTGTCGCGTCCGCGCGATGAGTGGTCTCGCTCATGATGTTCTCGCTTCTCTTGATCTGCTACCCGGGCGGCGTGGAGAGGATCTCGCTCAGGAGGGCGCGAACCCGCTCATCGATGTCGTCACGGATGCGTCGGATGGCGACCGGCGGCTGGCCGATCGGGTCATCGATGTCCCAGTCGAGGTAGCGGCGCCCCGGATAGACCGGGCAGGCATCACCGCAACCCATCGTGACGACATAATCCGCAGCCCGCACCGCCTCGTCGGTGAGGGGCTTCGGAAACTCCCCGCCCACGGGCACTCCGATCTCATCGAGCGCGGACACGATCGAGAGCCGAACGTCGTCCGCTGGTGCGGATCCGGCGGTGCGGACCACGACGCGGTCGCCCGCGAGCTGCCGGAGGATTCCCGCTGCCAGCTGCGACCGCCCCGCGTTCTGCACACACACGAACAGCACTTCCGGCACGGCGTTCGGATGCTGCTGCACGCGCAGAAGGTCATCGAGACGCTGCGACGCGAAGGCCGCTGTCCGCGAGGCGAGCCGGGGCACGTCCTCGCGGGCGGCGAGCAGGTCGTGGCTTTCGCGCACGTACCGCTCGGTGGTCTCGCGATTGAACACGCCGCGGTATCGCTCGGCGATGTCCGCGGCGACGCGGATCAAATCGGGTTCCTGGTCGTCGGCTTCGCGCGTCACATCTCCGAGCAGTGTCGCAATCCGGTCGGCGATGTCCGGGTCGATCGAGTACCACACCCGTCTTCCCTCCGGTTCACGGATGACGATGCCCTCGTCGTGCAGGGCCCTCATGTGGTGGCTGACAGTGGGCTGGCGCAGGCCGAGCTCATCGGCCAGGCGCCCGACGAGAACTCGGCCGTCCTCGGCATCGCGGATGAGCTGCAGGATCCGGGAGCGCGTCGGATCAGCCAGCACCGCCAGAATGGGCGTGCTCTCCCTCGAATCCATAGACGCCAGTCTATCTGCCAAGGCCGCTACGCGGAGCCTCCGACTGCCGCGGTGCTGGTCAGCACCAGCTGACTGCCGTCCGCGGCGACCTCCACACGAATCAGATCACCGTCACGGGCCCCACCCGACAGCAACGCCATCGCGAGTCGGTCCTGAATCTCGGACTGGATCAGGCGACGCAGGGGGCGTGCCCCGAAGATCGGGTCGTAGCCGCGCTCGGCAAGCCAGGCCCGGGCATCGGGGGTGACGGCGAGCGTGAGCCGCCGTTCGTGCAGCCGACGCTGGAGGGCGTCGACGGAGAGCTCGACGATCTGCGCGAGGTCGTCCTGACTGAGCGCCTGGAACATGACGATGTCGTCGAGGCGGTTGAGGAACTCCGGCCGGAAGGCCTGCCGCACGAGCGCCATGACCTGTTCCCGCCGCACGTCGATCGGCAGAGCCGGATCGATCAGGATGGGCGAGCCGATGTTGCTCGTGAGGATCAGGATCGTGTTGGTGAAATCGACCGTGCGACCCTGCCCGTCTGTGAGACGCCCGTCGTCGAGCACCTGCAGCAGGATGTCGAAGACTTCCGGGTGCGCCTTCTCGACCTCGTCGAGGAGCACGACGCCGTAGGGACGCCGACGCACGGCTTCGGTGAGCTGTCCGCCCTGCTCGTAGCCGATGTACCCCGGAGGGGCTCCGACCAGACGAGCGACGGAGTGCTTCTCGCTGTACTCGCTCATGTCGATCCGGACCATCGCCCGCTCGTCATCGAAGAGGAACTCGGCGAGCGCCTTGGCCAATTCGGTCTTGCCGACGCCGGTGGGCCCGAGGAAGAGGAAGGAGCCGGTGGGCCGGTTCGGGTCGCTGATCCCCGCACGCGAACGACGGACGGCATCCGAGACGGCCTTCACGGCGTCCTTCTGACCGATGATGCGCTTTCCCAACTCGGCCTCGAGGTGCACGAGCTTCTCGCTCTCGCCCTGCAGGAGCCGACCGACCGGAATTCCGGTCCAGGCCGCGATCACGGCCGCGATGTCCTCTTCGGTCACCTGCTCGTTCACCATGCGCGGCTCATCATCGGGCGCTTGTTCAGCGCTCTCTGCATCCGCGAGCTCGAGCTCGAGGCGTTTGATGGTCTCGTACTGCAACTGCGAGGCGCGGGCGTAGTCGGCTTCGCGGATCGCGCGCTCGAGATCGGTCTGAGCCTGATCCAGCTGCTTCTTCAGTTCACCGACCCGGTTCAGGCCTGCACGCTCGCGCGCCCACCGCGCCTCGAGCAGCGCGAGCTCGGCCTCGGCCGCGTCCATCTGCTCGCGAAGCTTCGTCCGTCGCTCCTTCGACGCTTCGTCCTTCTCCTTCTTCAGGGCGAGCTCTTCGAGTTTCATCCGGTCGACGTTGCGACGCAGCTGATCGATCTCGACCGGACTCGAGTCGATCTCCATCTTGAGTCTGCTCATGGACTCGTCGATGAGGTCGATCGCCTTGTCCGGCAGCTGGCGGCTCGGGATGTACCGATTCGACAGGGATGCCGCAGCCACCAGCGCGCTGTCGCTGATCGTGACGCCGTGGTGCGCCTCGTACCGGCCCTTCAGGCCCCGGAGGATCGCGATCGTGTCTTCGACCGTCGGCTCCCCCACGTAGACCTGCTGGAACCGGCGTTCGAGGGCGGCATCCTTCTCGATGAACTCTCGATACTCGTCGAGCGTCGTCGCGCCGATGAGGCGCAGTTCGCCGCGGGCGAGCATGGGCTTGAGCATGTTCGACGCGGCCACAGACCCCTCGCCGCCGCCCGCACCCATCAAGACATGAAGCTCATCGATGAAGGTGATGACGCGCCCGTCGGAGTCGGTGATCTCCTTGAGCACGCTCTTCAGGCGCTCTTCGAACTGGCCTCGGTACATCGCCCCGGCTACGAGAGCCGAGATGTCGAGGCTCACGAGTTCCTTGTTCTTCAGCGACTCGGCCACGTCGCCCGCGACGATGCGCTGGGCGAGACCCTCCACGACGGCGGTCTTGCCGACACCGGGCTCGCCGATCAGGACAGGGTTGTTCTTCGTGCGGCGGGTCAGCACCTGACTGACGCGTCGAATCTCGCTGTCGCGGCCGATGACGGGATCGAGCTTCCCCTGGCGTGCACGATCGGTGAGATTGATCCCGAACTGCTCGAGGGCGCTCTTTTCGTCCTCCTGCCCGGGTGCGGGTTGTGCGTTCATGTGGTTCTCCTGAGATCTCTCGCGCTCAAAGTTGAGTCGCTATGGCTCAACTTTAGCAGATTGCGTGCCGCGGAGCCAGCCTCACGCACGACTGCCGGAGATGTGAGCGGGGCTTTCCTCGCCCGCAACATCCGGCGCTCCCGGGCGAAACGCGTGCGCTCCATGCTGGAGATCCACACACCCTTCTCTTCTCTTCTCTTCTCTTCTCTTCTC
>NZ_WOYQ01000068.1:29494-47995 GCF_011620665.1 Microbacterium sp.
CTCCATGCTGGAGATCCACACACCCTTCTCTTCTCTTCTCTTCTCTTCTCTTCTCCCCGCTCCCCGGAGGTCCGATGTCCTACGTGAAACCCGCTGAACTGGTCACCCGCATGGTGGATGCCGGCGCCAACAAGATCCTCATGTCGACCCGCGACACCCTCATCCGCGCCATCATGGGCGGCGCGATCCTCGCGCTGGCCGCGGCATTCGCGATCACCGTCTCGGTGCAGACCGGGCAGCCGCTCCTCGGCGCTGTGCTCTTCCCCGTCGGCTTCGTGATGCTGTACCTGATGGGCTTCGACCTGCTGACGGGAGTGTTCACGCTCGCACCGCTGGCCTGGATCGACAAGCGACCGGGAGCCACCACCGGCGGCGTCCTGCGCAACTGGGGGCTGGTGTTCCTCGGGAACTTCATCGGCGCGTTCCTGGTCGCCGTCCTCATGGCGGTCTACTTCACCTACGGGTTCACGACCGAGCCGAGCGCTGTCGGTCAGGCCATAGGCGAGATCGGGCACAGCCGCACCGTGGGATATGCCGACCACGGCATGGGCGGAATGCTCACGCTGTTCGTTCGGGCCGTGCTCTGCAACTGGATGGTCTCGACGGGGGTCGTCATGGCGATGATGAGCGACAGCCTGGTGGGCAAGGTCGTCGGCATGTGGATGCCGATCATGCTCTTCTTCTACATGGGATTCGAGCACTCGATCGTGAACATGTTCCTGTTCCCGTCCGGCCTGCTGCTGGGCGCCGACTTCACCCTGGGCGACTACCTGCTGTGGAACGAGTTCCCCACGGTCATCGGCAACCTCGTCGGCGGCATCACGTTCGTGGGCCTGACCCTCTACAGCACCCACGGCCACACCGCGCCGTCGCGGATCCCGACGATGCGCGACGGCTCGTCCCGCCGACCGACCGCGCCGCTCAGCGCCTCGGCCGACGCGCCGGCATCCGTCCCCGTCGGCGTCTGATCATGCGGATGCGGCCCCGCCTTCGGGTGGGGCCGCATCCGCATGTACGAGGGTCAGGATGCGGCTCGCATCGCCTCATGGAAGCGGTCGACGATCACACGCGCCACGCGCGGTTCGGCTCGACCGTCGGGCGTGAGCGCCAACGGAGCGCTCACAGCGTCGGCGCCGCTCGCGGCCACCAGGCTCGCAAAATGCCCCGGTGCGAGCACATAGCTCGCCGCGATCACGCGCTCGGCACCCGCAGCGCGCGCCGCCGCGACCGCGTCGGCGATGTGCGGCGTGACGCCCGCGGCGTAGCCGACCGTCAAGGGCCACGGCAGTCGCTCGCGCACCGTCTCGGCGAGTGCCTCCACGTCGGTGACGGCGACGGGGTTCGCGGAGCCCGACGCCGCGAGCACCACGTGCGTGCCGCGCAACGGCTCACCCTCGAGTTCCGCGAGGCGCGAGATCAGCACATCAGCCAGCAGCGGATGCGGTCCGAGCGGGAGAGCGGCGCGCACGTGTGGGTATGGAGCGGCCGCGCGGGCAATGTCCACACTGGTGTGAAACCCGCGGGAGAGCAGCAGCGGGACGATGATGGCGCGCTGATCGACCGGCACGTCTGCGACCACGTCGGCCACCGCGGGTTCTTCGACATCGACGAAGGCGGGAAGCACGCGAGTGCCCGGCAGCAGGCGCACAACCTCGGCGACCAGCGCGGACACGACCGCACGACCGTCGGCGAAGCGCGTGCCGTGCGAACAGGCGATCAGCGTGGTCGCGGAGGCGTCGCTCACGCGTCCACGTCCACGTCCACGTCGAGTCGATAGCC
Source organism: Microbacterium sp. (assembly GCF_011620665.1). Taxonomy (GTDB): domain Bacteria; phylum Actinomycetota; class Actinomycetes; order Actinomycetales; family Microbacteriaceae; genus Microbacterium. The sequence continues at coordinate 31,274 of NZ_WOYQ01000068.1, forward strand.
GCGCTTGATGACCGTCCTGATGATGCCGGGAATGCCGAGGGCCTCTCGCACCCGCGCGACGGCCATCTCGACGGCATGGTCGCCCTGCCCGGTGCGCGGGAGAGCCTCCACCAGCTCCGCGCGGGCCACCACATCTCCGCGTGCGTCGAACAACACTCCCAGCAGGCGACCGGCCGTGCGCGAGAGAGGGATGAAGCGACCGTCGATGATCGCGCCGCCGCTGCGCAGCTGCAGAGCGCCCGCGCTGGTGAGCAGCGACGGCGCGGACCCACCACCGAAATGCGTGACGACGCCGCGCACGAGCGAGCCGAGCCTTCCGCGCTCAGCCAGCAGCACGGGAACCTGAGCGCCCACCAGCGGGCCGGCGGTGATGGGGCCGACCGCAGCCATCACGAGGCGCCCGCCGCTCGCCCTCCGACGGATCTCCGTCAGGCATCCCGCACCCGCCGCCTCCGCCAGCCATTGCGCCGCGCCGGGCGCGGAGGTGAACAGGACCGCGTCGACATCGCCGTCGGCGGTCTGCGCGACAGAGCGCCTCACGGTGTCGGGATCCGGCGGTGGCCCCCACCGGTAGACGGTGAGGCTGACGACATCGCCTCCGTGCGCGGCGAACAGCTCATCAAGGCCGTCAGCGCCCGACCCGTGGTGCTGCACGGCGATCCGGGCCCCCTCGATGCCCTGCGCGATCAGGTACTCGCCGAGCTCGGCAGCCGTCTCGGACTCGGCCACCCAATCGGCCGTGAATCCAGCCTGCTGGATCGCGCCCCGGGCCTTCGGGCCCCGTGCGACGAATCGCGCCCCGGTCAGTGCCGTCGTGAGTTCGTCTGCGAGCCCGGCCTCGTCGGCCGCATCGATCCAGCCACGGAATCCGACACCGGTCGTGACCACGACGATCTCCGGCGGGGCGGCGATCAGCTCGCGCGTCCGCGCCCAGAGGGCTTCGTCGTCGATGTGGGGAACGATCGTGAGGGCGGGTGCCTGCTGCACGAGCGCACCGTGACGCTCGAGCGCGGCGGTCAGCTCACCCGCGCGGCGATCGACGGCGATCACAATCGTGCAGCCTCGCAGGCTCTCCGAGAGCGGAGGTGGCGGAGTCACCCCGCCCATTCGAGCGCCCGCTCGGGGTGAGGCATCAAGAAACCCGCGCGCGCGACCTCGCCGACGACGATCACCGCGGGGTTGCGAACGCCCGCACGGCGCGCGTCGGAGACCGCGCAGCCCAGCGTCGTGTGGGTCGTGCGCTGCTGCGGCGTGTGTCCACTCTCGACGATCGCGACCGGGCGGCCCGCATCCGCACCCTCAGCGAGCGCGGCGTCGACGAGTGCGGCCAGCGCGGCAACGCCCATCAACACGACGACCGTCACGTCGGCGTCGGCGAGCGCCGCGCGCGTCGCCGGAGTGAGAACGGCCTGCCCGTTGACGATGTGCACCGCCGAGGCGGTCCGGCGGTGGGTGACGGGGATTCCGGCAGCCTGCGGCACCGAGATGGCACTGGAGACGCCGGGAACAACGTCGACGGGCACGCCCGCGGCCACGCACGCGAGCACTTCCTCGCCGCCGCGCCCAAAGACGAAGGGGTCGCCGCCCTTGAGGCGCACGACGCGTCGGCCCCCGCGCGCGTGCTCGATCAGCAGGGCGTTGATCTCCGCCTGCGGGACGGGGTGGTGACCGGGCTGCTTGCCCACGTCGATGACGAGCGTATCGGGGTCGAGCTCCTCGATGAGCTGGGCCGCGGGCCCGAGACGGTCGGCGACGATCACGTCCGCTTCGGCGATGAGCCGCCGCCCGCGCACCGTGAGGAGGTCCACGGCCCCTGGTCCCCCGCCGACGAGGTCGACGCGACCGACGCCCGTCGTGCGGAGATGGCGCAACGGCAGGCGCCCGTCGGCCAGGAGGCGGTCGATGGCATCGCGCACGCGCACGGATCGCCGCGGGTCGACACCTGAATCCGACACGACGCCGACCAGCACGTCTCCGGACGCGGTCTGCGCGGTGAGGCGGGCCGAACCGTGTCCCGCGCTGGAGGCGTTGACGCAGAACACGCGGCGGCGCTCACACGCGGCGGCGACGGTCAGATCTGTGCGGGGATCACCCGTGGCCGTGTGGACCATCCAGGCGCCGGCAAGATCGCGCCGACGGAAGCGACGCCGGATCCAGGCGACGTCGCTGCGTCGCACCAGCTCGCGTACTTCGGGGCAGAGCTCGGGTGCGACGACCCGCAGGTGCGCGCCGTCGTCCAGCAGCCGTCGCATTCGACGGGCGGTGACGGCACCACCGCCGACCAGCAGGACCTCGCGCCCGACCAGGGACAGCCCGATCATCGTCGTCATCGTCACTCCTCCCAACGTATGCAGAGTTCCTCGCCCCGCCGTGCGACGGGCCAGACCCGCAGATGGGCGGGTTCCTTGCCCTGCGGATCCAGGCAGACGCCGGTCCGCAGGTCGAATACATGCTTGTACATGGGTGACGCGATCGTCGGCGCATCGGCGCGAGTGCCCACGATTCCTCGAGAGATCACGTTGGCCCCACTGTACGGGTCGAGATTGGACACCGCGTGCAGCGCACCGTCGCGGAGCAGAAAGAGGGCGACCTGGGTCGAACCGATCAGGGCCGCCCGGCCGCGCTCGACTTCGAGGTCCGAGACGGCGCAGAGCCGCAGCCACGTGTGCCGCCGCGCACCCGTCATCGCCTCGACGACGGTCATCGCCGCACCGCCAGCGTGGTGCCGGCAATCGGAACCACTCCCGCGCGACGCTCTTCTGCGCTCGCGGGGCGGACCTGGCCGCGCTCGGCGACGTAGGCCAACGACGGGTCGGGGGTGTCGGGCGCGTTGACGAACGAGTGAAAGCGCGCAAGCTTCTCGGGGTCGGCGAGCGTCGCCGCCCATTCGTCCTCGTAGCTGTCGACGTGGCGCGCCATCGCGGCGTCCATATCGCCGCAGATGCCGAGACTGTCGTCGAAGATCACGGCGCGCAGTTCGTCGAGGCCGCCCTCCAGATCGGCCACCCACGGCGCCGTCCGCTGCAGCCGGTCCGCCGTGCGGATGTAATAGAGGAAGAAGCGGTCGATCGCCCGGATCAGCCCGTCGTCATCGAGACCCTCGGCGAGCAACTGCGCGTGCCGCGGGGTGAAGCCGCCGTTGCCGCCGACGTAGAGGTTCCAGCCGTTCTCGGTCGCGATGACCCCGGCATCCTTCCCGCGCGCTTCGGCGCACTCACGCGCGCACCCCGAGACCCCGAGCTTCAGCTTGTGCGGAGCGCGCAGTCCGCGATAGCGCAGTTCAAGCCGCACCGCCATCCCGACCGAGTCGAGCACCCCGTAACGACACCAGGTCGACCCGACGCACGACTTGACCGTCCGCAGCGACTTGCCGTAGGCCTGCCCCGATTCGAAGCCGCCGTCGACCAGGCGCCGCCAGATCTCGGGCAGCTGCTCCAGCCGGGCACCGAACATGTCGATGCGCTGGCCACCCGTGATCTTCGTGTACAGCGCATAGTCGCGCGCGATCTCACCGATGACGATCAGCCCCTCGGGCGTCACTTCGCCACCGGCCATACGCGGCACGACCGAGTAGGTTCCGTCACGCTGCATATTGGCCATGACGTGATCGTTCGTGTCCTGGAGCGTGGCGTTCTCACCATCGAGGACGTGTCCGCCGACGAGTGTCGAAAGGATGCTCGCGAGCGCCGGCTTGCAGACGTCGCAGCCGCGTCCGCGGCCAAAGCGCTCGATGATGCCCGAGAACGTCGTCAGCCCCGAGACGCGCACGGCGTCGAAAAGCTGCCGGCGTGAGAGGTCGAAGTGCTCGCACAGCGCGTTCGAGACGATCTGACCGGACTTCGCCAGCTCCTGCCCCACCAGTTTCTTGACCATGACGCTGCAGGATCCGCACGTTGCGCCCGCCTTGGTGCACGCCTTCACTGCGACGGCGTCCGCGCATCCCTCGTCGTGCACGGCGCGGCGGATCCGACCGGCCGTCACGCTCGAGCACGAGCAGACGACGGCCTCGTCGGGCAAATCCGCGACCGGCGCACCGCCGGACGTCTCGGGCGCGAGATACACCGCCGGATCGGCGCCCAGTGCCCCGCCGACAAGCGGACGCAGCGAGCCGTATGCGGCAGCATCCCCCACCAGGATGCCCCCGAGCAGTGTCGCGGCGTCGTCGGAGAGCACGAGCTTCTTGTACACGCCGGCGGTCGGGTCGGCGTAAACGACGTCGAGTGCGCCGGGTGTGGTGGCCATCGCGTCACCGAAGCTCGCGACATCTATACCGGAGAACTTGAGCTTTGCCGACAGGTCGAAGCCCGGGAACGTCGCGTCTCCGCCGCACACGCGCGACGCGGCGACCTCCGCCATGGCGTAGCCGGGGGCGACGAGACCGACTGCCCTGCCGTCGAAGCTCGCGACCTCGCCGATGGCCAGGATGGCCGGATCGCTCGTCTGGCAGGTGTGGTCGATCACAACGCCACCCCGCGGGTCGCAGTCGAGCTGCGCGGCGCGGGCGAGCTCGTCTCGCGGTCGCACCCCGACCGTGAAGATGGCGACATCGAGGTCGGCATGACCGCCATCGCGGAACTCGATCCGCGAGACCTGACCGGTGTGGTCCGGGTCGAGTCTTGTGGTGACGGTCTCGGTGCGCACGCCGATGCCTCGGGCCTCGATCAGACGACGGAGGATGCCGCCGGCAGCGCCGTCGAGCTGTGCCGACATCAGCCGATCGCTGGACTGGACGACCGTCGCAGCCACGTCGAGGCCGCCGAGAGCCCCCGCCGCCTCGAGGCCGAGGAGACCGCCCCCCACGACGTAGCCGCGCAGCGGCCGGCCGAGCTGCTCGCGGCGCCGCTCCACGAAGGCCCGCAGCTGTTCGAGGTCGTCGATCGTGCGGTAGACGAAGCATCCCGGCAAGTCGAACCCGTCCAACGCGAGGCGCGCGGCGCACGAGCCGGTGGCCAGAATGAGCCGGTCGTAGTCGAGGAATCGGCCGCTGACCAGCCGCACACGTCGTCGCGACCGGTCGATGACGGCAACAGGGTCCCCGGAGAGGAACTCGACGCGCTCGTCATCGAAGGCGGTCGAGTCGAGGGTGAGGTCATCGGCGTCGCGTCCGGTCAGGTAGCCGGTGAGTCCCACCCGGTCATACGGCAGGCGCCCCTCGTCCCCGACCACGGCCACCCGCACGGCGAGGTCCTCGCGGCTCAGGAGGCTCTCGACAAACCGGTGGCCGACCATACCCGCGCCGACCACGACGATCCGCTGCGGCGCGACGGATGAGTGCTGTGCGCTCACGGGAGTCCTCCTGTGCGATGCGTCGGCCCACCACGAGACTGCGGTGCGGGTGGAACTCCGACGCTAGACAACCCGTGTTTCACCGCGCTCAGGCTTTCGTTTCCCCGGGGGAACGACTTCCTCACAATCCGGCGAGCGCCCCGTGAGGCCGCACGCCTGCGGCAACGGCGAGAGCGCCCGTTGTTGCCGAGCGCGCCCGATCCGCGCGGGCTGCAACCAGCGCGCTCGAGGCGAACCCGCGCGCTCGGCGAGCGCTGACCGCGCGGGTCAGCGGAGGGCGAGGGACTCCACGGCATCCAGCAAGATGTGGGCTGAGCGCTCCCACGTGAAGCGCGCGACGTGCGCGCGACCCGCAGCGACCACCGCGCTCAGAACAGCGGGGTCGTCGAGCGCGCGAACGGCAGCGGCGAATGCCGCGGCATCCGTCCCGGCCGCGTACAGCGCGCCCGCACCGGCGACCTCACGGAAGATCGGCATGTCGGTGATGACCGCGGGCACACCCAGCTCGATCGCCTCAGCCACCGGCAAGCCGTATCCCTCGGCGAGCGACGCCGACACCAGCACGGCGCGATCGGCGAGGAGCGCCGCGTACTCGGCGTCGGTCACGCCACCGTGGAAGACGGCGCGACCGCCGGAGGGATCGATGAGCGCCTCGAGTTCTGCGCGACGGCGGTCGGAGATGCGTGACAGCAGGTGCAGCGTGCGACCGGGAAGCAGCGCCAGGGCGCGAATGAGCGTCTCGACGTTCTTGTACGGCATGAAGGAGCCCATGTAAACGAGGTTCTCGGCGCCGGGCGCGACTGTCATGCCGAGGTCCGCGAGGCGCTGCGGCGCGTTCGGGATGACGACGACCGGGCGCTTGGTCAGTCGCGCCCGCGCGAACTCGGCCGCAGATGTCTCGCTCACGGTCGCGACGATGTCCGCGGCGTTGAGCGTCAGGCGCTGCGGAACGTAGGACAGATGGAACAGTCGCCATCCGAACCGCACGTACCACGGCAGATCCGTCGGAGGCGTGCGGTGGCGGTAGTAGATCGTGTCATGAAGAGTGAGGATGAGCCGGTAGCGACGGCCGAATGAGCCGATCGTCTGCATCGGTGAGAACACGACATCCGGATGCCTCTTGTTCACCCCGAGTGCCGCCAGCGGCTCGGTGAGCGCGGTCGGGCCGCCGATCACGAGCACGGCTGCACCCGCGGGAAGGAACCCGCGCTGACGCTCATCGAAGATCAGATACGTCACCTCGACTCCCCGGGCCGGCGCTGCCGCGGCCACCGCTGCGGCGAGCTCAGTGGAATAGCGGCTGATCCCGTCGTGGGAGTCGACTCGGATGTAGCGCGCGTCGAAGAACAGGCGCATGTCAGAGCGGCTCGCCCCGATACAGCTTCTCGAAAGTGTCGAGCGTCTTCTCGATGTCGTGGATCTCGACGCCGTCAAGCGATGCCTGCTGCATCCGCCGATACTCCGCGGGGTCGGCGGTCAAGACGCGGCGAAGCTTGTCGGCGAGGTCGTCGACGTTCCCCGGCTCGAACAGGTAGCCGTTCTCGCCGTCGTGGATGAGGTGCGGGAGAGCGACCGCATCCGCCCCCACGATCGGCAAGCCCGAGGCCATCGCTTCCATCGTCGCGATGGACTGCAGTTCGGCGACGGACGCGATCGCGAACACGTCGGCCTTCGTGTATGCCGCGCGCAGAGCCTCCTCGTCAACCCGGCCGTGGAAGACCGCCCGGTCGAACACACCCAGGCGTTGCGCGATCTGCTCGAGATTGCGGCGCTGGTCACCGCCGCCGATGATGTCAAGCGTGATGTCTGGGAGCTCGCGCGCCAGCCGTGCAACGGCCTCGAGCAAGACCTCGATGTGCTTCTCGGTCGTCAGACGACCGACGAAGAGGACACGATGACGCTCTCGCTCGGTGAAGTCAGACGTGTAGTTGCGCATCTCGATCCCGCAGCTGATCGGAATCACGCCCGTGATCTCGATGGTGCTCTCGAGGAACTCCGCTGCCCTGCGCGTGGGCGTGGTCACGGCGCGCGACATGTCGAACGTGCGCTTCGCATCGGCCCAGGCGAGCCTGAGGAACAACGTGGTCAGCGCCGAGGGGAGCATCGTGAAGTCGATGATGTTCTCAGCCATGACGTGATTGGTCGCCACCACGGGGATGCCGCGCTGATGCGCGACGCGGGTCAGCGCGCGCCCCAGCACGAAATGCGACTGGCTGTGCACGACGTCGGCGGGGACCTCGTTCAGCAGGAGCCGCGAATAGTGCTTCGCGCGCCAAGGCCAGACGAAGCGCAGCCAGTCGTGCGGGTACCAGCGCCACCCCGGCGGCCGGTGCACGGTGATCTCCTGGCCTTCGACCACTTCGCGGAAGATTCCATGGCTGCGCGCCGTGACGCCGGGCGTGAGCACGTGCACGTCGTGGCCGCGTGCGGCGAGGCCCGCCGCGAGGCGTTCCGCGAAGCGGGCGGCACCGTTGACATCGGGAGCGAAGGTGTCGGCGGCGATGACGATCGTCAACGGGCCCCGAGCGGAGTCGGGCGTCGCGGATCCGGTCACGGGAGACGAGGCCAATCTGTGCGGCGGCTGCGTAACCGCGGATCGCGGAGGCGCCGCTGCGAGTCTACCCGAGCGCCCACCGAGCACCCGCAGCACCCCGCGAGACGACCTGGCTGAGCTCACGGCGCGACATCCAACCGGACGCGGGGTCAGGTCACCGCGGACCGTCGGCCTCCGGCCGCCAGAGTACGACCTCGGTCGCACGCCGAACGCGGGTCCCCTGCCGCAGCGTCACGACCGAGCCGCTGGATCCGGCGGCGAAGACGCGCGAGCGCTGCTCGAACTCCTCGCGCAAACGCTGCTCGAGCTCCGCGACCCGGCGGCGCAGCACCCGGGCCTCGTTTTCCAGCTCGATCAGCCGCGAGATCGCGGGCAGGCTCATCCCTTCAGCGGACAGTGCGGCCACCTCCCGCAGCTGCTTGACGTGCCTGAGCGCGTAACGCCGCGATCCGCCCTGAGTTCGCCCCGGCACGACGAGACCGAGGCGGTCGTACTGGCGGAGCGTCTGCGGATGCATGCCGGCGAGCTGCGCGGCCACCGCGATCGCGAAGATCGGCGCCTCCTCATCGACCTCGTCGGCCATGGTGCGTCACTCCCGCGCCTTGGCCATGAGGTCTGCCCGCGGGTTATCCCTCGGCTCCAGGTCGTGGAAGCGCTCAAGCGCCGCACGCGCGGCATCATCGAGGTGTGAGGGGACCGCCACCTGTACCTCGGCGAGCAGGTCGCCGGTGCCTTTGGGCGTCTGGACGCCACGGCCCTTGACCCGCAGCACCCGACCCGAGGGGGTGCCCGGCGCGACACGCAGCTTGACGGGATCGCCACCGAGCGTGGGCACCTCGATCGTGGCGCCGAGGGCGGCCTCGGTGAAAGTCACCGGAACGACGACCCGGAGGTTCAGCCCCTCGCGCGTGAACACCGGATGCGGCCGAACGGCCACGCTGACGACGATGTCGCCCGACTCGCCGCCGTCCGGCGACCGCCGACCGCGACCGCGCAATCGGATCTTCTGTCCGTCCGATACCCCTGCGGGGATCTTGACCTTGAAGGGCTTGCCGTCCTCGCCCGCGAGGGAGATGGTCTCTCCCCGCACGGCCGTCTGGAAGTCGAGCGTCGTTCGCGCGGTCACATCGGCGCCGCGCCGTGGACCGCCACTGCCGCGGAAACCCCCGGTGGACTGCCCGAACCTGCCGGAACCGAAGCCCCCACCCTGCTGGCCGAACATCGCGAAGAGGTCGTCGAAGTCAGGTTGTTGCGCGCCCTGCGCCCGCCCCTGGCCGAAACGGCTGAAGACGTCTTCGAATCCACCACCCGACCCGGACTGGAAGCGGGCGCCACCGGCGCCCATCGCCCGGATCTGGTCATACTCTTCGCGCTGCTCTTTGTCGGAGAGCACCGAATACGCTTCGCTGATCTCCTTGAACCTCGCCTCTTTCGCGGCGTCACCCTGAGTCTGATCAGGGTGATAGGTGCGCGCCAGCTTGCGATACGCCTTCTTCAGCTCGGCATCCGAGACGTCTTTGCTGACGCCGAGAGTCTTGTAGAAGTCTTTGTCGAACCAGTCCTGACTGGCCATGACCCTCCTTACGCCTCTGAGCCGTCGACCGGGACGGCCACGACGACCTTCGCCGGACGCAACTCGTTGCCGCCCAGGCGGTAACCGACCTCGACGACCTCAAGAATCGTCGCCGTCTCAGTGCCGGGTGTCGGAGCCTGGAAGATCGCCTCGTGCTGCTGGGGATCGAACGCGTCGCCCACGGCACCATAGGTCTCCACACCCAGCTTCGCGACGACCGTGCGGAGCTTGCCGGCGATGACCGCGAGCGCAGAGCCCTCGGTCAGATCGCCGTGCTTGTCAGCACGATCCAGGTCGTCGAGCACGGGCAGCAGGCTCTTGGCGACCGAGCCCTTGGCGCGATCGATCTCAGCCTCGCGCTGGTCCTCGGTACGCCGACGATAGTTGGCGTACTCGGCCTGCAGGCGCTTGAGATCGAGCAGCAGGTCGTGGTCCTCGGCCGGCGCGTCGGCGACCGTCGCCTCGTCCGTCTGTTGGGCGCCGAGGATGTCCTCGACGGTGAGACCGTTGTCGTCCGCGGGGACGTCCCCCTGCGAGTCGGGGCCGGAAGCCTGCGCTTCCGACCCCTTCTCTGCGGGGACTCCGTCGATCGGCTCTTCGAAGTCCTTACTCACGGTTGTCCTACTTCTTCTCGTCTTCGTCGTCGACGACCTCGGCGTCGATGACGTCTTCCTCGGGGTTCGGCGTCTCGCCGTTACCGGGCTGACCGACGTTCGGGTCGCTCTCCTCGCCGGCCGCCTGGCTGGCTGAGTAGATGGCCTCGCCCAGCTGGGACTGCGACACACTGAGCTTGTCGAAGGCGTTCTTGACGGCATCGTCGTCCTCACCGGCGAGCGCGGTCTTGAGCGCGTCGACGTCAGCCTGAACGGAATCCTTCACTTCGGCGGGGAGCTTGTCGTCGTTGTCCTTGATCAGCTTGTCGACCGAGTACGCGAGAGTCTCGGCCTGATTGCGGACCTCGGCTGCTTCGCGACGCTTCTTGTCGTCGGCGGCGTGCTCCTCGGCCTCGCGCACCATGCGCTCGATGTCCTCCTTCGCCAGCGACGATCCGCCGGTGATGGTCATCGACTGCTCCTTGCCCGTGCCCTTGTCCTTGGCAGAGACGTGGACGATGCCGTTCGCGTCGATGTCGAAGGTGACCTCGACCTGCGGGACGCCGCGGGGCGCCGGCGCGATGCCGGTGAGCTCGAACGTCCCGAGCGGCTTGTTGTCGCGCGTGAAGTCACGCTCGCCCTGGAAGACCTGGATGGCGACCGACGGCTGGTTGTCGTCCGCGGTCGTGAAGGTCTCGCTGCGCTTGGTCGGGATCGCGGTGTTGCGCTCGATCAGCTTGGTCATGATGCCGCCCTTGGTCTCGATGCCGAGGCTGAGAGGCGTGACATCGATGAGCAGCACGTCTTTGCGCTCACCCTTGAGGACGCCGGCCTGCAGGGCAGCGCCGACGGCGACGACCTCGTCCGGGTTGACGCCCTTGTTTGCGTCTTTGCCGGTCTCGCTCTTGACGAGCTCGGCAACGGCGGGCATGCGCGTCGAGCCGCCGACGAGCACGATGTGGTCGATGTCGGCGACCTTGATGCCCGCTTCGCGGATGACATCAGCGAACGGCTTCTTGGTGCGGTCGAGCAGGTCCTTGGTGAGGTCTTCGAACTTCGCGCGCGTCAGCGTCTCGGAGAGCGAGACCGGGCCGGAATCGGTCAGCGACAGATAGGGCAGGTTGATGCTCGTCGAGGTGGAGCTGGAGAGCTCCTTCTTCGCCTGCTCCGCCGCTTCCTTCAATCGCTGGAGAGCGATCTTGTCTTTCGAGACGTCGACGCCGGTCGTGTCCTTGAACTGCTTGATCAGGTAGTCCACGACGCGCTGGTCCCAGTCGTCGCCGCCGAGACGATTGTCACCGGCGGTCGAGCGCACCTGGATGGTCGAGAAGTCGTCGTCCTTGCCCACTTCGAGCAGCGACACATCGAACGTGCCGCCACCGAGGTCGAAGACGAGGATCAGCTCGTCTTCCTTGCCGCGGTCGAGGCCGTAAGCCAGGGCGGCCGCGGTGGGCTCGTTGATGATGCGCAGGACATTGAGTCCCGCGATCTCGCCGGCTTCCTTCGTGGCCTGGCGCTGCGCATCGTTGAAGTAGGCGGGCACGGTGATGACGGCATCCGTCACCGAGTCGCCCAGGTACTCTTCGGCATCGCGCTTGAGCTTCTGAAGGATGCGGGCCGAGATCTCCTGGGGCGTGTACGCCTTGCCGTCGATCGACTGGGTCTTCCAGTCGGTGCCCATGTGCCGCTTGACCGAACTCAGCGTGCGGTCGACGTTCGTGACGGCCTGGCGCTTCGCCGTTTCGCCGACGAGCACCTCGCCGTCCTTGGTGAAGGCGACCACCGACGGCGTGGTCCGGAATCCTTCGGCGTTGGCGATGACCTTCGGCTCGCCGCCCTCGAGGACGGCCACGACCGAGTTGGTCGTTCCGAGGTCGATACCCACTGCACGTGCCATGTGTGTTTCCTTTCGTGAAACGGATCTGGAGAAGCCTCCGGACATTGAGTCATGGAGACTCAACTTCGTCCGGGTTCCAGGATACGCACGACAGGATTGCGTGTCAAATAAACTTGAGCCGACTCATATCAAGTTTCAGCGCGGCGTGACCGGGCGGACGCGTCACGCGCGCGGACGCCGGTCCGGTCGGTCGACACGCTGCGCGGAGCGCTGGAGCCGATCGGGCTTGAGCTCGATGAGACGGCCACTGATCCGTGTGCCCTCCAGCCGCTTCAGCGTGTCGCGGGAGATGTCGGCGGGAAGCTCGACGAGCGAGAAGTCCGGACGGATCTGGATGGCGCCGAAGTCTTCGCGGCGGAAGCCGCCCTCGTTCGCCAGCGCGCCGACGATCTGGCGCGGCTCGACCTTGTGCCGACGCCCGACCTCGATCCGATAGGTCGCGGTCGGCCCGCCGCCGCGCCGGTCATCTCGCCGCGGCCGATCGTCCCTGTCCCCCCGGACCGGCCGGTCCGCGTGATCACGCTCTTCGCGGACCTGCCTGAGAGCGTCGGCATCGAGCAGCAGAGGCGTGTCACCCTGCGCGACGACCGCGAGCGCCGCCGCGACATCGGCCTCAGGCACGTCGTGGTGCTCGACGTAGTGCGCGATGATGTCGCGGAAGCGGGTGATGCGGTCGGTTTCGGACAGCGCTGCCGTGATCGCATCGTCGAAGCGGGTCAGGCGGGTCGCGTTGACATCGTCGACGCTCGGCAGGCTCATCTCGGTCAGTGGCTGACGCGTCGCCTTCTCGATGGAGGTCAGCATCCGACGCTCACGCGGGGTGACGAAGCTGATCGCATCTCCCGCGCGACCCGCGCGACCGGTGCGTCCGATGCGATGCACGTAGGACTCGGTATCGATCGGCAGGTCGAAGTTGACGACGTGGCTGATGCGATCCACATCCAGCCCCCGCGCTGCGACATCGGTCGCCACGAGGATGTCGAGCTTGCCGGCCTTGAGCTGGTTGACGGTGCGTTCGCGCTGAACCTGAGCGACATCGCCGTTGATCGCGGCGGCGGTGTAGCCGCGGGCGCGGAGCTTCTCGGCGAGGGTCTCGGTCTCGTTCTTGGTGCGGGTGAACACGATCATGCCCTCGAAGTTCTCGGTTTCGAGGATGCGGGTGAGGGCATCGACCTTCTGCGGGTACGACACGATCAGATAGCGCTGTGCGATGTTCGCCGCGGTCGAGGTCTTCGACTTGACGTTGATCTCTTCCGGGTCCTTCAGGTACTGCGCGGAGATGCGGCGGATCTGCGCGGGCATCGTCGCTGAGAAGAGGGCGACCTGCTTGTCGGCCGGGGTGCCCTGGAGGATCGTCTCGACATCCTCGGCGAAGCCCATCTTGAGCATCTCGTCGGCTTCGTCGAGCACGAGGAAGCGCAGTTCGGAGAGGTCCAGCGTGCCCTTGTCGAGGTGATCCATGATGCGGCCGGGGGTGCCGACGACGATGTGCACACCGCGACGCAGCGCCGACAGCTGCTGCCCGTAGCCCTGTCCGCCGTAGACCGGCAGCACGTGCACTCCGCGCAGATGCGCTGCGTACGACTCGAACGCCTCGCACACCTGCAGAGCGAGTTCACGGGTCGGGGCGAGGACGAGCGCCTGCGGCGCCTTCTGCGCCAGATCGAGCCGCGAGAGGATCGGGAGTGCGAACGCCGCCGTCTTCCCGGTGCCGGTCTGTGCCGTCCCGAGCACATCCCTCCCAGCCAGCAGGGGCGGGATCGTCGCCGCTTGGATGGCCGACGGCGTCTCGTAGCCGACGTCCTTCAGCGCTTTGAGCACTCCCGCGTCGAGGCCGAGGTCGTCGAAGCCGAGGGGGGTGTCCGCACCGGGGGAATCGGGAGTGCTGTCAGAGGCCATGGGTCCACGGTAGTGCTCCGGCCGCGATCGGCACGGCCTGGGGCCCGAAAGCTCCGCGCGCCCCTAGTCTGAGGACGCACCGCGACGATGCGGATCGCGGCACCGACAGCCGTGCACCGGCCGTTCACCGAAGGGACCTAGCGTGACGAACATGTCGCTGCCCGACCAGCCCGCCCCCGATGCCCTCGCCGCCACGGGCGACACGACCACCGTGACCCGACGACCGAGCGTTTTCGCGTGGGCGCTCTGGGATTGGGGCTCTGCTGCCTTCAACGCCGTCGTGACGACCTTCGTGTTCAGCACGTACCTGTCGAGCACATACTTCATCGATCCCGCGATCGTCGCCGCGGCCGGGGACGACGAGAAGAACCCGGCTCTCGTCGCCGCGAAGGCCGGCAACGCGTCGTTCATCGGCGTCGCACTGATGATCGCCGGCATCCTGATCGCCGTCCTCGCCCCCGTCCTCGGGCAGCGCTCCGACGGATCGGGTCGACGCAAGCTCTGGCTCGGGATCAACACCGCGATCGTGGTGCTCTCGATGGCGGCGATGTTCTTCGTCGAGGGCTCGCCCGACTATCTCGTGCTCGGCGCGACGCTGCTGGCAGTGGGCAACGTCTTCTTCGAGTTCGCGGGAGTCAACTACAACGCGATGCTCGTCCAGGTCTCCTCGAGGGAGAACATGGGCCGCGTCTCAGGCTTCGGCTGGGGAATGGGATACGTCGGCGGGATCGTGCTGCTGATCATCCTGCTGGTCGGCTTCATCGGGCTCGTCTCGAGTCCCGGGCCGCTGGGAGTCACCACCGACGGGGGCCTGCACATTCGCCTCGCCGTGCTCGCGTCGGCCGTGTGGTTCGCGGTCTTCGCGATCCCTGTGCTGCTGCGAGTGCCCGAGATCCCCGCCCGCGCCCAGGCGAACCGCATCGGATTCCTCGCTTCATACGTCGTCCTGTTCAACACCCTTCGGGGCCTCTGGCGCGGCAACCGGCAGGTGCTGATGTTCCTGATCGCGAGCGCTGTGTTCCGCGACGGCCTGGCCGGGGTGTTCACGTTCGGCGCGATCATCGCCGCCCAGGTCTTCGGATTCTCCTCATCCGAAGTGCTCTACTTCGCCGTGGGGGCCAACGTGGTCGCGGGCGTGTCGACGATCCTCGCCGGACGGCTCGACGACCGCTTCGGCCCGAAGAACGTCATCCTCTTTTCCCTCGTCGGACTCGTCGTCGCCGGCACGCTCGTGCTGTTCATCGGCTCCGCCCCGATCGGATTCTGGATCCTCGGCCTCATTCTGTGCATGTTCGTCGGCCCGATTCAGTCGGCATCCCGCTCGTTCCTCGCTCGGATCACCCCAGAGGGTCGCGAGGGCGAGATCTTCGGCCTGTACGCGACGACGGGCCGCGCGGTGTCGTTCCTCGCGCCCGGCCTCTTCGCCCTGTTCGTGGGGCTCTCCGGCGACACGCGACTCGGGATTCTCGGACTCGTCCTGGTTCTGCTCGCGGGGCTGATC
The DNA here is from genome assembly GCF_011620665.1 of Microbacterium sp. GTDB lineage: Bacteria > Actinomycetota > Actinomycetes > Actinomycetales > Microbacteriaceae > Microbacterium. Next base: position 46,577 of record NZ_WOYQ01000068.1, read on the forward strand.
CTCATGCTCCCGGTCAAGGCGCAGCAGGCCGAGATCGAGTAGGGCCGGGTTCTGAGCGGGTCAGCCGCCGTGCGCGCCGGCATCGGTGGTGCCGACGTCGGTGCGATGGAAGTTCTGGGACGAACGGGATGCCGTCGGACCCCGCTGGCCGTGGTAGCGATTCAGGTACGGACCCGTGCCATAGGGGTTCTCGGCCGGCGAGGACAGCCGGAAGAAGCACAGCTGCCCGATCTTCATGCCCGGCCAGAGCTTGATCGGCAGCGTCGCGACGTTCGAGAGTTCGAGCGTCACATGGCCCGAGAAGCCGGGATCGATGAATCCCGCAGTCGAGTGCGTCAACAGGCCCAGCCGGCCGAGCGAGGATTTTCCCTCCAGGCGTGCGGCGACGTCGTCGGGAAGGGTGATCTGCTCGAACGTCGAACCCAGCACGAATTCCCCCGGATGCAGAACGAACGGCTCGTCGGGCGCGACGTCGATGAGGTGGGTGAGGTCGGGCTGATCCTCGGCCGGGTCGATGAACGGGTACTTGTGGTTGTCGAACAGCCGGAAGTACCGGTCGAGCCGAACGTCGACGCTCGACGGCTGGACCATCTCCGGGTTCCACGGGTCCAGAGCGACCCGCCCGGCGGAGATCTCGATTCGGATGTCGCGGTCGCTGAGAAGCACGCGGACAGCCTACCCGGGACGTCCGGCGAGCTGACGGCAGTTTGCTAAGCTGACGGAGCGCCTTTGGGCGTTCCGGGGATGTAGTTCAATGGCAGAACTTCAGCTTCCCAAGCTGATAGCGCGGGTTCGATTCCCGTCATCCCCTCCACAAAACCCCCGGAATTCCGGGGTTGTCCCGCCACAGCGCACCACCGAACGCCATGCACATGTGTATAGCTATGTGTATACCTCGAGAGGTAGCGTTCGATCATGCCGAAGGCACGAGAACACGGACAAGGCGCGCTGTACTGGGACGCGACCAAGAACAGGCGTCAAGAGGTGGCCGAGTGTGCCACGTGCTTCAACCTCTCCGGCTTCGACCAGGCGCAAAGCTGTCGAGCCTGCAACCGTGACGCGGGCAGGTGAGCGTGATCGGAAGTTGCACGATCAGCGGAAACGTGAGCGCCCAATCTGTCGTGCTCTCCACACAGACCGGGCAAACGCCGCTGACCGGCCTGTTCTTGAATTTGAGGGGCAGCCATGCCCGCCAGTTCAACACTTCTCGGTGGGGACGTTCCTTGAACGTGATGCGCTCGAATGAACGTCGCCGCTCCGTGGGCCCGACGTGCGACGCGACGAGGAGGGTGCGCTGATTGATCGCGCTTCCTCGCCTGTCTCGATCGCTGCAACAGCTGCGTCCGTGAGCAGACGTGTGAGTTCGCCTATGGTTCCCTCGCTGCGGTTGAGGAGGTAGCGCGCCATCGCTTCAGTGTC
>NZ_WOYQ01000017.1 GCF_011620665.1 Microbacterium sp.
TAGCGCGCTTCCCTGACACGGAAGAGGTCACTGGTTCGATCCCAGTATCGCGCACCACAGAAAGCCCCGGTAAATCCGGGGTTTTCTCGTCTTTGTGCTGGTCGGCTCCGGCGATTCGTGACGTCCACTCTCCGGCGGCCCGTACCTGGGGCGAGGGGCGCCCGGCTCTCAACGATAGACTCGGGGTTTCGAATCACTTTCTGGAGAGGTTCCCGTGACTTTCGCCTCACCATCCTCGGACGTGTCCCTTCCGGCCGACGGATTCGCCCTGTTTCCCGACCGCTCCGTGGTCGCGCTGCGTGTCAACGGCGAGCTGAAGGACCTCGCGTTCGTCGTCGGCGCATCCGATGCGGTCGAGCCGGTGACCGCCGACAGCGCCGACGGTCTGTCGATCCTGCGGCACTCCGCCGCACACATCCTCGCCCAGGCGGTGCAGCGCATCAGGCCGCAGGCGAACCTGGGCATCGGCCCGCCGATCACCGACGGGTTCTATTACGACTTCGGGGTTGACGAGCCATTCACGCCGGACGATCTCAAGGCGGTCAAAAGGGAGATGGAGCGGATCGTTCGCGAGAACCAGCGGTTCGTGCGCCGCATCGTGAGCGAGGAACAAGCGCGCGCTGAGATGGCGGGGGAGCCGTTCAAGCTCGAGCTGATCGACTTGGCCGGCGGGCCGGGTTCGGGCGCGAACGCCGCCGAAGGCGTTTCAGTCGAGATCGGTGCGGACGAACTCACGATCTACGACAACGTCAATCGCGACGGCGAGACGGTGTGGAAGGACCTTTGTCGTGGTCCGCACGTGCCGGGCACGCGCGTCGTCGGCAATGGTTGGGACCTCACGCGCATCGCGGGCGCCTATTGGCGCGGGAGCGAGAAGAACCCGCAGCTCCAGCGGATCTACGGAACCGCATGGGCATCCAAGGAGGAACTGCGCGCGTACCAGCAACGGCTCGAAGAAGCCGCCAAACGCGATCATCGCAAGCTCGGCAAGGAGCTCGACCTCTTCTCGTTCCCCGAAGAGATCGGCTCCGGCCTGTCGGTGTGGCATCCCAAGGGCGGGATCATCCGCGGTGAGATGGAGCAGCACGCTCGCCGCCGACACGTCGAGGCCGGATACACGTACGTCTACACGCCGCACATCTCGAAGGAGGACCTCTTCCTCACCTCCAACCACCTCGTCACCTACCGTGAGGGCATGTTCCCCCCGATAGTGATGGATGAAGAGCGCGACGCAGACGGCAACATCACCAAGAAGGGCCAGGACTACTACCTGAAGCCCATGAACTGTCCGATGCACATCCTGATCTACAAAGAGCGGGCGCGCAGCTATCGCGACTTGCCCATGCGGCTCGCGGAGAACGGGACCGTGTACCGCAACGAGCTGTCGGGCGCCCTCCACGGGCTGACCCGCGTGCGCGGGTTCACTCAGGACGATTCGCATCTGTTCGTGACATCCGATCAGCTCGAGACCGAGACGGCGCGGGTCTTGGAGTTCGTGATCTCGATGCTCCGAGACTTCGGGCTCGAGGATTTCGAGCTGGAGCTGTCGATGCGCGATGACGAGAAGTCAAAGTGGATCGGTTCTGACCAGTTCTGGGAGTACTCGACCAACGCGCTACGTCACGTCGCGCTCGCGAGCGGACTGAAGGTGACCGAAGTGCCCGGCGAAGCCGCGTTCTACGGTCCCAAGATCGACCTCAAGACCCGCGATGCGATCGGCCGCACCTGGCAGCTGTCCACGGTGCAAGTGGATGTGAACTTGCCCGAGCGATTCGACCTGGAATACACCGGTCCAGACGGCGAGAAGCATCGCCCGATCATGATCCACCGCGCGCTCTTCGGCTCGATCGAGCGATTCTTCGCAATCCTGCTCGAACACTACGCTGGGGCGTTCCCGCTGTGGCTCGCGCCGGTTCAGGTCGTCGCGATCCCCGTCGCGGAGCAGTTCGCAGACTACCTGGACGAGATCGTCGATCGCCTCCGTGCCTCGGGGATCCGCGCGGAGGTGGATCGCTCCGATGACCGGATGCAGAAGAAGATTCGCACCCATACGACACAGAAAGTGCCGCTGCTGCTGATCGCGGGGGAGCAGGATCGCTCGGCGGGCACCGTCTCCTTCCGCTTCCGCGACGGGTCACAGACCAACGGAATCCCCGTGGACGAGGCGATCGAGAAGATCACCTCGTCGCTCACCGACCGTACGCTGGTAAATACCGCGGAGGACCTCGCGTGAGCGAGCCCTCGCCGTCGGCGCTGATCGATGCCGGTACCTTGGCCGGCGTGCCCGACGGATTCCAACGGCTTTGGACGCCGCACAGGATGGCCTACATCACCGCAGGCGCCGAGGTCAACCGGGGGAGCGGTTGCCCCTTCTGCGTCGCGCCGGACCTGTCCGATGCTGATGGACTGATCGTCCACCGCGGGCGCAGCGCCTATGTTCTCCTGAACCTGTTCCCGTATAACTCGGGCCACCTTCTCGTATGCCCTTACCGACATGTGGCGACCTATGATCAGGCGAGTGCCGACGAGGTCGTCGAGATCGCAGAACTCACCCAGACCGCGATGCGGGTCCTCCGCGAGGTATCGCACTGCGATGGTTTCAACATCGGCATGAATCAGGGCGCCGTGGCCGGAGCGGGAGTCGACGAGCACCTCCACCAGCACATCGTCCCGCGGTGGGCCACGGACGCGAACTTCTTTCCGATCATCGCACGCACCAAGGCTCTGCCTCAGTTGCTCGGAGACGTGCGGGCCTCCCTGGCATCCGCGTGGCCCGCGGATTGAACGTCTCGCTTCGGTCAGCGGACCCGCGTGACCTCGAATTGCATTCGCGGGTGGGCGTAGAACTCCTGCGACTCAACCAGCTGGAGCTCGCGCGCTCCAGCGTCGTAGGTGTTCTTCAGTAGATCGAACACACTCGAGACGGTGCGGGCAAGCGCGTCGGCCGCATCGGCGCTGTCGGTGAAGTGTGCTGTGAAGAGCGCCGCGGTCACGTCGCCCGAGCCGTTTGCCTTCATCGGAAGCCGCGGCGTCTGTGCCATCCACGCTCCATCTGCGGTCACGGCGAGCATCTCGATCGTGTCCTCCGGCCGGTCGGGGCGTTCCACCGAGGTCACGAGGACCGTGGACGGACCGAGCGAGCGGGCGGCATCGGCGGATGCCAGGGTGGAAGCCAGACCGGCCGGCTCGGTGCCGGTGAGGAAGCCGAGCTCAAACTGGTTCGGCGTGATGATGTCCGCGGCCGGCACCACCTGCTCGCGGAGGAGAACCGGGATGGCCGGCGCCACGAAGCATCCGCTGGTCGCATTACCCATAACAGGGTCACACGCGTAGATCGCCGCGGGGTTCGCGGACTTCACTCGCTGCACGGTGTCGAGGATGACTTCCGCGATGCCTTCGCTCCCCTGATAGCCCGAGAGGATCACATCGATGTCTCCGAAGACGCCGCGCTCTTCGATGCCCGTGATGACATCGCGAACGTCCCCAGGCGAGATGAGCGGACCCCGCCATGACCCATAGCCCGTGTGGTTGGAGAAGTTCACCGTGTAGACCGGGAGGACCTCCACACCGATGCGCTGCAGCGGAAAGACGGCTGCCGAGTTGCCGACGTGGCCGTAAGCGACGGCGGACTGGATGGAAAGGATCTTCACGGACGGATCATCCCACTTTCCGGATAGCGGCGGCCTTGACCGCGGCGGACAGATCGGATGCGAGACGATCGGCGTCGGCATCTGAGAGGTCATGGACGGTCAGCCGCAGGTGGAAGACGGCGGCCTCATCGGCGAGCACGAATTCGTCGCCGGGTCGCGCGAACCATCCGCGGCGCATCAGCTGCTCGGCGACGACGCGCGCCAGCACCGGGACCCTTACCCACAGATTGAGTCCGTCACCCGGCGTCGCGTCGACGCCGTGATCGACCAGCCGCTGTGCGAAGGCAGCATTTCTGGCCGCATAGTGCGCGGCCGCGGTCTTGATGCCGCCGCGTGTTTCCTCGTCGGTCATCAGAGCGTATGTGAGGCGCTGCAACAGGTGACTGACCCAGATCGTGCCGGGACTCAGCCGCATCGCCAACCGCTCCGCAGTGTCAGGATCGCTGGCGGTGACAGCGAGGCACATGTCGGGGCCGAGGAACTTCGAGACCGATCGGATGAGCGCGTAGCGGCGATGGCCGGAGCCGATGAGCGAGTGGAAGGGGCGCGATGAGAGCAGAGAGAAGTGATCGTCCTCGATCACGAGCACATACGGATGATCTGCCAACACGACGCGCAGGGCACGGGCACGCGCATCGCTGAGGCTCGCGCCTGTGGGGTTCTGCGCACGCGGCGTGCAGACGACAGCCCGTACGCCGGCCGCGAGCGCCGCTTCGAGCCCGGCGACCGTCATCCCCTCTTCGTCCATCGGGACCGGGACGACGCGATAGCCGCCGAGCCGCACGGTGTTCATGCTCGAGAGGAAGCAGGGGTCTTCGAGAGCGACGGCGTCGTCGCGAGTGAGCGTCTGCGCGAGGAGTCGTTCGATCGCGTCCGAAGCGCCGCTGGTGATCGTGAGCCGCAGCGGCAGGTCGTCCGCGATGTCTTCGCGCATCCACTGCGTCGCCCACGACTCCAGATCGCGGTCGATCACCGGCTCACCGTACAGCACCGTTCGGCCGCCGAGGACCGGTAGGACGCGTTCCAACGGCGGGATCAGCGCGGCATCCGGATTTCCGGTGCCGATGTCGCGCAGGATGCTGTCGGTGGCGTATCCCTCTTGAGCGACACGCTCCGGTTCCGCGACGAGTGTTCCGCCGCGACCGCGACTGACGACGAGTCCGGCCTGGGCGAGCTGGCGATACGCGGCCATCACGGTGTTGCGGTTGACGGCGAGCCGCTCGGCGAGCGCCCGCACCGGTGGCAGAGCAGCACCCGGCCGCACCGCGCCGCGCTCGATGAGCACGCGCAGGCTGTCGGCGATCTCAAGGGCGGAGGCGCCCCGAATGCCGTCGTCCACCGGATCGTCCTGGCTCATGTCGCTTTCCAGTCTATCGGCTTGGTACGTGGTAGTTTTTGACCTAAGCCAATCATCAGATGTTCGGCGCCCCGCGCCGGAAGGAGTTCCTCGTGTCCACTCCCGCCACCGGATCGTCCCGCGTCAAGCGCGGCCTCGCCGAGATGCTCAAAGGCGGCGTCATCATGGACGTCGTCACGGCCGACCAGGCCAAGATCGCCGAGGATGCCGGCGCGGTCGCGGTGATGGCGCTCGAACGGGTGCCCGCCGACATCCGCGCACAGGGCGGAGTCTCGCGCATGAGCGACCCCGACATGATCGACTCGATCATCGACGCGGTCTCGATCCCCGTCATGGCAAAGGCTCGAATCGGCCACTTCGTCGAGGCGCAGATCCTGCAGGAGCTCGGCGTGGACTATATCGACGAGTCAGAGGTGCTCTCACCGGCTGATTACGCCAACCACATCGACAAGTGGGGCTTCACCGTGCCCTTCGTCTGCGGTGCCACGAACCTCGGTGAGGCTCTCCGCCGCATCACCGAGGGCGCCGCGATGATCCGTTCGAAAGGGGAGGCCGGCACCGGCGACGTCTCGGAGGCGATGAAGCACATTCGAAGGATCCGCGGAGAGATCGCCGGGCTCGCCGCGCTGTCGAAGGACGAACTCTATGTCGCAGCGAAGGAGCTGCAGGCACCCTACGACCTCGTTGCCGAGATCGCCGAGACCGGAACTCTTCCGGTCGTCTTGTTCGTCGCCGGCGGGGTCGCCACCCCGGCCGACGCCGCGATGATGATGCAACTCGGCGCCGATGGCGTCTTCGTGGGCTCCGGAATCTTCAAGAGTGGCAACCCCGCGGCGCGCGCGGCCGCGATCGTGAAGGCGACCACCTTCTTCGATGATTCCAAGATCGTGGCAGAGGTCTCGCGTGGGCTCGGCGAGGCGATGGTGGGCATCAACGTGAGCGACCTTCCCGCACCGCACCGCCTGGCCGAGCGTGGCTGGTGACCGCTCGGCTCCCGGCATCCACCTCGCCTGTGTCCCGGTTTCGGTCGCCAGCAGCGTTACCGAGCGACCGAAACCGGGACACAGTCGGTCGAGAGTGGGACGCAGGGGCGTGATGACCGAGTGCGGGAAGCGCGACGGGAGCGCGAGCGGATGCCGGTGAAGGTCGGGGTGCTGGCCCTGCAAGGTGACGTGCGAGAGCACGTGGGCATGCTCACCCGTCTGGGTGCCGACGTCTTGCTCGTGCGCCGACCCGAGGAGCTCTCCTCGGTGCAGGGGCTCGTCCTGCCCGGCGGCGAGTCCAGCGTGATCGACAAGCTTTCGCGCGCCTTCGGAATGCAGCAGCCGATTCGCGCCGCGATCGCAGCCGGCCTGCCGGTATACGGCACCTGCGCAGGGCTCATCCTGCTGGCCGACCGCGTCACCGACGGAATCGCCGGTCAAGAGACCTTCGGCGGGCTGGCCGTCACGGTACGGCGCAACGCCTTCGGCAGCCAGGTGGACTCGTTCGAGACGGAACTCATGGTTCCGACTCTCGGTGAGCCACCCGTGCACGCCGTGTTCATTCGTGCTCCTCTCGTGGTCGACTCCGGCCCGGGGGTGGAGACGCTTGCGACCCTGGCCGACGGCCGCATCGTCGCGGTGCGTCAGGGGCTGCTGCTGGGCACGGCTTTCCACCCCGAGGTGACCGGCGAGACCCGCTTCCACGAGCTCTTCCTCGATGCGGTGCGCTCCGCCTGAGGCCTACCCGGCACACACCAGGTCGCAGGCCGATCGAGCCCGAACGCCATCGGAATAGACTTGTCCTCATGTCCGGACACTCCAAATGGGCCACCACGAAGCACAAGAAGGCCGTCATCGACAGCCGACGCGCCAAGTCGTGGGCCAAGCTGATCAAGAACATCGAGGTTGCCGCGAAGCTCGGCGGGCCTGACCTGCAGGGCAACCCGACGCTGTTCGACGCGGTCCTGAAGGCGAAGAAGACCTCAGTACCCAAGGACAACATCGATCGCGCGATCAAGCGCGGTGCCGGCATCGGCGGCGAGTCGGTCGAGTATGCATCGATCACGTACGAGGGTTATGGCCCCAACGGCGTCGCGCTCATGATCGAGTGTCTCACCGACAACAAGAACCGCGCGGCCGCCGAGGTGCGCACAGCCCTCACGCGCAACGGTGGGACGCTCGCCGACCCGGGCAGCGTCGCCTACAACTTCACCCGCAAGGGCGTCATCGTCGTCAGCGACGAAGGTACGAGCGAGGATGACGTCATGCTCGCAGTGCTCGACGCCGGCGCCGAAGAAGTAGAGGCCCACGCGCAGGGCTTCGAGGTCATCACCGAGGCGAGCGACCTCGTCACGGTGCGCTCCGCCCTGCAAGCGGCGGGAATCGAGTACGAATCCGCAGACGTCGAGTTCGTCCCGAACCTCAAGGTCGAGATCGACGCCGACACAGCGCGCAAGGTCTTTCGTCTCATCGACGCTCTCGAGGACAGCGATGACGTCCAGAACGTCTTCAGCAACTTCGATCTCACGGCTGAGGTTCAAGCCGAACTCGAAGACGACACCGACGAGTAGTGAGCGTTTCGGGCGCGGATGCTGCCCGCTTCGCGCGTAGCGTGGGGAAGTGGCCTCCGCTCTTCGCGTTCTCGGAATCGATCCCGGCCTGACCCGCTGCGGCCTCGGTGTGATCGATGTCGCCCGTGATCGTTCGGCATCGCTCGTGCACGTCGGCGTCGTCCGGTCTGATCCGGAGTCGCCGATCGAGCAGCGACTGGCCACGATCGCCGCCGGCATCCGTGCGGTTCTCGTCCAGCATCAGCCGCACGTCGTCGCCGTCGAGCGCGTGTTCGCTCAGCACAACCGAAGCTCGGTCATGGGGACAGCACAGGCGAGCGGCATCGCCCTGTTGCTCGCCGCCGAGCATGGACTGCCCGCCGCGACCCACACGCCCTCCGAGATCAAAGCCGCCGTCACCGGATACGGGGCCGCCGACAAGCTGCAGGTGCAGACGATGGTCGCGCGGGTGCTGCGGCTCGACGCGCTGCCACAGCCCGCAGACGCCGCCGACGCCTTGGCGCTGGCGCTCTGTCATGCCTGGCGACGCGGACCGTCGCCCGCCGTGACGGGCAACGGCGCCCTGACCCCTGCGCAACGCGCGTGGACAGATGCCGAACGCCGTGCCCGTCGCTGATCGAGGCGTGTCGCTCGAACAAATCTGCGAACCGCTCCTTAGGCTCGCACCATGATCTCTTCGCTCCGCGGCCGGGTGCTCCATCTGGACGTCGACCACCTCATCATCGAGGTCGGCGGCGTCGGCTTTTCCGTCGCAGTGACACCCCAGGTGTCGCGCGAGGTCCACCTCGGCGACGAGATCCTCCTGCACACGAATCTGATCGTCCGCGAAGACGCGCTGTCACTCTTCGGATTCCGGAGGCGCGACGAGCTCACAGTCTTCACGCAGCTGCTCGGCGTCTCCGGCGTCGGACCGAAATCGGCGCTGGGAGTCCTCGCGGCGCTTTCGGTCGCGCAGATCGCCGATGCCATCACCGCCGAGGATGATGCGCCGTTTCGCCGTGTCTCAGGGATCGGGCCGAAAACGGCAAAACTCATCGTCGTCCAGCTGGCGGGAAAGCTCCAGTCTGTCGAGGTCCCGGCGAGCCGCGGTGCGACAGAGTCGTCGATCACGGCGCAGGTGGCTGCCGCCTTGGTTGCGCTCGGATGGAATGAGCGCACGAGCGTGCAGGTGGCGGCGGACGTCGTTGCCTCGGCGACACAGGCTGAGCAGAGCTCGATTCCGGCGTTGCTGAAGTCGGCACTCGCCCAGCTCGGACCCGCCCGAATGGAGCGCACCGGTGTCTGATCCGCTCGACCAGGGACTTCCCGAAGACGAGGTCGAACTCGCCGTCGAGGGAGCGCTGCGTCCCGCGTCGCTCGCGCAGTTCATCGGGCAGCACAAAGTTCGCGGACAGCTTCAGCTGCTGCTGGATGCCGCTCGCATTCAGCAGCGTCCGGCCGACCACATCCTGCTCTCCGGCCCTCCCGGACTCGGCAAGACAACCCTCGCGATGATCGTCGCCCATGAAAGCGAACGTCCGCTGCGCATGTCGAGCGGCCCGGCGATCCAGCACGCCGGGGACCTTGCCGCGCTGCTGTCGAGTCTCATACCCGGGGAAGTCCTCTTCATCGACGAGATCCACCGGATGGCCCGCTCGGCCGAAGAGATGCTCTACCTCGCGATGGAGGACTTCCGCATCGACATCATGGTCGGCAAGGG
>NZ_WOYQ01000066.1 GCF_011620665.1 Microbacterium sp.
GTCTTTCCCCGCCCCTACCTGCAGCGATGAGTCCGCTCGACGGGGATGGACCAGCCGACGCACCGAGCCTCACATAGAGAACCGAGCCTCACATGGAGAACCGAGCCTCACATAGAGAGCTGCTTGGGTTCTAGCGATCGTCGCAACACTTCCCTCTCCGAGAGTTGCGACAACCGTGCCCGACATCACCGTTCCTCCGTGCCGCAGGATCTACCGCGAGGCTGAGAAGACCGAGTTCCTCGAAGCGTTCGAATGCCTCGGCAAGGTCAGCCTCGCTGCGCGCGAGGTTGGTCTTCATCCCGCGAGTTGCCATAGTGGCTGGCGGACGGCGTGTCGCTCGACATCCCGCCCCGGCGGGATGCGGCAATCCGCCCGGGAGCGCTGGCGACGAGTTCTGCGCCCAGGACTACACCTAGCCGCTACGCGCCTGGGACCTCTACGCGGTGCGCGGCACCACCCTCACCTACGCCGACGTCACGACGTGCGCGTCCGCACCTCGACCACTACCGCGAGGACCTCGACATCATCCCGCCATCGATGGCGATGACGGATCCCTGAGAAGCGCGACCGCGCTCACGTCAGCAGCGGAGTCAGCCGCACGGCCGCCGGTCCGAGAATCGAGATGACTCCTCCAGGCTCCTCGATGCGGTGCCGAGGGCCGCAGAAGCCGACAGCACCTGCGAGCGAGCCCGCTCCGTCCCGCATCGGCACGGCGAGGCATCCATAGCCCGGAATCAGCTCGCCGACCTGCCGCGTCACGCCCCACGTCGCGAGGTCGGATGCCGCAGCGGCGGCGAACCCGCCGGTCACACCCTGCTCCGCCAGCAGCAGCCGGCCCAGCGCGAACCGCTCGGGTTCGCGCACGAGCCGCAGCGCGTCGCTCAGCGGAAAGTCCGGATCGGGGTCCGCGACGGTGATGCGCCCTTCGGCGAACAGCACGACGTGCACCCCTCCGCGTACCTCCGCCCGCACCGACGCCAGAACATCGCGCGCTGCGCTCGGCATGCGCACCGGAGCCGCCGCCGCCGCAAGATGCACCACCTTCGCACCCAGCGCGAAACCCGAGAGATCGGGTGTGCGCACCAGGTACTCGTCCTGCACGAGGAGGTTCAGCAGGCGATACGTCGTCGCCCGGGGAAGGCCGAGCACAGCCGAGATCTCGCGGGCGGTCGCACCAACGCCGATCTCCGCGACCGCCTCGAGAACCGTGAGCGCCGTCTGGATCGCGCGGGGCTGTCGAGCGGTGAGCGTCGGACCGCCCCGCGAAGGGGCGCCAGGATGCTCAGGCATCGCCGAGGCCGGCGTCCCTGTCACGCGCGACGCCCCCCAGCACCTCGGAAGCGACCGGCTCATCATACGACCCGATGCCGTCGAGAGAGTGGGCACCGTGCCGCATGCGCCAGGCGATTCCCGCGCCGGCGGCGACCGCGAGCGCGAGCGCGATCCAGACGCCGGGGTTCCCTGCCGAAGCCTCGACCACCAGGTAGATCACGAGTCCACTCACGAGCGCAATGGACGACGCCAGAGCGACGACGGCTGCACCGACCGTGAGCTCGCCGATGCGCCGGAGGAAGACGGGCGCGGCCACGCAGACGATCGCGTAGGCGGCGATGTAGCCGACGGCAGAGATGACGATGACCGTCTCCATGGCGCCCCAGACGCCACCGCCGGCCGCCACGAAAACGACAGGGGTGAGCGCGACGAGCGGCACTGCGACCGCCACCGCGGCGATCGGCGTTCGATACCGGACATGTGCGCGTCCCAGCCACGCAGGGGCGACGCCGTCGCGTCCCATCGCGAACAGCACCCGCGTGAGCGCCGTCGTGGAGGCGATCGCACACGCGAGGAACGAAGCCGCGATGCCCACGTCGACCAGCACGCCCCACGCGTCCAGTCCGTTCGCAGCCGCGAGGGTGTTCACCGGCGTGGACGACGCCGCCAGATCGAGCCCGAGGGCTCGGAAGCCCGCGACCTGGGTGTACGCGGCCAGCACATAGAGGCCGCCCGCCACGATCACGGTCCACACGATCGCGCGAGGGATGTTGCGCAGGGGTGCGCGCGCCTCGACGCCGAGCGTCGCGGCGCTCTCGAATCCGACGAACGCCGTGAGGGCGAGCACCGCACCGGCCGCGAGCGCGGACGGCGACACGTCGGTTGGCGCCAGCGCCTCGGGGTCGAACGATCCGATCTGCACCAGCAGCACGATCATGAGCACCACGATGACCGCGACGGACGCCAGCTCGACGAAAAACGCGATCCGCGTGGAGAAGCGGATACCTCGGACCAGCACGACCGCGAGGACCGCTGCTTCGAGCACCAGCAGCGCGACCGTCGTCGTCTGTCCGCCGGCCCCCGGCGATACGCGCTCGAGCACGATCGAGAAGTAGTGCGCGCCGCCCAGGAGCGCGAACACCGAGATGAATGCATAGCCGACCAGGATCGCGGCTCCGGTAGCCAGTCCGGCCGCCGGACCGAGACCACGGGCGGCGTAGGTGTACAGCGAGCCGCTCGTGACCATCCGGCGAGCGAACTGGCTCACCGTGCGGGCGACGATCAGTGCGATGAGCGCGGCCAGCGCGACGGCCGGCACGGTGGCCGAACCCGCGACGCCCGCGACGAGCAGGATGACCGTCATCGCCGCGGCCGACGGTGCGACCGCCGCCACGGACTGCGCCAGGACGTCCGCGAATCCGACCGACCGGCGATCCAGGCCCTCCAGCGGAGAGCGCGCACCGAAGTCGTGCACCGGCTCGGGGCGGGAGATCGCACGGTCGAGTGCCGTCATGGCCGATGACGCTACCGAACGGACGTCACGCGGCCGTCTCCCCCGTGTTTCGGGTTCGTGTCGCCCGAATGAGACACCCGCCGTGCGTGGTCCCGTTCGGCGTATCCGAGGTTTCACACCGCCGAGACGGCGGCGCAATCCGCGGTCGCCATTCTGTGGGAAAACCTCACCCCACCACCTGAACGCACCCGAAGGGGACCCTCATGACTCAGCTCGAATCACCCGGAGTGGAGGAATCCGCAAAGCGGAGCCTCCACGGCTCACTCGGCGTCACCGCGATCGTCTTCATGGTGGTCGCCGCGGCATCGCCCTTGACCGTCATCGGAGGTGCCGCGCCGCTCGGCATACTGCTCGGCAACGGTGTGGGATTCCCCGCCCTCTACGCGATCAGCGCCGTGATCCTGTTGCTGTTCTCGGTCGGCCTCGCCACGATGACGCGCCACGTTTCCAAGCCCGGCGCGTTCTTCACCTACGTCGGCTACGGTCTCGGCCGGTCGGCCGGCCTCGCCGCGGCGTGGATCGCGATGCTCACCTACACAACGATCCAGGTGTCGGTCTATGGCTACATCGGCTACATCCTGAGCGTCACGGTCTCCTCCCTCGGTGGTCCGGCGCTCGCGTGGTGGGCGTACTCACTCCTGTGCATCGCTCTGGTCGGCGTGCTCGGCTATCGCCACATCGACCTGTCGAGCAAGGTGCTCAGCGTGCTGCTGGTCGCCGAGGTCGGCATCGTGCTCGCCCTCGTCGCCGCCGTCATGATCACCGGTGGCGACTCGGGCTTGAGCGCCGCGCCGTTCGAGCCGGCCAACATCGTCAGCGGCGCCCCAGGCGTCGGCCTCATGTTCGCGATCGCCGCGTTCATCGGCTTCGAGGCGACGGCGATCTTCCGCGACGAGGCGAAGGATCCGAACAAGACGATCCCCCGTGCCACGTACGCCGCGGTGATCGGTATCGGCGTCTTCTACACGCTCGCCTCGTGGGCGCTGGTGATGGCGTGGGGGCCTGATAACGTCATCGGCGCGATCGCCGAAGACCCTGGCACGTTCATCATCACGACGATGTCGCGCTACCTCGGCGTCATCGGCGAGGTGGGCGTCAACATCCTCCTCATCACCGCGATGTTCGCGTGTGTGTTGTCGTTCCACAACGTGATCACCCGCTACCAGCACTCGATGGCCAACGCCGGCGTACTGCCCGACAAGCTCGGCGCTGTGCACGCCACGCACCTCTCGCCGCACCTCTCCTCGCTCGTGCAGACCATCACCTCGATCGTGCTGATCGTGGTCTTCGCGATCTTCCAGCTCGACCCCGTGCTGCAGGTGTTCACCTGGTTCGCCGGGGTTGCGACCTTGGCGATCGCGATCCTCATGGCGCTCACGTCGTTGGCGATCATCGTCTACTTCCTCAGGACGAAAAGGGAGCGCCGCGTCTGGAACACCCTCATCGCGCCGGCACTCGGCCTGGCCGGGCTGGTCGGATCGGCGGTGCTGATCGCCGCGTACTTCCCGATCATGGTCGGCGACGTCGACACCACCGGAGCACCGACATTCGGCGCGGTCAGCTGGTTCCTGCTCGCCCTAGTCGCGATCTTTCCACTGATCGGCTACCTGCAGGCCGCGTGGATCAAGGCGCGCCGCCCGGCCGCCTACGCCAAGCTCACCGACACGATCGCCGGCTGACCGTCCCCTCGACCGCGCGGTAGACCCGACCCCGAAAACACACAAGGAGAACCCATGAGCATCACCGACCTCGAAACCGTCGCGGTATACGTCGCGCCGCCCACCCCGCAGCACCCGCTCTCGTCGCTCACCTCGGCTGAGATCGAGGCCCTGCGCGGCATCGTCCTGGCGCTGCCCGAAACGAGCACGTCGACTCGCTTCGCCTACGTCGGGCTCGAGGAGCCGACGAAGGGGGAGATCCTCGCCTGGGAGAGGGATGCCGTCGTCCGGCCGCAGCGCAACGCCCGCGTGCAGCTGCTCGACATGGCCACGAGTGAATCGATCGACGCGGTCGTCTCGATCGATTCTGGTCTCGTGCTTTCGCAGGTCGTCCTCGACGGGTCGGACGGCCAGTTGCCGGTGCTGGACGCCGAGTTCGAAGAGGTCGGCGCGATCGCCAACGCCGACGCCGGATGGATCGCAGCCCTCGCGTCCCGCGGCCTCACCGTCGACGACGTCGTGCTCGTGCCGCTCTCGGCCGGTCACTACGGGTATCCGCAGGAAGAGGGCCGCCGCATCCTCCGCACGTTCGCGTTCCGTCAGGACCACCCTGCCGACCACCCGTGGGCACACCCCGTCGACGGCCTCACCGCGTACATCGACACCGCCGCGCGAGCCGTGATCGAGATCATCGACACCCCGGGGTTCGAGGTTCCCGAGACACACGGCAACTATGACGACCCCGAACTGCAGGGCGCACCGCTCGAGGGGCTCAAGCCGATCGTGATCACCCAGCCTGAGGGCGCGAGCTTCTCGGTCGACGGCGAGCACGTCACCTGGGGCAATTGGGACCTGCGCATCGGCTTCGACACCCGCGAAGGGCTCATCCTGCGGCAGCTCTCATTCGCAGGTCGTCCGGTGATGTACCGCGGATCGATCAGCGAGATGGTGGTGCCGTACGCCGACCCGGCACCCAACCGCTTCTGGCAGAACTATTTCGACACCGGCGAGTACCTGTACGGCCGCTATACGAACGAGCTCTCACTCGGCTGCGACTGCGTCGGCGAGATCCAGTACTTCGACGCAATTCTGGCCGATGAGCTGGGTATGCCACGCACGATCCGCAACGGCGTGTGCATGCACGAGGAGGACTTCGGCACGCTCTGGAAGCACTCCGACATGTTCACGGGCGCCTCCGAGACGCGCCGCCAGCGGAGGTTGGTGATCTCGTTCTTCACGACGGTCGGCAACTACGACTATGGGTTCTTCTGGTACCTCTATCTCGACGGCACGATCGAGTGCGAGGCGAAGCTCACCGGCATCCTGTTCACATCGGCCTATCCGGGGCTCGAAGCGGACGGCTCGCCGTACCCGTTCGCCTCGGAGGTCGCACCCGGCCTGGGCGCGCCGTACCACCAGCACCTGTTCTCGGCGCGGCTCGACATGACCGTGGACGGGGTCGCGAACGTCGTCAACGAGATCGACGCGGTGCGTCTGCCGATCTCGGCGACCAACCCCGCCGGCAACGCATTCACGAAGAAGATCACGCCGATCGCCTCGGAGGGGACGTCCGGGCGCCTCGCCAATGGTGCGGTCAACCGGGTGTGGCAGATCGCCTCGACCGAGAAGACCACCGAGCGGGGCCAGCCGACCTCGTACGTGCTGTTCCCGGCCGAGACGCCGACGCTCATGGCGGCCGACGATTCCTCGATCGCCTCGCGGGCAGCGTTCGCGACGAAGAACCTGTTCGTCACGAAGTACGATCCGAGCGAGCGGTATGCGGCGGGTGACTTCGTCAATCAGAACCCGGGCGGTGCCGGCATCCCGGCGTTCATCGCCGGAGACGAGCCGCTGATCGGTCAGGATCTCGTGCTCTGGCACACGTTCGGTCTGACGCACTTCCCGCGCAACGAGGACTGGCCGGTCATGCCGATGGACTACGCGAAGTTCACGCTGAAACCGTACAACTTCTTCGAACGCAACCCGGTGCTGAACGTGCCCGCGCCCGAAGCGAGCGATCACTGCTCCCCCGGCGGCGGTCACGGATACGCCGAGCACGCCGGCCACGGTCACCACGACGACCTCAGCCCACACCAACACTGATCCGTGACCGAGATCCTGCACGCCTGGGCGCTCGCGCCCGCCGCGATCGGAACCTGCTGTCTGGCAGCCGATCGCCGGCGGGTGCGGGCGCCCGAACTCGCGGCATCCCTCCTAATGCTGCTGGCGATGCTCGATTCCGCCCTCGGACGGATGGTCGCGCCGGTGTTGTGGGCAGCATTGCTTCTGCTGGGCGCGATGGGCCTCGCCGCCGCGGGTCGACGCCGCGGACGTGCCTCGGGCGTCGGGAACGCGATGACGCTGCACAGCGCGATCGGAATGATCGCGATGGCCGGACTGCTGCTACCCATGGCCCACCAGGCGGGCGGAACTACGGCCTCAACCGCGCACGCGCACGGCATGAGCAGCGCCACGCTCATCGTCGCCCTGCTCGCCGGGTCCGCCGTGTACGCCGCAGGCTCCGTGGCCGCCGCGCTGCGCGCGCATAGCTGGCTCGATCGTGCTCAGTACATGGCGATGGGCACGTCGACGCTCGTGATGGGCGTAGCGCTGCTGGGGTGACCTCGGTCTCACCCCGCGCGCAGCCCGGCGACCAGCCGTTCCAGCCCGTACTCGAACGCCTGGTCGATGTCGCCGTCGAAGCGGAAGGAGCCCGACAACTCCATGTTCACGAAGCCCGTCGCCCAGGCGGTGAGCAGTCGCGCGGCGTCGAGCGTGGCATCCGGTCCGACGATCTCGCTCGTCGCCCTCAGCAGGGGCACGCTCGCACGAGCCATCGCGGCTTCGGCGCCGTCGACCGCGAACATCAGGCGGAACCCTTCCGGATGCCGCTGAGCGAAGCTCCGGTACACGTGCGCAAGCGCGCCCAGTGAGCCGTCCGATGCTTCGAGGCGGTCGGCGAGGTCGTTCGCGGAGGCTTCGGCCACGAGTGTCAGCAGGGCGTCGCGGTCGCGCACGCGCTTGTAGAGCGACGGCGCCCGAACGCCCACGCGGTCGGCGACCGCCTGCATCGTGAGCTTCGACAAGCCGCCCAACTCGACGATGCCGCGGCCGGCATCGACGATCTCGGCGAGCGATGTGCGATCAGGCGTGGGCATCCGTTTCCTCCGTGAGCGACGTTGGCTATTGACGTAAGCTATCATAGCTATGTATCATAGCTATGTATCATAGCTATGTATCATAGCTATGTATCATAGCTATGTATCATAGCGATCGAATCCACCCACTCGAGGAGAACGCCATGCAACTCGCCCCGCACCTGCACCGCATCGGCAACGACATCGTCGCCGCGTATCTGGTGGACGCGCCCGAAGGCATCACGGTGATCGACGCCGGTTTGCCCGGGCACTTCCGCGACCTGCAGGCTGAGCTGGCGGCGATGGACCGCTCACTCGAAGACATCAAGGGAGTGGTGCTCACGCACGGCGACAGCGATCACCTGGGATTCGCGGAGAGGCTGCGCACCGACCACGGCGTTCCCGTCTACGTGCACTCCGCCGATGCCGCCCGAGCAAAGGGCGGGGACAAGCCCAAGGTCGCCATGGGTCCGATGCGCCTCGGCGCGACTGTCGGCTTCTTCGCCTACGCCCTGCGTAAGGGCGGGATGCGCACGCACTACGTGTCGGAGGTCATCGAGGTCGCCGACGGCGATGTGCTGCCGCTGCCGGGCGCGCCGATCGTGATCGGAATGCCCGGGCACTCCCCCGGCAGCATCGCCGTGCACGTGCCGTTCGTCGACGCCGTCTTCGTCGGTGATGCGCTCACCACGCGCCACGTCCTCACCGGTCGTGCGGGAATGCAGCCTGCCCCCTTCACCGACGAACCCGGACTCGCGCTCGAGTCCCTCGATCGCCTGAAGACGGTGGATGCCGCCTGGGTGCTTCCCGGACACGGCACGCCGTGGCATGGCACACCCGCCGACGTGGCGCAGGCGGTGCGAAACGCCGCGTGACCGTACGCTGGCGGAGATGAGCGAGCAGCCTGCGACCGCCCCGATCGCGACGACCCCCGCCGGCACGTTCCGCGGTGTCAGCCTTCCCGACGTCGATGTCTTCAAGGGCATCCGGTATGCGGAGGCGCCCACCGGTGATCGCCGTTGGCGCGACCCCGTGCCGGCCGCAGCCGCGGTGGACGAGGTGGACGCGACCCGATTCGGCCCCATCGCCCCGCAGCAGACCAACCCCGCGCTCAACCTCGGCGCCGATGCCCGGCAGGACGAGGACTGCCTCTTCCTCAACGTCTGGCGTCCCGCCGACACGGTCGACACACCGCTGCCGGTCATGGTGTGGCTGCACGGCGGTGCCTACACGTTCGGCTCGTCGAG
>NZ_WOYQ01000040.1:0-7967 GCF_011620665.1 Microbacterium sp.
GGTCGCGAGATCTTTAGGGGTCGCGAGATCTTTAGGGCGGTAGCTCAATTGGCAGAGCAGCGGTCTCCAAAACCGCAGGTTGCAGGTTCGATTCCTGTCCGCCCTGCGTGTCGGCGTTCATGCGCTGACAGTGCGCGTCAGCAATCGCTGGCACGAAAGCAAGTCACACAGGTGGGTACATGGTCCAGGAAGAGGCGAACGGCGATGTCGTCGCAGTGAGCGGCGTGCCCCGCGCGAAGAAGCTGAACTTCTTCCAGCGGGTCGCCCTCTTCATCCGCCAGGTCATCGCAGAGCTTCGCAAGGTCGTCACGCCGACCCGGCAGGAGCTGGTGAAGTTCACGGCGGTCGTCCTGGGCTTCGTCCTCGTGATGATGACGATCGTGTACGGTCTCGACTTGCTCTTCACTCAGGTGGTGCAGGTCGTTTTCGGCGTGCCGTCCTGAGCGGGCCGAGCCTGCTCACCCCGCGTGCCACCGCGCCGCGTGCCCCACACATGGAAGAGAACCAACGTGTCTGAAAAGTATCTCGACGACGCCGACTGGGCGACCGCTGCCGAGCAGTCCAGCGAAGACGATGAAGCTCAGGAGGGCGGCGTCCTTGCCGAGGAAGAGCTCGCCGCCGTTCCGGCCGAGCACATCGCCGTCCACCTCGTCGCGGACGACGGCGAGGGCGAGGGCGACACAGACGAAATGGACATCGACGATCCGGAGGCGGACGCCATCGTGAACGACGCACTCGAGATCGACGAGGCAGACGAGGTCGAAGCGGCCGCCGAAGTCCTCACGGAATCGCTCGCCGAGGAAGAAGCCGAGCGTGCAGCGCAGGCCGCCGCCGAGGTGCGCCCGTACGACGGACCCGACATCAACGGTGAACCCGACGCGCCCGCACTGGAGGACGGTGCGGATGCGGCTGACCAGGACCCGTACGAGGCTTTCCGCGCTGAGCTGCGCTCGCTTCCGGGAAAGTGGTACGTCATTCACTCGTACGCCGGCTTCGAGCGCAAGGTGAAGGCGAACATCGAGCAGCGCAAGAACACGCTCGAGGTCGAAGAGGACATCTACCAGATCGAGGTCCCCATGGAGGACGTCGTCGAGATCAAGAACGGTCAGCGCAAGATGGTCACGCGCGTCCGGATTCCCGGTTACGTCCTCGTGCGTATGGAGCTGAACGAAGACACGTGGTCGGTCGTGCGGCACACCCCCGGTGTCACCGGGTTCATCGGCAACGCGCACAACCCGATCCCGCTGCGGTTCGAAGAGGCCTTCAGCATGTTGAAGTCGCTCGTGCAGGTCACTGAGAGCGCACCCGCCAAGAGCGCCGGCGCGAAGGGCTCGGCCACGCAGTCGCGCAGCGTCATCACCGAGGTCGACTTCGAGGTCGGTGAGACGATCACGATCAAGGAAGGCTCGTTCGCGGGTCTGCCCGGAACCATCAGCGAGATCAAGCCCGAGAGTGGCAAGCTCACGGTCCTCGTCTCCCTCTTCGAGCGCGAGACGCCGGTCGAGCTCAGCTTCGAGCAGGTCACCAAGCAGTAGTGAGACTTCCCGGAGCTCAGGCACCGGGGGAACCGCGATCCGGAGATGCCGGACGTGCGGGAGAAGGGATGCCCACGGCATCCGTTCGAGGAAAGGAAAGAGAATGGCACCCAAGAAGAAGGTGACCGGCCTGATCAAGCTTCAGATCAACGCCGGTGCCGCAAACCCGGCGCCGCCGATCGGGCCCGCGCTCGGTCAGCACGGCGTCAACATCATGGAGTTCTGCAAGGCGTACAACGCCGCCACCGAGGCTCAGCGCGGCAACGTCATCCCCGTCGAGATCACCGTCTACGAGGACCGCAGCTTCACGTTCATCTTGAAGACCCCGCCGGCGGCGGAGCTCATCAAGAAGGCTGCCGGTGTGGCAAAGGGCTCGAAGACCCCGCACACCGTCAAGGTCGCGAAGCTCACGAAGGATCAGGTGCGCCAGATCGCGGAGACCAAGATGCCTGACCTGAACGCGAACGACATCGAGGCTGCCTCGCTGATCATCGCCGGCACCGCCCGTTCCATGGGCATCACGGTTGAGGGCTGAGGGAGACAACGATCATGGCTAAATCCAAGGTTTACGAGGCAGCCGCGGCGAAGATCGACCGCGACAAGTTCTACAACGCCACCGAGGCAGTGCATCTGGCGAAGGAGACCGGCTCGAAGAAGTTCGACTCCACCGTCGAGGTCGCCCTCAAGCTGGCGGTCGACCCGCGCAAGGCCGATCAGATGGTCCGTGGCACGGTCATCCTTCCCCACGGCACGGGTAAGACCGCCCGCGTCATCGTGTTCGCGACCGGTCCGGCGGCCGAGGCCGCCATCGCCGCCGGCGCCGACGAGGTCGGCGGCGCCGACCTGATCGAGAAGGTCGCCGCGGGGTGGGTCGACTTCGACGCAGCCGTCGCGACGCCCGAGCTCATGGGCCAGGTCGGTCGTCTCGGCAAGGTCCTGGGTCCCCGCAACCTCATGCCGAATCCCAAGACCGGCACCGTGACCCCCAACCCGGCGAAGGCTGTCGAGGACATCAAGGGCGGCAAGATCGCGTTCCGTGTCGACAAGCACGCCAACGTGCACTTCGTCGTCGGCAAGGCGTCGTTCACGGCCGATCAGCTCGAAGAGAACTTCACAGCCGCGATCGAGGAGATCGTCCGTCTGAAGCCTTCCAGCTCCAAGGGGCGCTACATCCAGAAGGGTGCTGTGTCGACCACGTTCGGTCCCGGCATTCCGCTCGACGTCAACACCCTCGTCTGACATCGCGCACCGCGCCGACGGCGAAGGACCTCACCTGAGTGTGGGGTCCTTCGCCGTCCGTGTCGCCGTCTGTGCGGCCGTCAGCGCGGCAGGACGAGGCTGACCGCCAGAGCGAGCATCACGACGGCGATCACCGCGTCGAGGACGCGCCAGGCGCGCGGTGTCGCAAGCACCCGCGCGAGGTAGCGCGCCCCGAGCGCGAGTGAGAAGAACCAGACGACGGATGCCGTCACCGCACCGATCGCGAACAGCCACCTCTCGTCGCCGTAGGTGGCCGCCACCGACCCGAGCAGGAACACCGTATCGAGATACACGTGTGGATTCAGCCAGGTCAACCCGAGGCACGTGACGATCACCGGCGCGAGGCGCGTCGCGGTGGTCGATCGGGAGAGCATCGGATGCGCCCCGCGCCCATGGGGACCGGCGTTGGGGTCGCTCTCGGCGGGAGCCAGGGCGAGCGCATCGCCGGACGGTCGCCATGCGCGACGTGCGGCGAGTATCGCGTACCCGCTGAGGAACAGGGCGCCGGCCCAGCGCACGACCTCGATCGCGCCGGGCGCGGCTTCGAGGATCGCGCCGAGTCCCGAGACGCCGACGGCGATGAGGAGGGCATCGGAGACGGCGCAGACCGTTGCGACGACGAGGACGTGTTCGCGGCGGATGCCCTGGCGCAGGACGAACAGGTTCTGCGCGCCGATCGCGACGATGAACGAGAGACCGAGTCCGAAGCCGGCGACGAGGGTGGGGAGCACCTCTCGACGTTACTGTGCGGCCGTCGTGGAGTCCAGCTCGTGTTCGATGCCGTCGAGGGGTCGCGTCGTCGCGTTGTCGCGATGCGAGGTCAGCCCTCGCCGATCGACAAGACGACCTTGCCGCGCGCGTGGCCCTGTTCGAGCTCCCGGTGGGCGGCAGCGGCATCCGCGAGGTCGAAGACGCGGTCGACGTACACGTGGATCGCCCCCGACTCCAGCAGGCGGCCGAGGGTGGCCAGCACGCCGCCGTCGGGCGTGACCTTGAAGGATGTCGCGCGCACACCCGCTTCGGCGGCGGCGGCGGCATAATCGGGCCAGCCACCCGTGGGCACCATCACGTACAGTCCGCCGGGCCGCAGCACGGTCAATGAACGCGTTCCCGTGTCGTCGTGCACGTTGCCGACCAGGTCGATGACGACGTCCACGTCGCCGACGACATCTTCGAAGCGCGTGCTCGCGTAGTCGATCACGACGTCGGCGCCGAGGTCACGCAGCCAGGTTTGATTCCCCGCAGAACCGGTCGTCGTGACGTGCGCGCCGAAGTACGCGGCGAGCTGGACGGCGAAGTGCCCCACCCCGCCCGACCCGGCGTGGATCAGGATCCGCTGTCCCTCGTGCGCGTGCGCTGTCTCGACGACCAGGCCCCACGCGGTGAGGGCGGCCAGCGGGACCCCGGCAGCCTCGACGTGCGAAAGCGACGCGGGCTTGCGCGCGACTGACAGAGCGGGCACGACGGCATAGTCCGCGTAGGTCCCCCCGGATCGCGGAAAGGCGACCATCCCGAACACCTCGGTGCCGACGGGAAACGGGTGCGCCTCGTATGGCGCCGCGACGACGACGCCGCTGAAGTCGAATCCGAGCGTGCTGGGGAAGGCGGAGATCGCGCCGCTGACCCCTGCCCCGCTCCGGGTCTTCACATCGATCGGGTTGACACCGGCCGCCACGATCCGCACCAGAAGCTCGCTGATCACCGGACGCGGAAGCGGCAGGGTGACCTCGTGCAGGACATCGGCGTCTCCTATGGCGTCGAAGACGATGGCTCGCATGTGCCCAGGGAGGTCTGGGGCGACGAGGGACGTCGCCTCCTCAGGGGACGTCAGGCGTAGCGGCCGGAACCTCATCCTCGCTCCTTCCGCGTGCGCGTCGACGTCGGCTGCACTGTGCTTTGGTGTGAGCACAAGTCAAGCGCGTGATTGTCTCGCCGGTGTTACGAAGGTGCTACCGGGGGGAGAAGGATCTGGCGTCGGCTCGGCCGGCACCTGTCATTGGGCGGGGCGGGTGCCCGTCGCCAGGGCGTGAAGAAGCTCCGACAGGCGGTGGATGTCGTCGATGCCCCATGCGGCGATGGACTCCTCGAGGCCGCGCTCGTTGGGCACCCGCGCTGCCGCGAGGCGTTCCAGGCCTTCGGGCGTGGCGGAGAGCAGGCTCGAGCGTCCATCTCGAGGATCGGGTGTCCGGGCGATGAGGCCGAGGTCTTCGAGCTCGCGCACGGTCCGGCTGATCTGTCCTTTGTCCATCATCATCAGCTCTGCGAGAGCGGAGGACGTCACCGAGTCCTGCCGGACGATCGTCGTGAACAGCTTGTATGCGCCGGGGAGCATGTCAGGACTGATCCGGTGGGCGGCCTCGGCGATGAGCCGCCGGAACTGGCCGATCAGCTCGCTGAGCGTGGATTCCAGGGCCCGCACCGCATCGGCGCGAGCCCCGGCTTCGTCAGTCATCCGTCTCGCGCTCCGGTGCGACGGTGCGCACCGTCCCGGTTGCCGTAAGCGTTGCCATGGCCTCCGGCACCGACACGGTGGCGAGGTCCGCCTCGCCCGCCCGCATACGCTCGGCGGTGGTCATTCTCGTCAGCGGCTGGTTGGGGAGGAAGACGATCGCGATGAGTGAGATCACGGCGAACGGCACACCGATCAGGAAGGAGTGCGAGATGCCGTTGGCGTAGATGTCCTCGAACACGATGCGCAATGCCGGGGGCATCGCCGAGACCTGCGGAAGGGTGCCGGACTGCAACTGCTCTGCCCATTTCTGCGCGTCGGCGCCGAGGCTGGTCAGCGCCGCGGTGATGGCGTCTTTGCGCTCGGAGACGAGAGCGATGACGCGGGCTGCCAGGGCGGCACCCATGACAGAGACGCCGACCGTTCCGCCGAGGCTTCGGAAGAAGGTGACGCCGGAGCTTGCGACACCGATCTCTTCCGGACGGCTGGTGTTCTGGACCACGAGCACGAGATTCTGCATCGTCATCCCGACGCCCGCGCCGAGGAGGAACATGTAGATCGAGACCAGGACGAAGTTCGTGTCGTAGTGGAGCGTCGACAGCATCGTGGAGCCTGCGATCAGCAGCACAGAGCCGACGATGAGATACGGCTTCCAGTGACCGAACTTGGTGATGAGGGCGCCGACGCCGATCGACGACAGCAGCAGTCCGCCGATCATCGGGATCGTCATGAGACCGGCCTCGGTCGGCGTCGCGCCCCGCGCGAGCTGCATGTACTGACTGAGGAACACGGTTGCTCCGAACATCGCGATGCCGGTGGAGATCGACGCGATGACCGACAGCGTGAAGGTGCGGTTGCGGAACAGCGTCAGCGGGATGAGCGGCTCCTTCGAGCGCAGTTCGACGACGACGAAGAGCACCGCAGCCAGCACCGCGCCGCCGACCATGAGCACCGACAACAGGCTCCACCAGTCGTTGTTGGCGAGGTCGGACCAGTCGCCCTGCGTCGCCGTGCCGGCATTGGTGACCCAGATCAGCAGGAGTGCGACGGACGCCGACAGCAGGACGATGCCCAAATAGTCGATCGTGGTCTTCTTCTCGGGGCGGGGCGGGACATCCAGCGTCATCTGCACAAGGATCAGCGCGACCACTGCGAACGGCAGCGCGACGAAGAAGTTCCAGCGCCATCCCCAGGCGTCGGTGATGACGCCGCCGAGGAGCGGCCCGCCGATCGTCGAGACGGCCATCACGGCGCCGAACAACCCCATGTAGCGGCCGCGCTCACGCGGGCTGATGATGTCGGCCATCAGCACCTGGCTGAGTGCTGCCAGTCCGCCGGCTCCGATGCCCTGTACGGCGCGGAACGCGATCATCATCTCGGTGCTCTGTGAGAACCCCGCGGCAGCGGTCGCGAGCACGAAGATGACCATCGCGATCTGGAAGAGCAGCTTGCGGTTGGTGAGGTCGGCGAGCTTCCCCCAGATCGGCGTCGAGATCGCCGTCGTGAGGAGGGTCGCGGTGATGACCCACGTGAAGGCAGTCTGGTTGCCGTTGAGGTCGTGGACGATCACCGGCAGTGACGTCGAGACGACCGTCGAGGCGAGCATCGACACGAACATGCCGAGCAGAAGTCCCGAGAGCGCCTCGAGCACCCGGCGGTGGCTCATGCGCGGCTCTTCGAGCGCTGCAGAGGATGAAGACATAGAGGTCCCTTTGTGAGGAAGGTGGAGGTGCGCGACGACACGCGAGAACGTTGAGATGACTCAACCGTTGAGATTCGTCAACTATATGCCTGTCGTTGATATGTGTCAACTATTGGCGGATCGGGGTGGAGATCTCGCGCGGTCGCGCTGTCAGTCGCTGAGCGCGAGGGCGCGGTAGGGCTCGCGCGCGTGGCGGGGCGCTGTGCTCAGCGACGTCCCGCGCGGCGGCACTGCGCGGTGGGTCGTCCGCCGGTACAACTCGTCGATCAATTCGGTCGCCAATCCGACGAGCGTCCTGATCTCGCGATCGTCGCGATCCACCCAGGCGCAGCGTGGCTCGTCGGCGACCGGGACGAACCCGTCGTGCTCCTCCCACACGACCAGTGTGCGTTCTGCGCCGAGGACGTGTTGCTGCCACCAGACCTGGCGGAGGTAGGTGCGGGGAATCGAGCGCCAGGTCTTGTTCGTGGTCTTGATCTCGGCGAGGGTCACGCGTCCGCCGGCATCCTGGACGATGCCGTCCGGAGTCGCGAGGTGACGCTTCTCGACCACCGCGTGGAAGAGAGCGGATGAGGGCTGAATGCCGTGGGTCGCCGCAACCCAGGCGGCGATCGCGGGTTCGCGACGCCGACCGTGGTCGGTGTAGGCATTGCCGGAGAACCCCGACCCGGCGAGCTTCGCGTCGGCGGCGCGCGCAATCGCGCGATCGCTCGTCAGCGCGGCGACATCGGTCGCGGTGATTCCGCGGGAGCGCGCCCGCATCCACGCCACGCGGTCGCGTGAGTCGGCGACGATGCGCGCGGCCAGGTCGGGAGTCACGCTCTCGAGGCTAAACCGGTCTCCGACGCCTCGCACCTCCGACGCGCCGCCCCCCGATCCTTCGCGCGCTCCCCGTCTGTCGCGCGCTTCCCCGTCTCTCGCGCGCTCGTCGTCCCCGAGTGCGCTGGATGCGCGCGACCGCGCTGGGCGCGGACGGGACCCAACCGGCGCACCCGGTGCGAACCGGCGCACCCGGTGCGGA
>NZ_WOYQ01000040.1:8067-19540 GCF_011620665.1 Microbacterium sp.
ACCGGCGCACCCGGTGCGGAATGGACGCCGGGTTGCGCCTCCTCCACAGGGCGCGGGACAGCAGAGTTCTCCTCAGATGGGGGCCCGCCGGGCCCGTGTCGAGGAGGCGGCGGGCACCCTGAGGGAATGCGCCACGTCGACATCGCCACCGTGCGTCGCCTGCTCCGCAGTCGCGACGATCTCATCGTCGAGGGGTTCACGGCGCGCGGAATCGAACGCGCCGTGGCGGCGGGTGAGCTGCACCGGGTCCGGCGCGGCTGGTATATGGCGGGTGCGGACTGGTCGGAGCTCTGGCCGGAGTCCCGCCACCTCGTTCACGTCGTCGCGGTCAATGACAGTGCGCGGGTTCCGCTCGTGTTCGCCCTGACATCGGCTGCTGCGCTGCACGGACTCGCCCTGTACCGCGTGCGGGCCGAACGTGTGCACACGGTCCATCCAGATGCCGCCCGGCGTTCGGAGGGTGACGTCGTCCGTCACCGAGCGTGGCTTGAGGATGCAGACGTCGTCGGCGTGGACGGCATCCTCTGCACCTCGATTCCGCGCACTGCATATGACCTCGCCCGGCTCACGAGCGCGGAGGTGGCTCTGGTCGGCGTCGATACCGCACTGGCGCGGATCGGCGGCGACCCCCGTCGCTACGATGAGGATGCCGCCGCCCAGTGGCTCGGCGGCTTGACCGCGCGGCTCGACGGCGCCGGCGCTGTCCGCGGCATCCGTCATGCCCGGATGCTGCTCGGCGTCGCCGATGGTCGCTCGCAGCAGCCGCTCGAGATCACGACGAAACTGCAGTTGCGGCGTCTCGGGTTTCGCCAACCGCGGCTGCAGGTGCCGGTCGCTGCGCCCGAGCGCGGCGCGTACTGGATGGACATCGCGATCGACGAAGCGGATGCCTTCTACGAGTGCGACGGCGAGACGAAGTACACCGACGAGGCGATGCGGTCGGGAAAGACGCTCGAACAGGTGCTTCTCGCTGAGAAGCATCGCGAGGATTGGGTGCGCGGTGTGACGGGCCGGCGCGTGCTGCGCGGCGGAACCCCGCACTCGGCGACTCCCGCTGCGCTCGCCGCCCGCCTGCGGGACTTCCACGTCGCGATCCCTGAGCGCCGAGCGCGCCTGTTGCTCCCCACACGGCCGTTGCTGTACGGGCAGTAGCCGGAACATTGGGCGCGAACCAGCGCGCTCGGCGTGACGCGGCGGACGGGGGACGGGGGACGCGCGATTTGGGGGGACGGGGCGCACGCGGTAGAGTGGGAGGAAGCCAAAGACCGCTGGTCTCGGTGTGCGCGAAAGCGGATGCCGATGAAACTCTGCACTGCAGGGGCCCGCGCAGGTGTACAGACAGACTCCCGGGAAACCGGATCGAAGCTCCGTGCGCATGCGCCGGAGCTTTTTCGCATGCGGGAGCCTTCTCGTATATGGGGGGCGGTTGCGGCTGTCGTCCCGCCGCCGCGGGGCGTCTCTCATCTACAAGGAGTGACCATGGCGCAGAAGGATGCATCGGTCGCCGAGCTCACGAAGAACTTCGAGAACTCGAACGCCGTACTGCTGACCGAGTACCGCGGTCTGACGGTTGCCCAGCTCAAGCAGCTGCGAAACAGCATCCGTCAGGACGCCGACTACGCCGTGGTGAAGAACACGCTGACCAAGATCGCCGCCAACAAGGCGGGTATCTCTGCGCTGGATGATGACCTCAAGGGGCCGTCCGCCGTCGCATTCGTGCATGGTGACTTCGTCGCCACCGCGAAGGCTCTTCGTGACTTCGCCAAGGCCAACCCGCTTCTGGTGATCAAGGGCGGCGTGTTCGAGGGGAACACCCTCACCGCCGACGAGGTCAACAAGTACGCCTCGCTCGAGAGCCGTGAGGTTCTGCTGGCGAAGGCGGCGGGCATGATGAAGGCGACGATGGGCAAGGCTGCCGCGACCATCGACGCGCTTCGCGAAAAGCTCGAGACCGCTCAGGCCGCGTAAGCGACCGGCGTTCTCACCCCTACAACCCCATCAATCTAGGAGATACATCATGGCTAAGCTCACCACCGAGGAGCTGCTCGACCAGTTCGCCGACCTGACGCTCGTCGAGCTCAACGACTTCGTCAAGGCCTTCGAGGAGAAGTTCGAGGTCACCGCCGCTGCTCCCGTCGCCGTCGCCGGCGCCGCGGGCGGCGCAGGTGCCGCCGAGGTCGAGGAGGAGAAGGACTCGTTCGACGTCATCCTCGAGGCTGCCGGAGAGAAGAAGATCCAGGTCATCAAGACCGTTCGCGAGCTCACCTCGCTGGGTCTCGGCGAGGCCAAGGCCGTCGTCGACGGTGCCCCCAAGGCCGTGCTCGAGGGCGCGAACAAGGAAACCGCCGAGAAGGCCAAGGCCGCGCTCGAAGAGGCCGGCGCGACCGTCACTCTGAAGTAATCTCGCTCACGCGACATGATGAAGGCCCACGGCTCCCGCCGGGGGCCTTCATCATGTCAGGCCCGCGGTACGGCGGTCGAGGCGCGCACGATCATGCGCGCGTGTATGACCTCGCGGGCGCGTGGACGCGTCGGATCGGCGATCTCGGCGAGCAAGAGGCGCACGGCGGCGGCGCCCTGCTCGCGCGGAATCTGCTGGAGGGTCGTCAGTGAGAACATCTCGGCGAACTCGTGGTCGTCGATGCCGACGATGCTGAGTGCCGACGGCACCAGGATGCCGAGGCGCCGCGCCGCGATGATCGCTCCTATCGCGACCTCGTCGCACACCGCGACGATCGCCGTCGGGCGTTCCCGCGAGTCCCCGAGCAGGTCTGCGGCGACGGCATAGCCCCCGGGAAGAGTCACGTCCGACGCGATGTGCCGTTCGTACGCGGCCAGCCCCGCTTCGTCCATGGCATGGCGGTAGCCCGCGAGGCGCTGCTGGTCGACGTGTGCCCACTGCGTCCCGGCGCGGTCGCCCCCGCCGAGGAACGCGATGTCGGTGTGACCGAGCGTGATGAGGTGCTGCGTCGCTCGGCGCGCGGCCGAGTCGTCATCGACGGCGACGACGCTCGTCTGGTCCCCGGCGCCGACGACGCTCACGATCGGACGACCGATCTGAGTGAGCTGATCCAGCTCGTGGTCGGCGGGGTCCAGTCCCACGGCGATCAGGCCGTCGAATCGCTTTCGCGCCAGGAAGTCATCGAAGATGCGGACGCGACCCTCGGTGCCCGGTTTGGCCTCGTAGAGGGTGAGATCCAGTCCGAGTGTCAGCAGGGACTGCTGGATGCCTTCCAGAACCTCCGCGAAGAACCACCGGTTGACGTAGGGCATGACGACGCCGATGTTCTGCGTCTTCCCCGTCGCGAGGCCGACTGCGCCGGCTGAGGGCACGTAGCCGAGATCAGCCGCGGCGGCGCGAACGATCTCGCGCGTGGCGTCCGACACATAGCCGCCGCCGCTGAGCGCACGGCTGGCCGTGGCTTTGGACACACCGGCGCGCGCTGCCACCTCAGCGATCCCTGCCATCGTGCTCCTCCTCGAGTGTGACAGCACACTAGCGGATCGTCACGATCTGTGGAACCGGTTGCAGATTGTGGGAGCGGTACCATTCCTCACCCCCGGACGGCGATTCGATGTTATCGGGTTGTGATACTTCTCGGATTGTGCCTTCGGCGGTCGCTCGGATAGCGTTGGCTGGAACCGGTTCCCGAGATCGCGAACCGATCGGCGCGCTCTTCCCGCGCGCGTGACTCGAAGAGGAGACAACAGCATGAATGGACTTCGGTCGGCCGCTCGGCCCCGGATCTTCCTGGGCCTGGGAGTGGTCACAATCGCCACGCTTGCTCTGGCCGGATGCGCCGAAGGGGCGGCGAGCCCCGACAGTTCCGGCGGTGCCGGGGAAACCGTCCGCATCTCCGGTGGCATCACGGGCACCGAGGCGGACGCGTTGAACGAATCGTTCGCGAAATTCACGGAAGACACCGGCATCGAGGTCGTCTATACGGGTGACAAGAGCTTCGAGGGCAACATCGTCACGAAGGTGGCCGGCGGTGACGCTCCCGACATCGCGATCGTGCCGCAGCCCGGTCTCTTGAAGACACTTGTGGAGACGGAAGAGGTGCTGCCGGCATCCGATACCACGAGCGAGAACGTCGACGAATACTGGGGCGCCGACTGGAAGTCCTATGGCACGTTCGACGACACGTTCTATGCGGCCCCGATGCTCGCCAACCTCAAGGGCTACGTCTGGTACTCGCCGGCGCAGTTCGACGAGTGGGGCGTCGAGGTCCCGAAGACGTGGGACGAGCTGCTCACTCTGACCAAGACGATTCAAGAGACGACCGGCGCAGCCCCGTGGTGTGCCGGCTTCGCCTCGGATGCAGCGTCGGGCTGGCCGGGCACCGACTGGATCGAGGACCTCGTCCTGCGCCAGTCCGGTCCCGAGGTCTACGACCAGTGGGTCGCGGGCGACGTCGCGTTCACCGATCAGCCCATCAAGGACGCGTTCGACGCGGTCGGTGAGATCCTCTTGAACCCTGCCTACGTCAACGCCGGATTCGGTGACGTCAAGAGCATCAACTCGACAGCGTTCGCCGATGTCGCGTCCAAGGTCGCCGACGGCACATGCGCGATGACCCACCAGGCGTCGTTCCTGTCGGCCAACTTCCTCACGGTGACCAATGCGGCCGGCGAGACGCCGACGATCGCGCCCGACGGCGACGTCTACGCCTTCATCCTTCCCGGCGTCACCGCGGACGAGCTCTCGGTCGAGGGCGGCGGCGAGTTCGTCGCGGCGTTCTCCGACTCGGATGCCGTGCAGAAGGTCGTGGAGTACATGACGACCCCCGAATGGGCCGACGCGCGCGTCTCGCTCGGCGGTGTCATTTCGGCCAACAAGGGTGCAGACCCGACGCTGGCCTCCAGCGACTTCCTGACCGAGGCGATGCAGGTGCTGCAGGACCCGACCACGACGCTCCGCTTCGATGCGTCCGATCTCATGCCGGCGACCGTCGGATCGGGATCGTTCTGGAAGGGCATGGTCAACTGGATCGACGGCAAGCCCACCGACGAGGTGCTCAGCGACATCCAGGCCGGCTACGAGAACTGACCGTTCTCGAAGACTGACCGAAGCGGACGGGGCTGCTCCGAAGGGAGTAGCCCCGTCCGTCTCGCTCATCGCCCACAGACGACTCACCGGCCTTGCCGCCCACGCGAAGGTAGGCCACGATGATCCACAGAGTCCGCTGTCGTACTCGAAAGGGTTTCCATGTCCGACATCACTGACACCGCGGCCCCGCCTGTGGCTCGTCCGGCAGGTACGCCGTCTCCGAACGCCGGCACACCTGCCGGAGGGCGCACCAGGACGGGGACGATCGTCGCGATCGGCCTGATCCTGGTCGTCGCACTCTTCCTCTTCATGATCACGCGGGCACCCGTCGAGGACGCCCGACCGGTCTCGCTCGGCTTCTCGCTCAACAGCTTCTTCACCTGGCTCGGCAGCCTCAACCCCGTCGTCCAGATCCCGATCATCCTGGTCGTCTTCGGCGCAGTGGTCGGCCTCCTCCTGCTGCTGATCGAGTACGCGCCG
This sequence comes from Microbacterium sp., assembly GCF_011620665.1. Lineage (GTDB taxonomy): Bacteria > Actinomycetota > Actinomycetes > Actinomycetales > Microbacteriaceae > Microbacterium. The sequence goes on from NZ_WOYQ01000040.1 coordinate 13,598, forward strand.
CGCGCGGGGCGCTTCTACTTCTGGCTCCGCCTCGTCGCCTGCTTCGCGATCCCGGCGCTGGCGTTCATGATGCTGCGGCCGTACGAGAACGCGGTGGTCTGGGTGATCGGCATCGCGATCCTGCTGGGAGCGGTGCTCTTCTACGCCGATTATCGATCGCGGCAGGGTGCGGGATACCTCTTCCAGCTCATCCTGTTCGCCGCGCCGGCCTCGATCCTGCTGCTGATCGGACTCATCTACCCGGCGATCGCCACGGTCATCCAGTCGTTCTTCGATAAGACGGGCGAAGAGTTCGTCGCCCTGGAGAACTACCAGTGGGTGTTCACAAACCCCGAGGGGTTCTGGTCGGTCATCAACACGCTGATCTGGGTGCTGTTGGCGCCGACCTTCGCGACGGTCATCGGCCTGGCGTACGCCGTCTTCATCGATCGGGCGCGCGGAGAGAAGTACCTGAAGGTCTTGATCTTCATGCCGTTCGCGATCTCGTTCGTCGGCGCGGGCATCATCTGGAAGTTCGTCTATGACTACCGGCAGGGCGACCAGGTCGGCATCCTGAACGCCGTCGTCACCGCTTTCGGTGCGGAGCCGGTGTCGTGGCTCGATGCGCAGCCGCTGATCAATACGTTCCTGCTGCTCGTCGTCTTCATCTGGAGCCAGACGGGTCTGGCGATGATGATCCTCTCCGCGGCGATCAAGGCGGTGCCCGCCGAGCAGATCGAGGCGGCACAGCTGGATGGCACGAACGCGTGGCAGCGATTCGTGAACGTGACGGTGCCGGGAATCCGGTCTTCGCTGATCGTCGTGTTCACGACGATCGCGATCGGCGCCCTCAAGGTCTACGACGTCGTCGCGGTCATGACCGGCGGTCGCGCGAACACGACCGTGCTGGCCTTCGAAATGGTCAATCAGCAGCAGCGATTCCAGAGCTACGGGCACTCCGCGGCGCTCGCGGTCGTGCTGTTCCTGTTCGTCATGCCGTTGATCATCTTCAACGTCTATCAGCTTCGGAAGCAGAGGGAGATCCGATGACCATCGAAGCAATCGAGCCTGTCGTCGACGGTCGCTCGGCCCGTCAGGTGGAGCGCGATACGCGTCGCCACGAAGCGATGGCGCGCAAGCGTCTGACGTCGCGGGGCGCGACGATCGCGGCGATCGCGATCGCCTTCGTGTGGACGATCCCGACGTTCGGCCTGTTCGTCACGTCCTTCCGCCCGGGCAGCGACACCCAGTCGACCGGCTGGTGGACCGTCTTCGTCGATCCGAGCTTCACGCTCGAGAACTACGGGCTGGCGCTCACATCGGGGGGCACGGCGCTCACCCTCGGCGCGTCGTTCCTGAACTCGCTGGCCATCACGATCCCGGTCGTGATGTTCGCCCTGGCGATCGCATCCCTGATCGCCTACGCCTTCGCCTGGATCGACTTCAAGGGCCGGAACTTCTTTTTCATCTTCATCTTCGCGCTGCAGATCGTTCCACTGCAGATGGCGCTGGTGCCGTTGCTGAGCCTGTTCTCGCGCGGCCTGACGATCAACGAAGTCATGATCTTCCCCGGCTTCGATCTGCGCGGGATCGAGCACTCGTTCGCGACGGTCTGGATCGCGCACACGATCTTCGCCATGCCGCTCGCGATCTTCCTGCTGCACAACTTCATCTCCGAGATCCCGCACGAGATCATCGAAGCCGCACGGGTGGACGGCGCCGGTCACGGCCAGATCTTCTTCCGGCTGATCCTGCCGCTCGCGGCGCCCGCGCTCGCCTCGTTCGCGGTGCTGGAGTTCATCTGGGTGTGGAACGACCTGCTCGTGGCGACGATCTTCGCGCCGTCGTCGTCGCTGCCGTTGACGCAGTCCCTCAACTCCCTGTCGGGAACCTGGGGCAGCCAGTGGTTCCTGCAGGCAGCCGGCACCTTCATCTCGATCCTCGTGCCGTTGATCGTGTTCTTCGCGCTCCAGCGCTTCTTCGTCCGAGGCCTGCTCGCGGGCGCCACGAAGGGCTGAAGCGATCCGCGCGCTCGGCGCGGACCCGTCGACAGCCGCGGTCGCCCTGCACCCCGGTGACGCGATCTCGACTCCGCGTCGCACGGTCTACATCATCCTGCTCGGCGCGCTGACGGCTCTCGGTCCGTTCACGATCGATCTGTACCTGCCCGCGTTCCCGGTGCTGCAAGAGGACTTCCGCACGAGCGCGGCCGCGATCCAGCTCACCCTCACCGGCACGATGATCGGCTTCGCCCTGGGCCAGCTCATCGTGGGGCCGCTCAGCGACAAAGTCGGCCGCCGCATCCCATTGCTGTCGGTGACGGCGCTGCACGTGCTGGCGAGCTTCGCCGCGGCGCTCGCGCCGAGTCTCGAGCTGCTGAGCGGCGCCCGCGTCGCGATGGGCATGGGTGCCGCGGCCGGCGGCGTGGTCGCGATGGCGATCGTGCGCGATCTGTTCGGCGGCCGTCGCCTGGTGGTCATGCTCAGCCGCCTTGCCCTCGTGTCGGGTGTCGCCCCCGTGATCGCTCCGCTGATCGGCTCAGCCCTGCTCTCGGTCATGTCGTGGCGGGGGATCTTCGTCGTACTCGCGGTCTACGGCGCGGTCATGCTGATCTCGGCGATCGCTCTCCTTCCCGAGACTTTGCCCCGGGCGCGCCGGCACGATCGCGGAGCGACCACCGTGTTGCAGCGCTACCAGAGCGTCTTCCGCGACCGGGTCTTCATCGGTGTGCTGATCATCGGCGCGATGACCTTCAGCGGGCTGTTCTCGTACCTGTCGGCCTCGTCATTCCTCTTCCAGGTGACCCACGGGCTCAATGCCCAGGAGTATGGAGTGCTGTTCGCGGTGAACTCGATCGGCGTCGTCGTCGGTGTGCAGACCGCTTCGCGACTGGCCGCACGGTTCGGGCCCCCGTGGATGCTCGCCTTCTCGACCGCGGCCCTGTTCGTCGCGGCGGTCGCGATCATCCTCACCGACCAGCTGGGGCTCGGCCTCTGGGGCACCGTGGTGCCGCTGTTCTTCTTCATGACCGCGTGCGGGTTCACGTTTCCGTGCGTGCAGGTGCTCGCCCTCGATCGGCACGGAAAGGCGGCCGGGACGGCGGCATCCGTTCTCGGTGCCTGCAACTTCGGTGTCGCCGGACTGATCTCGCCCGTCGTCGGATGGATCGCGAGGGATGCCGGCATCACCGCCACGACGATGGCCTCGGTCATGGTCGGATGTGCCGCGATCGGTGTGCTGGCGCTGTGGCTGATCGTGAGGCCGCGGACAGCCGGGCGCCTCGCTCCCTGAGCCTTCGTGTGCGGTGCGGCGTTGCTGCAACCGATCGCCGCGGTATCCACCGGCCCGCTCGACGGCGGCGCTCGTGACCCCCGATTCCGTCCCGCGCCCGGATCCGCATTTCGGTTGCGAGGGTAAACCGGCACGGACTCATCGCGAGCGCGAGCGGAACCGGCAAGACCCGCACGCTGCAGGGCCTCGGGGAGCACGTTCCGCTCGAGGATGCGCTGGGAGCCAGAGGCACCCGGACGATTCTCACCGGTGTGATCCGTGGGATCTTCGGCACGGGCCGGCGCCGAACCGACGCCGATCCGAATGGCACACTGAGCGCGCGGGGCTGAGCCGGTCAGCCCACGAAGCGCCCCGCCTCGAGATGCACGACACGGTCGATGAGCGTCGCCGGCACGGTGACGTGCGAGATGAGCACCACGGCCTGGTCGGCGCCCACAGCCGAAAGCAGGTCGGTCAGCAGCGCATCGGATGCCGCCGGATCCACCCCCGCGGTGGGCTCGTCGAGCACCAGCACCGGGAACCCGTGCAGCAGCGCACGCGCGAGCGCGATGCGCTGCGCCTGCCCGCCCGACACGAGCGCGCCGCGCTCGCCGACCCGCGCGTCGAGCCCCCCGCGCTCGCGCAGCCAGGGCCCGAGACCCACTCGCTGGAGCACGTGCTCGAGGTCGGCATCGGTCGCGTCGTCCCGAGCGAAGAGGAGGTTCTGACGGATGTCTTCGTCGAAGAGCATGGGACGCTGCTCGCACAGGCCGACGGTGCGCCGGACGTCGTCTGCTGCCAGATCTCTCACGTCGACTCCGCCGATCGTGTAGGCGCCGGTGACGTCGAGGAACCGGACGAGGACATGCGCGAGGGTGCTCTTGCCGGCACCGCTGGAGCCGACGACGAGCAGACGCTCACCCGGGGCGACATCGAGGTCGACACGCTGGAGCGCGGGAGCGGAGGCGCCTGGCCAGGTCGCCTCGATCTCGCGCAGGCGGAGTCCCTCGCCCAGCGCGGGGCCGGTTCCGGTCGGGGCCCCTTGGTCGCGCACCAGCTCCGCCGGGACGGTTTCGGGCGTCGCGGCGGCGATGCGTGCGGCCGCCGACCGCACTTGACGCCAGGACGATGCCGCCAGCGGCACGGAGGTGAAGACATCGAACACGGCCATCGGGACGAGGACGACGACAGCCAGCGCCGGTCCGGCGAGCTGGCCCATGGTCACGGCAGGGGTGGCGACCAGCACCGCGAGCACCGATGCGATGCCCGCGAGCAGAGAAACCAGCGCGGTTGCGCCGGCCTGGGCCACCGCGCGGCGGACGACCGCGCGGCGCACGTCCGCATCGGCGGCGGCGATACGGGCTCGGCTGGCCTCCTCCGCGCCGCAGGCGACCAGGACGTCGAAACTGCCGAGGTGGTCGAGCACGGCGTCGGCCAGGCGCCCGCGCAGGGGAGCGATGGCGCGCTCGGATCGTCCGCCGGCCGCCCAGCCCCATCCCGCGGCGACGAGTGCGGCCACGACGAGGCAGGCCAGGAGCGTCAGCGCGGCGGGCGGGTGGATGAGTGCGACCAGGATGACGGCCCCGCCGGCGACCGCGGCCGAGCCGACCAGTGGCTGCACGACGCGCAGCGGCAGATTCTGCAGCTCATCGACGTCGTCCACGAGCGACCCGAGGATCGAGCCGCGGCTCGTGCGGGTGAGTCCATCGGGCGCGAGTGGGATCAGGCGCCGCACGAGATCGCTGCGGGTCGCGGCGAGCTGGCGGAGCGCCGCATCGTGGCTCGCGAGGCGCTCGACGTAGCGGAAAGCAGCCCGGCTGAGCGCGAATGCGCGTACCCCCACCACCGCCATCGAGATGTACATCACGGCGGGCTGTTCGGACGCACGCACGATCAGCCAGGCGCTGACGGCGAGGAGCGCGACCGCGGATGCTTCCGACAGGAAGCCCGCCGCCGCGCCCGGCCAGAACCGCCGCGCGGGGGGCATCGCCCCGCGGAGCACCTCGCCGGCGGTCATACGCGCACCTCGGACGGATGGACGGGGGAGGGCGCAAGGGGGATGACCCGGTCGGCGATGGCCCTCGCCGATGTGCGGTGCGAGACGAGGAGCACGACGGCGCCGCCGGCGGCGACCTCGCGGATCGAGGACCACAGTGCGGATTCGGTCCGCTCGTCGAGCGCCGCGCTGGGTTCATCCAGCGCGACGACCGCGCCCCATCCGCGCTCGCGACGATAGAACGCGCGGGCCACCGCCACCCGCTGCGCCTGCCCACCGGAAAGCCCCGCGCCCTGAACCCCGAGCTCTTGGCCTGAGTCGAGATCTGCGGCGCACGCCCGCTCGAGACTCCGGGCGACCAGAGCGGTGTCGGGGGTCAGGTCGCCGAGGGTGACATTGGCGGAGATGCTGCCGGCGATCAGGCCGGCATCCTGCCCCGCCCACGCGAACCAGGTTGCGGGCGGGCGGGCGAGCGCGTCCGCCCCGCCGAGCGTGATCGTGCCGTCGAAGCTCGCGGCTCCGCGGAGCGCGGCCAGCAGGCTCGACTTGCCGGCGCCGCTCGGTCCCTCGATGAGGGTGACGGTCCCGGGCGCCGCGCGGAACGACACCGGCGGGAGGGTGCGGTCGCCGCGATGCACGCGCACACCCCGAAGCTCCAGCGCGCCGCCGGCGGGCGGGGGCGCCGGCGCATCGCGGGG
>NZ_WOYQ01000040.1:19640-41816 GCF_011620665.1 Microbacterium sp.
CACCCCGAAGCTCCAGCGCGCCGCCGGCGGGCGGGGGCGCCGGCGCATCGCGGGGTGCCGGCGCATCGCGGGGCGAGAGCGGCACGGCGCGGGCGGCATCGAGGACCGCGAACACGTCCTCGGTCGCCGCCACGCCCTCGGCGGCTGCGTGGAACTGCACGCCGACTTGGCGGAGCGGCAGATACGCCTCGGGGGCGAGGAGCAGGACGAACAGCCCGATGTCGAGCGGGAGCGTCCCGTCGATGAGACGGAAGCCGATCGTCACCGCCACGATCGCGACCGCGATCGACGAGAGGAACTCGAGCGCGAATCCGGAGAGGAAGGACACGCGCAGCACTCGCATCGTCTCGGTGCGGTAGGTGTCTGTCACCCTCTCGATCGAGCGGGCTGCGCGGTGCTGGCGGCCGAACACGGTGAGCGTCGACAGACCCTGGACGGTGTCGGCGAATCGCGCGGCCAGCGTCTGGAGTGTCGCCCATTGCTTCTGCTGGACCGCGCGCGTGGCCAGGCCGATCAGCGCCATGAAGAGGGGAATCAAGGGGATCGTCAGCACCACGATGAGCCCCGAGATCCAGTCCTGCCACCACATCACGGCGACGATGATCGGCGTGGCGATGATGGTCTGGACGAGCTGAGGGAGATATCGGCCGAAGTAGGCGTCGAGCGCGTCGAGACCGCGCCCGGCGGTCACGGCGAGCCGGGCGGTGTTGGCGCCGCTCAGCCAGCCGGCGCCCAGGGAGGCGACTCCCTCGATCAGATGGGACCGCAGCTGCAGCTCGACTTTGGCCGCAGCCCGGGCCGCGACGAGCTCGCGGGCCCAGAGCAGCACGGCCCGGACGGCCGCGACGCAGGCGAGCCACCCGAGGAGCGCGAGCACGTCGTCACCGGCGAGCACCCCGACGATCGTCGCGGTGAGCAGCCATGCGAAGGCGACGATCACGAGTGTCTGGGCGAGACTGATCGCGGCGATCGCCATGAAGAACAGTCGGGATGCCGACGCATATCGGAGCAGTCGGGGATCAACCGGCCGCCCCCGTGTCGAGGTGGCCCGCTCAGTGGAGTCCGGCATCCCTCGATCCTGCCTCACATCGCGCCCCCGGCGCGTCAATGTGCGACAGCTGCTGCCTTTTCGATCGTGGAGCGGCTGACGCGTTTGCGGAAGACCCAGTAGGTCCAGCCCTGGTAGAGCAGTACCAGGGGGAGGAAGATCACCGCGGCCCACGTCATGATCATCAGCGTGTAGGGGGAGCTCGAGGCGTTCTCGATCGTCAGGTTGAATGCCGGGTCGGTGCTGGAGGGCATGACATTCGGGAAGAGGGCGAGCCAGAGCGTGAGCACGGCGAAGACCACCGTCCCCGCTCCGAAGCCGAACGCCCATCCTTCGCGGTCACGGGCATTGGCCAGCAGCGACGCGATCAGCAGCACGGCGGCGGCCGCCGCGCAGACGACGACGAGAGCGACCGCGGGAGCGGCGTTGCCGAAGGACGAGCCGACCGTCCAGGCGAGGAAGATCGCGGCGACGATGACGGTGACGAGTCCGGATCGCCCGGCGAGCTTGCGGGCATCCGTGCGCACCTGACCGTCGGTCTTCAGCGCGACGAAGTAGACACCGTGCGTGAAGAACAGCAGCAGCGTCGTGACGCCACCGAGAAGCCCGTACGGGTTCAGCAGCGTGAGCAGCGAGCCGGTGAACTCGTGGTCGGCGTCGATCGGCACGCCCTGCACGATGTTCGCGAGGGCGACGCCCCAGAGGAGGGCCGGAAGGGCTGAGCCGATCACGATCATGCGGTCGAACCCCTTCTTCCACCGCAGGCCCTCGCGCTGATGCCGGTACTCGAACGACACACCGCGGATGATCATCGCGAGAAGAATCAGCAGCAGAGGCAGGTAGAAGCCGCTGAAGAGCGTCGCATACCACTCCGGGAATGCGGCGAACAGGCAGGCGCCGGCCACGATCACCCAGGTTTCGTTGAGATCCCAGACGGGCCCGATCGTGTTGATGATCTGCCGGCGTGCGACGTCGTCCTTTCCGAGGAACGGAAGAGACATGCCGACCCCGAAGTCGAACCCGTCGAGGACGAAGTACCCGACGAAGAGGACTCCGACGATGAAGAACCATACCGTTGCAAGATCCATCGTGCTCTCCTAGTAGACCGTTGTCGGGGTGTTCTCGACCGAGGGTGCGTCAGCGTCGGGCGCTCCCGGTTCGGGCAGCGGCTCGGGACCCTCGTGGGACGTCTTCATGATGAGGCCGACTTCGACCGCGGCCAGCACCGCGTAGATCGCGGTGAACGCGATGAGCGAGATGAGCACGCTCCAGCCGGGCACGCTCGGCGAGACGCCGTCTTCCGTGAGCATGAGCCCGAACACGATCCAGGGCTGCCTGCCCATCTCTGTAAAGACCCAGCCCACGAGGATGGCGAGAAGGGATGCCGGCCACGCCCAGATGGCGAGCTGCCACGCCCAGCGGGGCACGTCGCGCTTGGCGTTCTTCCGCGTGAGCCACAGGCCGACGACCGCCGTGAGGGCTGCGACCCCTCCGAGACCCATCATCCAGCGGAACGACCAGTACGTGACCCACAGGACGGGTGCGAAGTTGCCGTCGACCTGATCGGCGAACTGCGGGAAGAGCTCGTTCGTGTAGAGGAGGTTCAGGTCGTTGATCCCCTCGACGCACCCGTCGAGCGTGTGCGTGGACAGGAAGGAGAGCAGATAGGGGACGCGGATCGAGAAGAGCTCCGTCGTGCCGTCGGGCGTGCCGAGCGTGAAGATCGAGAAGGACGCGTTCGCGCCGCAGGCCGAGTCGAACAGGGCCTCTGCCGCCGCCATCTTCATGGGCTGAGTCTGGACCATCACGAGGCCGAGCTGGTCTCCGGTGAGCACGACCCCCACGAACGCGATGATCATGCCCCACAGGCCGTAGCGCAGCGAGGTGCTCATCATGTCGATGTTCTGTTTGCGCACCAGGTGCCAGGCCGAGATCGAGATGATGACTCCGGCGGTCATCATGAACGCGGCGAACAGCGTGTGCGGCAGCGACGCCATGGCGATCGGGTTGGTCAGCACGGCGAGGAAGTCGTTCATTTCGGCCCGGCCGCCGTCCTGGGCCATCTGGTAGCCGACCGGATTCTGCATGAAGGCGTTGGCCGCGAGGATGAAGTAGGCCGAGAACCACGCGCCGATCGTGGCGATCCAGATGCTGGCCAGGTGCAGTCCCTTGGGCAGCTTGTCCCAGCCGAAGATCCACAGACCGATGAACGTCGCTTCGAAGAAGAAGGCCATCAGACCCTCGAAGGCGAGTGGAGCGCCGAAGACGTCGCCGACGAAACGGGAGTACGACGACCAGTTCATGCCGAACTGGAACTCCTGGACGATGCCGGTGACCACACCCATCGCGAAGTTGATCAGGAAGATCTTGCCGAAGAACCGCGTGAGGTGAAGCCACTTGAGGTTGCCGGTGCGGTACCAGGCCGTCTGGAAGATCGCGACGGTCAATGCCATCCCGAGCGTCAGCGGCACGAAGAGGAAGTGGTAGAGCGTCGTCAGACCGAACTGCCAGCGCGCGAGCATCAGCGGATCAAGAAAATCCATTTCACGTCCTCCCCAACTCCGGGTCCTGCGTGATACAGAAGGTACTCAGCTTCCGCTCAGGAATGAAGAGGGCGGGCCGTGAAAAACCTCGCGGAACTTCCTCAGCTGCGCCCGCCCGCGTGCAGGAGGTGCACGACGCACTCGCGAGGGTCGCACGACGAACGCATTCCGTCGATGGAAAGGGGTCCGCCGGCCTCGTTCAGCACCCCCTGCATCAGGCCGAGGTGCACGCTGCACAGCACCTTGCGGTGGTCTGCCTGCGTCGTCGCTTGCGCGCACGGGGTGAGATCGACCGTCAGAGCGGTCTCGTCCACGAGGGGATCGAAGCCGGCGTCGATGAGGTCTTCGACCAGGGCGTCGATCTGGTGGAGGGCGGCGGGCGTGAGCTCCGGAGCCGGCCCGGGGATCACGCGACGCATCAGGTCGCCGCGCTCAGCGGCCGCGCGGACCTTGCGGCGTTGCACGGCGCTCGACGCGGCGTCGCCGTCCGCGGCGCTGTAGAGCACACGGGGGCGGCCACGCGTCTTGCGGTCCTCCGCTGCCGAGACCACGTACCCGTCCTCGATGAGACGCTGAAGGTGCTCGCGCACCGTGTTGGGGTGCAAGCCCGTGGACGCGACCATCTCCGCAACCGTGCGTTGCGGGTGCTCCTGCACGAGATGGAGGATCTCGACCCGCGAATAGCTCGAGATGGCACTGTAGCCCGCGGGCCTGCCTGTGGTCATACCTCTATTATTCACGGCTTCGCGCTCGAGCGCCAGGTTTATCCGAGAGTATCTTCGGGGGTTCCGCGATTCGTGCACCGGGTGATCGTCGACGGCCGGTCGATCAGCGCTGTCGCGAGGGCTCCCAGCCGAGCGCCGGCGCCACGTGGGCCGCGAAAGCCTCGATGATCCGCAGGTTGAACGCGACACCCAGCTGGCTCGGGATCGTGAGCATGAGTGTGTCGGCCGCGGCGATCGCAGCATCCTGCGCCAACTGCTCGATGAGCACATCGGGTGACGCCGCATAGGTCTTGCCGAACGTCGAGCGGAGGCCGTCGATGTAGCCGATGCCGTCGCTCTCGTTCGAGCGGCCGAAGTACAGCTCGTCCTCGGCGGTCGTGATCGGAAAGATCGAGCGACTCACGGACGTGCGGGCGGTGCCGGGGTGGCCGGCTGCGCGCCACGCAGCGTGGAACGCGTCGATCTGCTCGGCCTGGAGGATGTCGAACGGCCGGCCGTCCGCCTCGGTCAGCAGTGTCGACGACATCAGGTTGACACCCTTCCGGGCCGCCCACTCGGCGGTCTCGCGGGTGCTCGCTCCCCACCAGATGCGCGAGCGCAGACCCTCGGAGTGCGGTTCTATCCGCTGCATCCCGGCGGCTCCCCCGAACGGACTGTGCGCGTCGCGCTCCGCGAGGCCCTCGCCCTCGATCGCGCGCAGGAACAGGTCGAAGTGCTCGCGCGCCAGGTCGGCCCCGCGCGGGTCGGCGCTCGTGTAGCCGAATTCCTCGTATCCGCGCACGACGGTCTCGGGTGACCCGCGGCTCACGCCGAGCGCGAGTCGTCCCCCCGAGATGAGATCGACGGCGGCTGACTCTTCAGCGAGGTAGAGGGGGTTCTCGTAGCGCATGTCGATGACGGCGGTGCCCATCTCGATGCGCTCGGTCTTCGCGGCGATCGCCGCGAGCAGCGGCATGGGAGCGGCGTGCTGCCGCGCGAAGTGGTGCACGCGGAACCAGGCACCGTTGACCCCCAGGTCGTCCATGCCCTGCGCGAGATCGATCGCCTGGATCATCGAGTCGGCTGCGGTCAGACGCCGTCCGCCGCCGAGCGGCCCGTAGTGACCGAAGGAAAGTGTGCCGAAGCTCTGCATGATGCCCTGCAACGCCACGCTCGGAGCATCCATTCCGTGAGCGTTCATGAGCCCAGGCATCCGGAAACGGATGCCTGGGCTCAGGGTGCGGCAGGTCAGCTCAGGTCGTTGGCGGCGAGCCACTGCGTCGCGATGTCCTCGGGAGACATCTGATCGACCGTGGACTGCACGTTCATCGCGACCAGCCCCTCCGGCGTGAGGGCGGCGCTGACGGCGTTGATGACGTCGGCGATCTCGTCGGCGATCTCGGTGCTGACGACCGGGACGACGTTCGATGCCAGGAAAAGCCCCTTGGGGTCTTCGAGGGTCACGAGGTTGTCGGTCTTGATGCGGGGGTCGGCGCTGTAGACGTTCGCGATCTGGATGGTGCCGGCGAGGAGTTCGTCGACCGTCGTGTCGGCGGTTCCCGTGAAGGAGACGTCGACGCCGTAGATCTCTTTCAGGCCCGCGGGGCCGTACGGACGCTCTTCGAGCTCGGGCGCGCCGCCCAATGCGAGGCCGGAGATGCCGGCGAGATCCGCGATGCTCGTCAGGTCGTTCTCGGCGGCGAACGCGGCGGTCACGTTGTACGAGTCCTGGTCCGTCGCGGAGGACTGGTCGAGGACCGTGAGACCCTCGGGCAGCGCCTCCTGCAGCGCGGCGAAGACGTCGTCGGAGGTCGTGGCCGTCGTGTTCGGGTCGAAGAACTGCAGCAGATTGCCGGTGTACTCGGGGAACAGCTGGATCGAGCCGTCTTCCAGCGACGGGATGTACGCGTCGCGCTGGCCGATCGAGAACTGGCGGTCGACCGTGAAGCCGGCGCCCTCGAGGGCCTGCGCGTAGATCTCGGCGATGATCTCGTTCGAGTAGTACGCCTGCGATCCGATCGTGATCGTGTCGGAGGCCGGTGCGGCAGAGCTTTCGCCGCCGCCGGCGAGCGGGTCGGAGGATGCGCAGCCGGCGAGGGCGAGCGCGGTGATCGCCGACGCCGCGAGCGCGACGGTGAGGCGGGTGCGAGTGCGGGACATGGTGTGCCTTTCGTGTGGATGCTGTGGATGCTGCGGATGCTGTGGATGGAAGGAAGCCGAAGGGTTCAGTCGACCCCTACCGTGCGAACGGCGGAGGCACGCTCGATGTTCCCGGCGGCTCGCGGGACGCGGCCGCTCACTCCACGGGGAACGACCAGGCGCTCGAGCAGAGCGAACAGCCCGTCGAGGGCGAGCGCGAGGATCACGACGATGAGAGACGCCCCCAGGATCGCGTCGAACCGGCGAAGCTGGATGCCCTGGATGATGAAGAAGCCGAGCCCGCCCAGCCCCACGTACGCGGCGATGGTCACGGTTGCGACCACCTGGAGCGTCGCGGCACGGATGCCGCCGATCAGGAGGGGCAGCCCGAGGGGGATCTCGATCTTCCAGAGCACCTGCCACGGGGTCATGCCGACTGCCGTGCCGGCATCGACGACACTGCGTTCGATCGCCTCGATCCCGGCGTATGCGCCGGCCAGGATCGACGGGATCGCCAGGAGGACGAACGCGAAGACCGCCGCCTCGGTCTTCTGGACGACGCCGATCATCAGAACGAGCAGCAGCACGAGCCCGAGCGAGGGGACCGCGCGGGCCGCGCCCGAGAGGGCGACCGCGACCTCGCGTCCGCGCCCCGTGTGGCCGATCAGCCAGCCGAGCGGCACGGCGATCAGCGCCGCGATCGCGACCGAGCCGAAGGTGAACGCGAGGTGCTGCCACACTCCTTCGGGGAGCGGCAGCGATCCGGTGAGCCGTTCGGGAGAGAAGATCCAGGCGAACGCCTCGAGGAAGACGTTCATGCGGCACTGCCGACCGTCAGCGAGCGACGCTCGCGGCGCGTGAGCGAGCGGCGGGGTGTCCAGGGCATCGCCATCCGGCCGATCGCGACGAGGAGGAGGTCGACGAGCAGCGCGATGACGACGACCGCCACGACGCCGGCGAGGATCTCCGGGATGATGCGGCGCTGGAACCCGTTCGTGAACAGGTAGCCGAGGTTCTGCACTCCGATCAGGATGCCCACGGTCGCCAGCGAGATCGTCGACGTCGCCGTGACGCGGAGCCCCGCCAGAAGCACCGGGCCGGACAGCGGTAGATCAACTGTCCAGAACCGTCGCCACGGCCCGAAGCCGACGGCGATGGCAGCGCTGCGCGTCGCCTCATCGACCGAGTCGAGCGCGTCGGCGACCGAGCGGGTCATGATCGCGACGCCGTAGACGGTCAGCGCGACGATCAGGTTCGTCTCGGAGAGGTAGGGGATGCCGAATCCGGCCGCCAGCAGGGCGAACAGTCCCAGCGAGGGGATCGTGTAGAGCAGCCCGACCGTCGTCAGCACGGGCCCGCGGAGCGGCGTGAACCGCCACGCCAGCCAGCCGATCGGCAGCGCGATGATCAGACCCAGCACGATCGGGATGAGGCTCTGGCGGAGGTGATCCAGCGTCAGGCTCCCGATGAGATCGAGGTTGTCGAGGACCCAGTTCACGGCACCGCCTCGCGCGCATCACCGACGAGCACGCCCTGTGTGCGGCCGGCGGCGTCGACCAGCACGGCGCCGTGCGCTGTGCGCTTCACGGACAGCGCCCGCGAGCCGCGGTCGACGCCGATGAACGAGGCGACGAAGTCGGTCGCGGGGTTCTCCATGATCTCGCTCGGGCTGCCCACTTGCGCGATGCGCGCCCCCTTCTCGAGGATCACGACCTGATCGCCGAGGAGGAATGCCTCGTCGATGTCGTGCGTGACGAACACGACGGTCTTGTCGAGGTCGCGCTGAAGGCGGATGGTCTCGGTCTGGAGCTCTTTGCGCACGATGGGATCGACGGCACCGAACGGCTCGTCCATCAGCAGGATGTCGGGATCGGCGGCGAGTCCCCGGGCGACGCCGACCCGCTGCTGCTGGCCCCCCGAGAGCTGGCGCGGGTAGCGATCGGCCAGCGCGCGATCGAGCCCGACGATGTCGAGCAGCTCGAGGGCTCGCTCGCGGGCCTGCTTCTTCGGCGTGCCGCCGAGAACGGGGACGGTGGCGACGTTGTCGGCCACCGTGAAATGCGGGAGGAGGCCCGCGTTCTGCAGGACGTAGCCGATTCCCCGGCGCAGCTTCACCGCGTCACGGTCGGCGATCGGCGCGCCGTCGATCGTGATCTCGCCGCTCGTGGGCTCGATCAGGCGGTTGATCATCCGGAGCAGCGTGGTCTTGCCGCATCCGGAGGAGCCCACGAAGACCGTGGTCTTGTGCGCGGGCAGCACCAGGCTGAAGTCGTCTACGGCTGCGGTGCCGTCGGCGAATCGCTTGGTCACGGAGCGGAACTCGATCGCCATGCTTCTCTTCCGTTCGGGTCCACCTACCCAACCACATGCTTCCGACATTCGCGCAAGGGGCTGGTCCTTCGCGTCGGACTCGGGTATGGGTAGAGGAATGGATGCCGAAGTGTTCGACCTCGTCGTCATCGGTGCGGGCGCGGTCGGCGAGAATGTCGCGGACCGCGCCGTGCAGGGTGGACTGTCCGTCGTCATCATCGAGAGCGAACTCGTCGGCGGCGAGTGCTCATACTGGGCGTGCATGCCCTCCAAGGTCCTGCTGCGCGCGGGCGCGGCGCGGCGCGGCGCGGCGGATGCCGCGGGTGCCGGCCGAACGGACGGCGTCGACGTCGCCTCGGTCCTGCGCCGCCGAGATGAGATCGTGCACGGGTGGAACGACGGGGGGCAGGTCGACTGGCTCCGGGGCGCGGGGATCGAGCTCGTGCGCGGACACGGCCGGCTCACGGGGGAGCGAGAGGTCACCGTCGACGGTACGCGGATGATCCGCGCCCGATGCGCCGTGGCCGTGTGCACGGGATCGGCGGCGCTGCTGCCCGACATCCCGGGATTGATCGACGCCGACCCCTGGACGTCACGCGAGGCGACCGCGGTGCAGAGCGTCCCCGACTCGCTCGTGATCCTCGGCGGCGGAGTGGTCGCGTGCGAGATGGCGACGGCGTACGCCTCGTTCGGCACGGCGGTCACCGTTCTTGCGCGGTCGGGTCTGCTCGGCGGGATGGAGCCGTTCGCGGGCGAGCGCGTCGCGAGCGCGCTGCGCGCCGCGGGGGCGGACGTGCGCACGGGCGTCGACGTCGAGCGGGTCACCCGTGACGGTGCGCTGATCACCGTCGAGCTCGCGGGCGGATCGCGGGTCGAAGCATCCGAGATCCTGGTCGCGACCGGGCGTACGCCCCGGACCGGCGATGTCGGGCTCGAGGCCGTCGGCCTCACACCCGGTGCCTGGCTCGACGTCGACGACACTCTGCGGGTCCGGGGCAGCGAGTGGCTCTACGGCGTGGGCGATGTCACTCACCGCGCCCTCCTCACGCATCAGGGCAAGTACCAGGCCCGCGCCGCCGGCGACGTGATCGCGGCGCGTGCGCACGGCGCCGACGTCGACGATGCCCCGTGGGGCCGTCACGTCGCGACCGCCGACCACGCAGCCGTCCCGCAGGTGACGTTCACCGACCCGGAGGTCGCCTCTGTCGGGCTCACCGAGGCCGCGGCGCGCGAAGCGGGTCTCACGGTGCGCGCGCTCGATTACGACCTGTCGTGGGTCGCGGGCGCCAGCACGCATTCGACGCGCTACGAGGGGACCGCGCGCGCGGTCGTCGACGAGGATCGCGGAGTGCTCGTGGGCGCGACCTTCGTCGGCCCCGACGTGGCCGAGCTGCTCCATTCCGCCACGATCGCGATCGTGGGAGAAGTGCCGCTCAGCC
The DNA here is from genome assembly GCF_011620665.1 of Microbacterium sp. GTDB lineage: Bacteria > Actinomycetota > Actinomycetes > Actinomycetales > Microbacteriaceae > Microbacterium. The sequence goes on from NZ_WOYQ01000040.1 coordinate 29,824, forward strand.
GGCTGTGGCACGCGGTGCCCTCCTACCCCACGCTCAGTGAAGTGTGGCTGCGCTGGCTCGAGGCGTACGGGCGTTGACAGGCCCTGCGGAGCGTGCCGCCCGGCTCCGCTGAGGGCGACGCGGGTCGCGGGTCGTGCAGGTGCCTACACTGGCCGACATGCATGAGCTCTCGCGCGATGACGCCCGCCGACTCGTTGTGCGCGCGCAGCTGCTCGACGCCGATCGTCCGGGCGACGTCGTGGAGGTCGCCGAACAGCTCGCGGCGATCAAGATCGATCCCACGGCGACGATCGCGCCGTCCGAGCAGACCATCCTGTGGTCGCGCATCGGCTGGTCGTACGAGCCCGGTCAGCTGCGCAAGGCGGTCGAGCAGGACCATCTGCTGTTCGAACACGACGGTCACTTCCATGCCGGGTCCCTGTTGCCGGCGCGCGTCGCACGGATGCAGCGTCACGTCTTCCGTGCCCAGGCGGCGCAGTGGCTGGCAGCGAACGCGCGCTTCCGTGCCGACGTGCTGGCCGCCTTGCGTGCCGAGGGCCCTCTGCTGGCGGCGCAGATCGCCGACACCAGCCAGGTCGCGCACGCGAGCGAGTCCGGGTGGTACGGCTCCAATCAGGTCCCGCGGATGCTGGAGCTCCTCGCCCGGGCCGGCGAGGTTGCGATCGTCGGGCGGGAGGGGCGGCTGCGCCGCTGGGATGTCGCCGAGCGGGCGTTCCCGCGCGATTTGCCCGAGCTCGACTACGACGACGCGGGCCGCATCCTCGACCAGCGTCGCCTGCAGGCGGCGGGCCTGGCCAAGCAGAAGTCGCCGTGGACACCCGTCGGCGATGCCGGGGAGCCGGCGAGGGTCGAAGGGTCGAACTGGAAATGGCGCGTCGACCCCGCAGCGGCGGCGGCGCTCGCCGACGACGCGGGCGGGCGGGTCGCGATCCTCAATCCCTATGACGGGATGCTCTTCGACCGCCCGCGTCTGAAGGAGCTGTTCGAGTTCGATTTCGTGCTCGAGCAGTTCAAGCCGAGGGCACAGCGCGTTTTCGGCTACTTCGCGCACCCGATCCTCGTCGGCGACCGATTCGTCGGGCTGCTCGATGCGCAGCTCGACAAGAAGAAGGAGACACTCGAGGTGAATGCGGTCCACGAGCTGCTCGGCTTCGACGACGAGGAGCGCGAGATGGTCCACGCCGAGATCCGCGACCTGGCCGAGTGGGCGGGCGTCGGAGTCACTGGACTGGAGTGACGCGAGCCGGCCGACGGGCCGCGCGAACTACGCTGGAGGCACGCTGACTCGCTGACCGAGGAGAACCGTGCCCGCCAGAGCTGACGTCCTCGCGCATGCCGAGGATCTCGCCGATTTCATCGCCGCGTCGCCGTCGAGCTTCCACGCCGCCGCCGAGGTCGCCCGTCGTCTCACGGAGGCCGGGTTCACCGCACTCGACGAGACCGCCGCCTGGCCCGCGCAGCCGGGTGCCCGGCACGTCGTCGTGCGCGACGGTGCCGTGATCGCCTGGGTCGTGCCCGCGGCTGCCTCCGCCGACACTCCGTTCCGCATCTTCGGCGCGCACAGCGATTCGCCGGCGCTGAAGCTCAAGCCGCAGCCGACCACCGGCCGCCTCGGCTGGCTGCAGGCCGGAGTCGAGATCTACGGCGGACCGCTTGTGAACTCGTGGCTCGATCGCGAGCTGCGTCTCGCGGGCCGACTCGTCCTCCGGGGCGGCACCGAGGTGCTCGCCGCGACCGGACCGTTGCTCCGCCTGCCGCAGCTGGCGATCCACCTCGACCGTGAGGCGAACGACCACCTCGCGCTGCACAAGCAGGCCGAGACTCAGCCGGTGTGGGGTCTGGGCGAGCCGAAGACCGCCGATCTGATCGGCGAGCTCGCCGACGCGGCCGGGGTGGACGCGGCCCGTGTCACCGGGTACGACGTGGTGACGGCCGATGCGGCGCGCGGAGCGGTCTTCGGGAAGGACGATGTCTTCTTCGCGAGCGGCCGGCTCGACGACCTGGCGTCCGTGCACGCGGGAGTGGTCGCCCTCCTCGGTCACGAAGCGACCGATCAGATCGCGATGCTCGCCGTGTTCGATCATGAGGAGGTCGGCTCCTCAACGCGTTCGGGCGCCGCCGGACCTTTCCTCAGCGACGTGATCGAGCGCGTGCAGCTCTCGCTCGGCGCCGATCGGGAGCAGCAGCTGCGCGCACTCGCCGCCTCGTGGTGCGTCTCGAGCGACGTCGGCCACGCCGTGCATCCGAACTACGCCGACAAGCACGATCCGGTCGTCCGGCCCGTGCTGGGCAGCGGGCCGATCCTGAAGATCAACGCGAATCAGCGCTACGCGACCGACGGCGCCGGCGCCGCAGTCTGGCACGCGTGGTGCGAGGCCGCGGGGGTGACGTCGCAGGAGTTCGTCTCGAACAACGCGGTGCCGTGCGGCTCGACCATCGGACCGATCACGGCGACCCGGCTCGGGGTGCGCACGGTCGACGTCGGCATCCCCATCCTGTCGATGCACTCGGCCCGGGAGCTGGCCGGAACGAGCGACCTCTACGACCTCGGTCGCGTGGCGGGGGCGTTCTTCCGCGGCTGAACCCTGAGACTTCGCGTTCGCTGTGAGTCGCGCAGAAGCACGTCGCACGCCCCGTCATCGACGTATCGTTGAATATCGCTCGATATATCGTTGGAGGAACTCATGGGCACTTCATTCACAGACGGACGGTTCGGGGGCAAGGGCTTCGGCGGCGCATCCGCTGATGACCTGTGGAACACCCTGGGCCAGATCAAGGACGGGATCGGGCAGGGCTTCGGCGAGACGTTCGGCCAGTTCGGCCAGTTCGGGCGCAAGGTCGGCACCCGCGCCCCTCGCGGCGACGTGCGTGCGGCGATCCTCTCGCTCCTCGTCGAGCAGCCGATGCACGGCTACCAGCTGATCCAGCAGATCGAGGAGCGCAGCGGAGGCGCGTGGAAGCCGAGCCCCGGATCCGTCTACCCGACACTGCAGATGCTGACCGACGAAGGCCTGATCGAGGTCGAGGAGTCCGGCGGCCGGAAGACCTATTCGCTGACCGAGGCCGGTCGCGACGAGGCGGCGGATGCCGACCGCTCCTGGGCGACGGCGGAGCCCGCCGTGCACACCGAGACACCGCGCGCCCACCGTGGCGGGGTCGTGCTGAGCAAGTCCGGCGCGAACCTCGCGCAGGCTGCGATGCAGGTGGGACGCACGGGCACGCCCGAGCAGGTCGCCGAAGCCGTGTCGGTTCTCGACGACGCCCGGCGCAAGCTCTACGCGATCCTTGCCCGGGACTGAGCGGATGCCGGCGGAGCGCTCGCGCTACCGCCGGATCACCCGCTTCGCCCTGAGGTACATGCTGCAGGCCTGGTGGTATGAGATCTTCCTGCCGCGCATCGGGTTGGGCCGCGTCGCCGAGCGCACGCGGGCAGCCCGGCTGCAGCGCATCTCGCAGCGGTTCCACGCTCTCGCCGTCGACCTCGGCGGTCTCATGATCAAGGTCGGGCAGTTCCTGTCGTCGCGACTGGACATCCTGCCCCCCGAAGTCACCGCCGAGCTCGAGAAGCTCCAGGACGAGGTGCCCGCCGTCCCGTTCGATCAGATCCGCGCCTCCGCCGAGGCGGAGCTGGGCGTGACACTGGAGCGCGCGTTCGCTTCGGTCGACGAGATCCCCGTCGCGGCCGCTTCACTCGGACAGGTGCACCGCGCGCGCCTCACCGCGGAGGATGCTGCCCTCACCGGTCTCGACGCCGTTGTGCTGAAGGTCCAGCGACCCGGCATCGACCGGATCGTCGACGTCGACCTCGCAGCTCTGCGCCGCGTGGCCGACTGGCTGAGCCGCGTGCGCCTGGTTTCGGACCGGGTCGACATGCCGCTGCTCGTCGAAGAGTTCGCGGCGACCAGCCTGGAAGAGGTCGACTACCTCCACGAGGCGGAGAACGCAGAGCGTTTCGCCGCCCACATGGCCGACGGCGCGCGCGTATCGGCTCCGCAGGTCGTGTGGGAGCGCTCGACCCGGCGGGTGCTGACGCTGCAGGACGTCACGGCGATAAAGATCAACGACGTCGACGCGCTCCGGGCGGCGGGGATCGATCCGACTGCCGTGGCCGGTGAGTTCGCCGCGGTGATGTTCGATCAGCTCTTCGCGGACGGGTTCTTCCACGCCGACCCGCATCCCGGCAACGTCTTCGTCACGCCGCACGCTCCCGATGCGGCGGGGCGCACGTGGACGCTGACCTTCATCGACTTCGGGATGATGGGCCAGATCCCGACCAGCCTGCGCGCGGGGCTGCGCAAGCTCGTGATCGCCGTCGCATCGCGCGACGGCGCCGGTATGGTCGCCGGGTTCGAGCAGGTCGGCGTGCTGCTGCCGTCGGCCGACAACGGCGAGCTCGAGCGCGCCCTGACCGCGCTTTTCCAGCGGTTCGGCGGCATGGGCTTCGCCGAACTGCAGAACGTCGATCCGCGTGAGTTCCGCGGCTTCGCGGATGAGTTCGGCGAGACGATGCGCTCGCTGCCCTTTCAGCTGCCCGAGAACTTCCTCCTCATCATCCGTGCGATGTCGCTCGTGTCGGGGCTGTGCAGTGCGCTGGATCCGGGGTTCAACATCTGGGAGTCCGTCGAGCCGTACGCGCAGACGCTTCTGCGTGAAGAGACCGGCAACGTGGTGCAGGACGTCGCGGGTCGAGCGGTGGATGCCGCGGGCACCGCGCTGCGTCTGCCCGGACGCATCGATCGGGCACTCACGAAGCTGGAAGCGGGTCTCATCCGGGTGGCCGATCCCGGCGTCGAGCGCCGACTCGAGCGGCTCGATCAGACCCTTCGCCGGGTGATCTCGGCGGTGCTGTTCGCCGGCCTGCTGATCGGGGGCATCCTGCTGCTCGGCCCGGCATCCGGCTTCGGCGTGGCGCTCATGATCGTCTCGGCAGCTCCTCTTCTGCACGCACTTCTGGCGGGCTCCGGGCGGCGTCCCGGTGCGCGGACGGGGCGATCGCGGTAGAATCGGGTGCGCGCCGTACGGTCGGCGCCGCAACTGTGACACCGAGGTGCAACTACCTGCTTGCGGAGCAAGGCGGCACGTGAAAACGAGCTGACCGCTCGGGAGGTACGGCGTGAGCCAACCGACACTGATCCGCCACACCGGCTGGGGCTATTTTCCGGTCGCCGCACTCGCGCGTCTGCCCTTCGCGATGATGGTCGTCGGCGTCCTCACCCTCGTCACGAATGCGACGGGATCGATCGCCCTCGCCGGACTCACGTCGGCGGCGACGGGGGTCGGCGTCGTCGTCGCCGGACCTCTCATCGGCGACCTGGTCGATCGGTTCGGGCAGCGCGCCGTCGTCCTGCCGGTGGGGCTGGCCAACGGCACGCTGCTGGCGCTCTTCCCGTTCGTCGTGATGAGCGGTCAGACCGCGGGGCTGATCCTCTTCGCGGCCGTGCTGGTGGGGGCCACCGCGCCGCAGGCGTCGGCTCTCTCGCGCACGCGCCTGGTCGGAATCACGCGTGATCGCGTTTCGGATGAGCGGCGTGAGCGCACGATGTCGCGCGTCATGTCGTACGAATCGGCGGTCGACGAGACCGCGTTCATCATCGGGCCGGTGCTGGTCGGCGTGCTGGCGTCGTTCGTCGCTCCGTGGGCGCCGATCGCGATGGCGGCCGTGCTGAGTTTCGCATTCGTGACGGCGTTCGCCCTGCATCCGACCGCCGCGGTGACGGATGCCGATGTCGTGCGGGCGCCGGCGCGCGCGCTGCTCTCGCGGCCCATCCTGGTGGTCGTCGGTGCGACCTTCGGCGTCGGCCTCTTCTTCGGTGCGACGCTGACCTCGCTCACCGCCTTCGCGCAGTCGGTGGGGCACGGCGAGCAATCCGGGCTGCTGTACGGCCTCATGGGCGTCGGGTCGGCGATCCTGGCGCTTCTGGTCATGCTGCTGCCCGCACGATTCCCCCTCACCCTCCGCTGGGTGGCGTTCAGCGCGATTCTCGCGCTCGCCGCGGCGGGGTACGCCACCGCCGGCGACCTGACCACCGTCATCGTGATGCTCTGCCTCATGGGCCTCGGGGTGGGCCCCACCCTCGTCACCCTCTTCACCCTCGCGGGGGAGCGCAGCCCCGACGGGCGCTCGGCGACCACGATGACCCTCGTGGGATCGGCGCTGACGCTCGCCCAGGCGATCGCCTCGGCGGTCACGGGTGCGCTCGCCGAGGCGACCTCGGCCACGATCGCGATGCTCCTTCCGGTGGCAGCGGCGCTCCTGGTGCTCGGGCTCGGCGTGGTCAACGCGCTGGCCTCGCGCCGCGCGGTGGTGGAGCTGGTCGCTCCGCGCCCGATTACGCTGGATGCGTGAACACAAGCAGTCTCTGGACCGTCGTCGGCGTCATCGTCGCCATCGTCATCGCGTGGGTGCTGGTCAACGTGCTTTTCAGCGTGCTCGCGCTGATCGTCAAGCTGCTGGTGGTCGCCGTCGTCGCGGTGATCGTCTTCTTCGTGTTGCGCGCCGTGTTCAGCGGGTCCGAGTAGCGGTTCGGCTCAAGCGGTTCGGCTCAAGCGGCTCGGCTCAAGCGACTCACGCGAAGCGGACCCAGTTGGCGGCGCGACCGGTCTCGGCGCGCTGGCGCAGAGCGAGGCTGTCACCCGCCACGGCGTAGAGGGTCACGCCGGCCGACCGCTCACCCGCGGCGATGAGCCACGCGCCGTCGGGGCTCACGGCGAATCCGCGCGGCTGCGGCTCGGTCACGACGAAGCTCCGGGCGTCGCTGACCGAGCCGTCCGACGCCACCGCGATCGGGGCGAGCGTCGAAGCGCTCCGCTCCGAGGCCCAGAGCACGGTGTCGCTGCTGAAGTGCAGGTCGGCACCCCAGATGAGGTGCTCTGCGCGCGGGTCGGCGCCGAAACGGCTGTGCGAGAGACCGGCGGCGGGATCCACGACGCTCGCGGCGCTGCGCGGGCTCAGCGTGCCGGCATCCCTGTGACGTGAGAAGTGCAGGACCTCGCCGGAGTACTCGGTGAGGACATACGCGGCGTCTTCGGCGCGGTTCAGCACGATGTGGCGCGCACCGGATCCCTTCGGCGCGGCGACAGTCGCCGGAGCGAGGGGCGTGAGAGCGAGCTCATCGGTGATCGCGTACTGCGCGATCAGATCGTCGCCGAGCGAGACGAAGTACGCGAACCGGCCGTCGGCGCTCGTGGTCACCGAGTGCAGGTTCGCGAAGTCGACGCGCGCGGTCGGCTCGCCCACGGCGCCATCGGTCACGGGCGCGATGAAGCCGTAGCCCGCGCCGTACGCGGCGCCGAGCAGCGCCGTGCCGCGGCGGGTGAGCGTCAGGTAGCTCATGGGGCCGGCGGGCAGGTCGAGTCGCGAGAGCGGTGTCAGCTCACCGGTCCGGCGGTCGAGCGACAGGGTCAGGATGCCGGGCTGAGCGCCCGTGCCGTCGGCCTTGAGCGACGCGTGGACGAGGTCGCGCTCGGCGTCGACGGCGAAGTTCGAGCATCCCGTCACCCCCGGCGTGACCGCCAGCCTCTCCAGCGTTCCGTCCCGGAGGCGGAAGGTGCTGATCGTGCTGTCGCCGGAGTTGGCGACCAGGACGAGGGAGGAGCCGGTCATCCCTCGATCGTAAGCGTCGCGGGTGACCGGCGGAGCGCCCCGGTCGGCCGAGCTGAAGCTGCACCTGCGGCGGAACCGAAGCCGGCGCCGGAACCGAAGCCGGAACCGAAGCCGGAACCGAAGCCTCTCGTCTCAGAGGATGAAGCCTCTCGTCTCAGAGGATGAAGCCCCTCGTCTCAGAGGATCTGGCCGATCGGCTCGCGCTTCTCGGCCTGAAAGCGATCTTCCGTGCGTCCCCGTGCCCAATACCCCGACAGCGACACGTGGCCGCGGTCGAGGCCGTGCTGCTCGAACAGCACGGGGCGCAGCGCCTTCATCGACTCGCGCTCGCCGTGGGCGAACACCTGGGGCGCACCCGCGGGCCACTCGAACTGCGCGAGGACCACGGCGAGCGCGTCGGCGTCGTGCGCGGAGTTCACGACCCACTCGATCTCGACCCCCTCGGGAGTCTCGACCGGGATGATGGCGGCATCCGTGTCGACCTCGATGAACGCGTGTCCCACGGCATCCTGCGGCAGGACGTCGAGGGCCGCCGCGATCGCGGGCAGGCCCGCCGCGTCGCCGAGGAACAGGTGCCAGTCCGCGGCGGGATCGGGGCGGTACCCGCCGCCCGGACCGATCATGGTGAGACGGTCACCCGGACGCGCACCGGCGGCCCACGGACCCGCGAGACCCTCGTCGCCGTGGATGACGAAGTCGATGTCGATCGTGCGCGCGTCGTGATCGACCCTGCGCACCGTGTAGGTGCGGGTCACGGGGAGGGAATCCGGCGCTGTGAACTTCAGCTTGACGTATTTGTCGGTCTCGGGACGGTCCTCGAACTGCGCGAACCCCGCGCCGCCGAAGGTGACCCGCACGAGCGTTGCGTTCAGCTGCTCCGTCGCGACCACCTCCAGCGCGATCGTCGGGCGCGGAGGGCGGGCTGCGGTGCGAGAGGAAAGGGCCACTCCTCCACGGTAGTGGCCGGAACGGGCCGGGGGACGGGGGAAGGGGGACGAGGGACGGGCGTAGCCTGAACGAGTGCCCGTGCCCGCTGATCCGACGTCGCCGTCGCCGTCGCCGTCGACGGCGTATGCGCAACTCGTGCGGGTCGCTGATGAAGCGGGCGCGATCGCGGATACCGGGGGTTTCCCCATACCCGCCGACTCCCGCGCGGCCGCCGTCCTGATCCTGTTCGGCGTGCTCGACCACCTCCCGAGCGATCACCACGCGGTCGCGGTTTCGCGCGACCTCGATGTGCTCCTGCTGGCGCGCGCGACAACGCTGCGCACGCACCCCGGGCAGGTCGCGTTCCCCGGGGGGCGGCTCGATCCGGGCGACGACGGCCCGATCGGCGCGGCGCTCCGCGAGGCGCGCGAGGAGACGGGGCTCGACCCGGCCGGTGTCGACGTCCTCGGCGCGCTCGACCCGGTTCCCCTCGGCACCTCCGGGCATGTGGTGACCCCGGTGCTCGGTTGGTGGCGGGATCAGACCCCGGTGCACGCGGTCGACGAAGCAGAATCGGCCGCCGTATTCCGAGCGCCGGTGGCCGACCTGCTCGACCCGATGAATCGCGGCGTGACCGTCGTCCGCCGTGACGGCGAAGAGTGGCGGAGTCCCGGATTCGTCCTGGATCATCCGACCGGCCTTCCCCTGGTCTGGGGATTCACCGCGATGCTGCTGGACGGACTCTTCACGCGGCTCGGCTGGACGGAGCCCTGGGACCGCACGCGCGAACTCCCGATCCTCTAGCGCGGGCCAGGGCCCGAGCTTGCCCCGGGCTTGCCCCGAGCGTGCCTCGAGTAAGCCCCGAGGGGGCGCGAGCGGACCTGAGGTAGGATCGTCCCTTGGAAGTGTGTCCGAGCGGCCTAAGGAGCATGGCTGGAATCCATGTAGGCGGGGTAACTCGCCTCGCAGGTTCAAATCCTGTCACTTCCGCCACGCGCTGGGCCCGACCTCTGTTCTGGGGTGGGGCCCAGTCTTTTTGATCCGCGGGCAGTCGGCTAGACTTGCGTGAGCTCTCCGCGAGACGGCACCCAGGCCAACTCCCCCAGGACGGAAACGTAGCAAGGGTAACCGGGCTCTGCCGGGTTCGCGGAGAGTTTTGCGTGACGGCGGTTTTCTCCGGGCCATCCTGGTCGCGCGGTACGGCCAGACCCTAGGCTGGGCCCGTGGCACAGAGCATCTACATCACGTCCGCGGAAGGCCACTCCGGCAAGTCCACGATCGTGCTGGGTGTGATCGACGCGCTGATGCGCGTGACACCGAAAGTCGGCGTCTTCCGCGCGATCGCCAGGTCGACGGCGCAGCGCGACTACGTGCTCGAAATGCTGCTCGAACACATCGACGTCGACCTGACCTACGACGAGTGCGTCGGGGTCACCTACGACGATGTGCGGCGCGACCAGGATGCCGCGCTCTCGACGATCGTGGAGCGCTACAAGGCGGTCGAGGCCAAGTGCCACGCCGTCGTGATCGTCGGCAGCGATTTCACCGACGTCGGTTCGATGACCGAGCTCGGCTACAACGCGCGCATCGCGGCGAACCTCGGCGCTCCGGCTCTTCTCGTGCTCAACGGCCGAGCGAGCGAGGGCGATCGGCTCGGCGCTTCGGATGCGCGGACGCCCGAGGAACTGGGCCAACTCACCGCACAGGCCGTCACCGAGCTGCAGCACCACCGGGCAGAGCTGTTCGCCGTCATCACCAACCGCGCCGATCCGGCGAAGCTGCCCGCGATCAATGCCGAGATCGCCCGGATCGTCGCCGAAGTGCCGGCTGTGGATGGCACACGCGAGTCCGACGTGGGGGTGTGGTCGATCCCCGAGGACCGGTACCTGGTCGCGCCCGCCGTGCGCGACGTCATGCGCACGCTGGGCGGCACGCTGCTGAGCGGTGATGAGGCGCTCCTCACCCGCGAAGTCCTCGACGTCCTGGTGGCCGGGATGTCGCTCAACAACGTTCTGGCGCGACTGCAGGAAGGGGCGATCGTGATCGTCCCCGCCGATCGCACCGAAGTGCTGCTCGGACTGCTGCTGGCCAACTCGTCCGGCACCTTCCCGTCGATCGCCGGCATCGTCCTCAACGGCCCGTTCCCTCTGCCGGATACCGTGGAGAGACTCATGGCCGGCCTGGATTCTTCGCTGCCCATCGTGCAGACCGACCTCGACACGTACGACACGGCCGTCCGGGTCATGGGCACGCGCGGCCGGCTGGCCGCCGGCTCCCAGCGACGCTACGACACCGCCCTGGCGCTGTTCGAGCGGAACGTCGACACGGAGCGGCTGACGACGGCGCTGGGGCTGGCGAACTCGAGCGTCGTCACCCCGCTCATGTTCGAGTATCAGCTGCTCGAGCGCGCGCGCTCCGGGCGCAGGCGCATCGTCCTTCCCGAGGGGAATGACGACCGCGTCCTCCGTGCCGCCGCGACCGTGCTGGCGCGGGGGATCGCCGACCTCACCATCCTCGGAGACGAGGCGGAGGTGCGGGGACGCGCCGTCGAGCTCGGTCTCGACATCACTGCCGCGCGGGTGCTGAGCCCGTTCGATCCGGACACCGTCCACCGCTTCGCGACGGAGTACGTGCTGCTGCGCACGCACCGGGGCGTGACCTACGCGCAGGCCGCCGACACGGTCACCGACGTGTCGTACTTCGGCACGATGATGGTCCACCTGGGTCTGGCCGACGGCATGGTCTCGGGGGCGGCGCACACGACGGCGCACACCATCCGCCCCGCGTTCGAGATCATCAGGACCAAGCCCGGGGTGTCGGTCGTCTCGAGCGTGTTCCTCATGGCCCTCGCCGATCGGGTGCTGGTGTACGGCGACTGCGCGGTGATCCCCGACCCGACCACCGAGCAGCTGGCCGACATCGCCATCTCGTCCGCCGCGACGGCCGCGCAGTTCGGAATCGAACCGCGGGTGGCGATGCTGTCGTACTCGACGGGCGAGTCGGGCTCGGGCGAAGACGTCGAGAAGGTGCGCGCGGCCACGGCGCTCGTCCGCGAACGGGCCCCCGGACTGCGGGTCGAGGGGCCGATCCAGTATGACGCCGCCGCCGACGAGGCCGTCGCGAGGGCGAAGATGCCCGGGTCCGATGTCGCCGGCCGCGCGACGGTGTTCGTCTTCCCCGATCTGAACACCGGCAACAACACCTACAAGGCGGTGCAGCGTTCGGCGGGCGCGGTCGCGATCGGGCCGATCCTGCAGGGACTCAACAAGCCGATCAACGATCTCTCGCGTGGCGCGCTGGTCGAAGACATCGTCAACACGATCGCGATCACCGCGATCCAGGCGCAGGCAGCGGGGGCGGCGCCCGTATGACCGTCGTGCTGGTGATCAACAGCGGCTCATCTTCTTTCAAGTACCAGCTGATCGATGTCGAGAGCAAGTCCCAGCTGATCGATGTCGAGAGC
>NZ_WOYQ01000041.1 GCF_011620665.1 Microbacterium sp.
TGCACTCCCGTCTGCTCGAGCGCTGCGCGAAGCTCTCGGACGAGCTGGGCGCGGGTTCCATGACCGGGCTGCCGATCATCGAGACCAAAGCCAACGACGTGTCGGCCTACATCCCGACGAACGTGATTTCGATCACCGACGGTCAGATCTTCCTGCAGTCCGACCTCTTCAACGCCAACCAGCGCCCCGCCGTCGACGTCGGCATCTCGGTCTCGCGTGTCGGCGGCGACGCTCAGGTCAAGTCGATCAAGAAGGTGTCCGGAACGCTCAAGCTCGAGCTCGCCCAGTACCGCTCCCTCGAGGCGTTCGCGATGTTCGCCTCCGACCTCGACGCCGCCTCACGTCGTCAGCTCGAGCGAGGTGCACGTCTGACTGAGCTTCTCAAGCAGCCGCAGTACGACCCGTACCCGGTCGAGGAGCAGGTCGTCTCGATCTGGGCCGGTACCAACGGCAAGCTCGACACGATCGCCGTGGAGGATGTCCTCCGCTTCGAGCGCGATCTGCTCGACTTCCTGAAGCGCAACACGTCGATCCTCGACACCCTGCGCGAGACGAACGTCCTCGACGATGACACCCTCGCCGAGCTCGAGAAGCGTACGGACGAGTTCGTCCTGGAGTTCCAGGGCGGCAAGGGACAGGCGATCGACGCGCCGGGTCACGAGGAGTTCGCCGCCGCGAACGCGGATGATGTGAACCAGGAGAAGATCGTCAAGGGTCGCCGCGGCTGACGCCGGGGTTCTTCACTCATGGGCGCTCAACTCCGGGTCTACAAGCAGAAGATCGCTTCCGCTCAGACGACCAAGAAGATCACGAAGGCGATGGAACTCATCGCGGCTTCGCGCATTCAGAAGGCCATGGCCCGCGTGCGCGCGTCGTCGCCTTTCGCGCGGGCCGTGACGCGCGCCGTCTCCGCCGTGGCCACCCACTCCAACATCCAGCATCCGCTCACGACCGAGCGCGCGGTGATCAAGCGCTCCGCCGTCGTGATCTTCGCTTCGGACCGAGGCTTGGCCGGTGCGTTCAACTCACAGATCCTCCGCGAGGGTCTGGAGCTGGGCGAGCTCTTGCGCAGCGAGGGTCGCGAGCCGGTGTACTTCCTGGTCGGTCGGCGCGCCGTGGGCTACTTCCAGTTCCGGCGGATGCCGTGGGCGGGCGAGTGGAGCGGCGACACGGACACCCCGCACTTCAACACGGCGGAGCAGATCGCCGGCGCCCTTCTGGACGCTTACGATCGCGGCGGCGATGAAGAGGGTGGCGTGGACGAGATCCACCTCGTGTTCAACCGCTTCATCAGCATGATGACGCAGGAACCCGAGACCGTGCGCCTGTTGCCGCTGGAGGTCGTCGAGGCCGACGAGGTCGCCGGCGAGCAGACGACTCCGCCTCCGGTGTATCCGCTGTACGAGTTCGAACCGAGCCCCGAAGTCGTCCTCGACGCGCTGTTGCCGGTCTACGTGCAGAGCCGCGTGTTCAATGCGCTTCTGCAGTCTTCCGCTGCGAAGCACGCCGCGACGCAGAAAGCCATGAAGTCGGCCAGCGACAACGCGGACAACCTCATCACCGATTACACGCGTCTGCGCAACAATGCGCGCCAGGCGGAGATCACTCAGCAGATCGCGGAGATCGTCGGCGGCGCCGACGCTCTGTCGAGCAGCAAGTAAACCCAACCGAAAGAGACAACAATGACCACCACCGCCACCGCTGAAGCGACCATGGTCCTCGGCCGGGTCGCGCGAGTCACCGGCCCTGTCGTCGACATCGAGTTCCCGCATGACTCGATTCCCGACATCTACAACGCGCTGAAGACGACGATCGCGATCGCGGGCGACGAGACCGAGATCACCCTCGAGGTCGCTCAGCACCTCGGTGACGACCTCGTGCGCGCCATTTCACTCAAGCCCACCGACGGCATGGTTCGCGGCCAGGAGGTGCGTGACACCGGCGGCCCGATCACGGTTCCCGTCGGCGACGTCACCAAGGGCAGGGTCTTCAATGTCACCGGTGACATCCTCAACCTCGAGCCGGGCGAGCAGGTCGAGATCACCGAGCGCTGGGGCATCCACCGCCAGGCGCCGAACTTCGACCAGCTCGAGTCGAAGACCACGATGTTCGAGACGGGCATCAAGGTCATCGACCTGCTGACCCCTTACGTGCAAGGTGGAAAGATCGGCCTGTTCGGCGGTGCCGGCGTCGGCAAGACGGTCCTCATCCAGGAGATGATCCAGCGCGTCGCACAGGATCACGGCGGCGTATCGGTGTTCGCCGGTGTCGGCGAGCGCACGCGTGAGGGCAACGACCTCATCCACGAGATGGAAGAAGCGGGTGTCTTCGACAAGACGGCCCTCGTCTTCGGCCAGATGGATGAGCCGCCCGGAACACGTCTACGCGTGGCACTGTCGGCACTGACGATGGCCGAGTACTTCCGCGACGTGCAGAACCAGGACGTCCTCCTGTTCATCGACAACATCTTCCGCTTCACGCAGGCCGGTTCCGAGGTCTCCACGCTTCTGGGCCGCATGCCCTCGGCCGTGGGATACCAGCCGAACCTCGCGGACGAGATGGGTGTGCTCCAGGAGCGCATCACTTCTACGCGTGGACACTCGATCACGTCGCTGCAGGCGATCTACGTCCCCGCGGATGACTACACCGACCCGGCGCCGGCCACGACGTTCGCGCACCTCGATGCGACGACCGAGCTCAGCCGTGACATCGCGTCGAAGGGTCTGTACCCGGCCGTCGACCCGCTGACCTCGACGAGCCGCATCCTCGACCCGCGTTACATCGGCGCCGACCACTACCGGGTCGCGACCGCTGTCAAGCAGATCCTTCAGAAGAACAAGGAACTGCAGGAGATCATCGCGATCCTCGGTGTCGACGAACTGTCCGAGGAGGACAAGGTCGTCGTCTCGCGCGCCCGCCGCATCCAGCAGTTCCTCTCCCAGAACACGTACATGGCGAAGAAGTTCACGGGTGTCGACGGTTCCACCGTCCCGATCAGCGAGACCATCACGTCGTTCGATGCGATCGTGAAGGGTGACTACGACCACGTCGCTGAGCAGGCATTCTTCAACGTCGGCGGTATCTCCGACGTCGAAGAGAAGTGGGCGAAGATCCAGAAGGAGAATGGCTGACATGGCGCTGACCGTCACCCTCGTCTCCGCCGAGGAGGAGGTCTGGCACGGCGAGGCGACCCTCGTCGTGGCCAAGACCGTCGAGGGCGAGATCGGCTTCATGGGCGGACACGAGCCCGTGTTGGCGATCCTCGCCGAAGGCCAGGTGCGGATCACCCAGGCCGACGGCACGAGGGTCACCGCGTCCGCTGACGATGGCTTCCTGTCGATGGAAGGTGACGTCCTGACGATCGTCGCGGGCCACGCCGCGCTTTCGTCCTGAGTCACCTGCAACGCCGCCGGACGCACCCTCCGCAATGCTGGTGCTGTTGCCGCCGAGCGAGACCAAGCGGTCCGGCGGTGCGGATCAGGTGTTCGATCCCGACACTCTCGCCTTGCCGTCCCTCGCGCCGCAGCGGGCGGCGGTGATCGACGCGCTGGTCGCGCTCAGCGCCGATCCGGATGTAGCCGCACGCGTGCTGAAGCTCACCGACCGTCAGCGCGGTGACATCGCGATGAACGCCGGGCTCCGGAGCGCTCCGACGATGCCGGCGGTCGATCGCTACGCCGGCGTGCTCTACGACGCGCTCGACGCCGGGTCGCTCCGGGCCGCCGGGCGGCGCTGGCTCGGGGCGCACGTGCTGATCCACTCGGCCACGTTCGGCCCGATCGGCGCGCTGGACGCCATCCCGTCGTATCGCCTTGCGGCAGGCACTTCGCTGCCCGGCATCGCGCCTCTGCGCCGCGTATGGGCCGATGCCGTGGCATCGGCGCTGATCCAGCGGGCACCGCGGTTCGTGCTCGATCTTCGTTCGGAGGCATACGCTGCGCTGGGGCCGGTGCCTGTCGGCATCCCCTCGGCATACGTACGAGTTGTGACCGAGCACGACGGCGCTGCTGCGCGCGCGCTCAACCATTTCAACAAGAACGCGAAGGGAGCGTTCGTCCGCACGCTCGCGGAGGCTCGGCCGACGGTGCACACCATCGCAGGCCTGTGCCGGTGGGCGCAGGCTCGGGGGTGGATGCTGCGCCCCGGTCGTCCGGGAGAACTCGATCTCGCGGTGTGAAAGTCGCCGTGCATGCGAGGCGGCAGAATTTATGTGGCACACCAGGCTCCTCGCTCGCTACGCTGTGACCAGCGCCGCCGATGGCGCATTGCACACGGGCGGCGAGAGTCGCCCTCGGGGAGGATGTCTCACATGTACGACAACTATGACTCGGCTGTGCTGGCGGGGCTGGCGGTGCTCGGGTTCGTCTTCTTTCTGATCGCGGTCGCGGCCTATGCCGTCACATCGTTCTTTCTGATGAAGATCTTCGACAAGGCCGGAGTGCAGGGCAAGTGGCGCGCGTGGGTGCCGGTTTACAACTTCATGGTCTTCTCGAAGCTCGGCGACATGAGTCCGTGGGTGATGCTGATCGCCATCGGCGCTTCCGCGCTGCTCAGCCAGGTCCCGGCGCTCGGAGTGATCGTCGGCTTCCTTCCGCTCGTCGTCGGCGCGCTGGTCGCGTGGCGCGTCGGCCTCAAGCTGCAGAAGGAGTCGCCGTGGGTGGTCCTCTTTGTGCTCTTGTCGCTCGTGTGGCTCGGGATCAATGCGTTCGACAAGTCTCGCTGGAACCCCGTCGTCCGCCCCGCTCCCTGGGCGGGCAACGCCTTCTTCGCGGATTCGACGGTCTGGGCCGGTGTCCCCGTGCAGCCGACGTCGGCCGCCGGGCCCGTTCCACCGGCTGGATACGCTCCTGCGCCCGGCAACACCCCGCCGGCGCCTCCGGCGGGATACGCGCCCCCGGCACCCCCGGCGCCGCCGTCCGGGTACGCGCCGCCGCAGCCCCCGACCGCTCCTGAGCCGCCTGCGCCTTCGGGGAACCCGACGATCTGACCGACGCCAAGCCGCGGGGGGAGGCGTCCACTAGAGTGTGACCGTGTCCGAATCCGCCACTGCCTCGTGCCGCGTCCCACTCGCAGACGGGGAACTGTCTCTGCAGTGGGCCGAGGTCACTCACCGAGGTCGGCGTCGCGAGATCAATCAGGATGCCGTGCTGACGCTCTATCCATTGTTCATCGTGGCTGATGGAATGGGCGGCCACATCGGCGGCGAGATCGCGAGCGCGAGTGCGGTGGATCGGCTGCGCTCCGTCGCCGAGAACGGTGATGTGTCGCAGGAGACCATCGAGACCGCGTTGTCCCGCGCCGTCGCCGATATCGCGGCGCACCCCGAAGCGACCGACGAGGGCACGGGAACCACCGTGACGGGCCTCTACCTCGACACCACGACATCGGAGCCCACCTGGGTCACGCTCAACATCGGCGACTCCCGGGTCTACTTGTTCCGTGATGGCGCACTTGCGCAGGTGACGACGGATCACTCGGTGGTCCAGGAGCTCATGGCCGCCGGGCGGCTCAGCCCCGAGGAGGCCGAGAACCATCCGTACGGGAACGTCATCACGCGCGCTGTGGGCCCGAGCGACGGCGTCGTGCCCGACTACATCCGCCTCGATGTGATCGACGGTGATCGGTTCGTCGTGTGCAGCGACGGCCTCACGAAGGAGCTGACCGACTACGGCATTCTTCATTTCCTCCTGCAGCACGAGGATCCGGCGATCGCCGCCGATGCGATGCTCCAGGCTGCGCTGGAGAACGGCGGTCGCGACAACGTCACGATCGTGGTTCTGAACGTGCGTCGCACAGCCTCCTCCCCAACGACCGACTGAGGCGCGCCCTCCACCGATCGGCTCCGGGCGCAGCCACCGCCGACGCGGGCGGGCTTGAGTTGACCCGTGCGCTCAGACGACATCGACACGGACGGTCCGCTGCGACTTCCCGATCCACCGCCGGAGCCGGTGCGTCCGCCGGTCCCGCTGCTCGCCGCGACCGTTCCCGTGCTCGGTGCGGTGGCGCTGTGGATGCTGACCGGCTCGATCTACGCCCTGTGGTTCGCGGTGCTCGGGCCGCTCCTGGCCCTCGCCGCGCTCGGAGACGCATTCCGGGGGCGGAGGCGGATGCGGCGGACGGCGCACCGCGCAGCGGAGCGCCTCGTCGATGACCTCTCCGCAGCCGTGGATCGTCGTCACTCCGAAGAGCGCCGAGCGCGGTGGGAGAGGCACCCGGATGTCGCGGGATTCGTGGAGGATCCCGGCGAGATCTGGCGCCCGGTTCCCGGGCGTGCGGAGGTCCTGGTGGTCGGGCGCGGGCGGGGTGCCAGTGACGTGCGGGTCGAGGGGACGCCGCACACCGAGCGGGAGCGCGCTGTGCGGCAGGCAGCCCGCACGCTCACCGACGCCCCGATCGTCGTGCCGCTGACGGCTGGCATCGCCGTGGCCGGACCCCCCGTTCTCGTCGCGGCGGTCGTGCGAGCCCTCACGCTTCAGGTCTGCCTCGCGCAGGCGCCGGGAGATGTCCGCGTGGCCGGCCCCGGTGTGCCGGCGGGGCTTCCGCACGCTGAGGCGACGCGGGGTGCACTGCTCTTCGTCGGCGAAGGGGGTCGCGCGCTGCCACCCGGTGTCGACATTCCGGTGATCCAGCTGGATGAGGGCGCACCGCCACCCCCGCGCTGCGGCGCCGTCTTGACGGTCTCTTCGCCGCGGAGCGCGCGACTCGACCACGCGGGCCGCTCGGAAACCCTGGACGTCGAGACGCTCTCGGTCACCCAGGCCGCGCGCATCGTCGAGGAACTCGCGGAACGCGCGCGGCGGTCACTCGGTCAGCGGGCCGATGCGGCGACCGCGCTGTCCGATGTGTTCACCGCGGCACCGGTGACGGGGGGCATCCTGTCGGCGCCGATCGGGATCTCGGGGGGTGAGCCGGTCATCGTCGATCTCGTGGAGGACGGCCCACACGCCGTCGTCATCGGGGTCACGGGATCGGGCAAGAGCGAACTTCTGACCACCTGGGTCGCGGGCCTGTGCCGCGGACGATCGGCGGACGAGGTGAGCTTCCTGCTGGTCGATTTCAAAGGCGGTCGCACGTTTGATGCGCTCATCGGGCTGCCCCACGTGACGGGGGTGCTGACCGACCTCGACGACGCGCAGGCGCTGCGCGCGATTGAGAGTCTGCACGCCGAGATCCGCCACCGCGAGCGGACGCTCGCCGAGCACGAGGCGCGCGACATCGGCGAGACGAGCGGCGTGATGTCCCGGCTCGTGATCGTCGTCGACGAGTACGCCGCGCTCGTTGCGGCACACCCCGCCCTGCACGATCTGTTCGCCGACATCGCCGCGCGCGGGCGGGCGCTCGGGATGCACCTGATCTTGGCATCGCAGCGAGCGGCCGGGGCCTTCCGCGATGCCGTCCTGGCCAACGCACCGCTGCGCATCGCCCTGCGCGTGACGGATGCCGCCGACTCGCGCGCCGTCCTCGGCGTCGACGATGCCGCCCACCTGTCCGGGCTTCCGGCAGCGCGCGGCACCGCCCTCGTGCGGCGCGCCGCCGATCTAGCACCCCTGACCGTCCGTGTCGCGCGCTGCGGGCCCGAAACGCTCACGGCCGTCATCGGCGAGGCGCCGCCCCGGCGGGCGCGCGCGCCCTGGCTTCCGGCTCTGCCGGACCGCGTCCGGTTGGCGGATGTCCGGCGGGACGGGGAGATCGTGCTCGGTCGCGTCGACGACCCTGCTGCGCAGCGCCAGCCGCTGCTTCGGCTCGGCGCGGACGCAACCGGATTCGCGGTCGTCGGTGCAGCAGGCTCCGGCAAGACGACGCTGTTGCGCGCCGTGGCCGCGCAGGTGCGCACCGTGACGTGGGTGCCCGAGGATCCGGAACGGGCCTGGGATGCGCTCGCCGGAATCGATGAGGCTGCCCCGGGCGCGACGGTGATCGTCGATGATGCCGACGCGGTGGCCGGGCGCCTTCCGCCGGAGTATGCGGCGGAATGGATGATGGCGCTCGAGAGAACGGCTCGCGAGGCGCGCGGACGCGGCATCCGCCTCATCCTCTCAACGGCACGCGTGACCGGGCCGCTCGCGCGGACGGCTGATCTGCTGCCGCAGCGCGTGCTGCTGCGCCTTCCGTCGCGGGGCGACCATGTGGCGGCCGGCGGCGATGCCGGAGACTTCCTCGCCGACGTGCCTCCCGGGAGAGGGCGGTGGGGGCGCCGGCTCGTCCAGTTCGTGGACGTTTCCGTAGAGCGGGTCGCAGTCGCCCCGGTGCTGGTGTGGGCGCCGGGTCAGCGCCCCGTCGGGCTCGTCGCCCCGCCGGGAGCGCGCACGCGCGCGTTCCTCGAGTGGTGCGCGCGCATCGGCATCCGGATCTGCCCCGTCGACGAGCCGGGCGCGGCCGTGGAGTCCGGTGCCCTGCTGTGGGGGAGCCCCGAGGCCTGGCTCGGTCGGTGGGGTGCGCTCGCGTCGATCCGCGCCGAGGGTGAACTCCTGATAGATGCCGCCTGCTCGCAGGAGTACCGAACACTGACGGCGCGCCGCGAACTCCCCCCGTATGCGCTGCAGGGCGCCGATCGTGCGTGGCAGCTGACGGCCGACGGGCGGGTCGCGCGCGTGCGCCTGAGCCGTGACTAGGAGCGGGAGCAGGAGCGGAGAGGGAAGCGTCCGACTACGCAGGGGCTCACGGCGCTCCCGCTCATGATGAACGCCGGACGGGAGCGTCATGCCAAGACGTCGGCCAAGGGTACGCCGTCGAGAGCGTGAGCCGCAGCGACGCCCGGGTTCACGACCCGCCCGCCCGCGACGTTCAGCCCGTGCGCGAGCGCGGCGTCGACGCGGAGCGCGGCTCGCCAGCCGCCGCCGGCGAGCCGGCGCACGTAGGGCAGCGTCGCGTTCGTCAGCGCCGAAGTCGAGGTGTTCGGCACAGCCCCGGGCATGTTAGCGACGCAGTAGAACACACTCCCGTGCACCGTGAACGTCGGGTCGTCGTGAGTCGTCGGTCGGGTGTCGGCGAAGCATCCGCCCTGGTCGACGGCGATGTCGACGAGCACCGAGCCGGGACGCATCCGTGCGACCATGTCGTTCGTGACGAGTTTGGGCGCCTTCGCGCCGGGGATGAGGACCGATCCGATCACCAGGTCGCTTGCGACCACGGCCCGATCGAGGTCGAGCGGATGGGATGCCGCCGTCTTCACCCGTCCCTGGAACTGATCATCGAGGAACCGCAGCCGCTGGATGCTGGTGTCGAAGACCGTGACATCGGCGCCGAGCCCGGCCGCGATCATGGCGGCATTCGCGCCGGCGACGCCTCCGCCGATCACGGTGACGCAGGCTGGCCGGGTGCCGGGCACGCCGGACATCAGAAGCCCCAGACCTCCGGCTGAGCGCAGGAGCGTTGCGGCCCCGACGGTGGGCGCGAGGCGGCCCGCGACCTCGCTCATCGGGGCCAGCAGGGGTAGGCCACCGCCCGGGAGTTCGACGGTTTCGTATGCGATCGCCGTGGTCCCCGACGCGAGGAGACGGTCTGTCAGCGGTCGATCGGCGGCCAGGTGCAGGTAGGTGAAGAGCACGAGGTCGCTGCGGAAGTACCCGTACTCGCTCGGGATGGGCTCCTTGACCTTCAGGAGGAGCTCGGCGCGCGCCCAGACCTCCGCTGCATCCTCCAGCAGCACGGCGCCGGCGGCCGTGTACTCGGCATCCGTCATAGCGGACCCTGCACCGGCGCCGCTCTGGACGAACACCTGGTGCCCGGCCGTGACCAGATCGTGCACGCCCGACGGCGTCAGGGCGACCCGGTACTCACTGTTCTTGATCTCGGTGGGAACACAGATGCGCATGATCACCTTTCCGCGCCGCGTGCCTGCTTCTGGAAGGCGGGGCGGCTACACCGTCGGCCGAATGGAGCCGACAACTTTTCCGCCGCCCGAGATGGTCAGCGGAAGCTCTGCCATGGCGGCGTTGACCTGGTCGGCCGGTAGCGCACCGACGCGCGCGAGGAGCGTGAGAGCGATCGCGGCCTTCGCACGGTCACCACCGTCGAGCACCTTGAGCGCCACGGTCGCGCCGTTCGGGGCGACCATGACTTGGACGCCCTCGGCGCCGCCCTTCGCGAAGACGCCCAGCCGTTCCATCGCGATGGTGTCCTGCCCGCCCGGGCCGTCGATCGCCCACGGGTTCTCGCGAACGGCGCGCACGAGCATTCCCCCTGTGCGGTGCAGCGCGAACGGTGAGCGCTCTGACGACGTGCCGATGCGGTGGATCGCGCGACCGAGGGCTGAAAGAGTCATCGCATGCACGGGCGCGCCGCATCCGTCGATCGCTGTGGCGGCGATCCGTGCTCCGGTGAGGCGTTCGATCACGTCCCGGATGTGGAGTTGCAGCGGGTGCGCCGGATCGAGGTAGGTCGCGGTGTCCCAGCCGTTGGCGACGCAGGTCAGCAGCATGGCGGCGTGCTTGCCGGAGCAGTTCATCCGGATGCGCGACGGCTGGCCCTGTTCGCGCATCTGCTGCTCCCTGGTCGCGCGGTCGGCGGGCCAGGCCGGCGGACACTGCAGGTCGGATTCGCCGAGGCCGGCGGTGTCGAGAATGCTGCGGATGACGCCGACATGGCGGTCGGTACCGGAGTGGCTCGCGCTCGACAGGGCCAGACGCTGCCCCTCGAGTGCGGCCCCCGCGGAAGAGTATGCCACCGCCTGCAGAGGCTTCAGGCTCGAGCGGGGCAGAATCGCAGTCTCGGTATCGCCGAGGGTGAGGAGGGGAACGCCTTCCGGATCGAGGACGATCGCGGCCCCGGCGTGGCGCGATTCGACGAAGCCGCTTCGCTCAACCACGGCGAGCTCGACCGAGGACGACACACTCACTGTTCCGCTCGCACCTGCCACCGCGCCAGCCTAGCGCCCGGTCGCGAGGGGCCGGCGAGCGCTCGGACTCGGCGTGCGAGACTGGGCGGATGATCGGACAGCACAGTTACCGGATGCGCAGTCGCTGGGACGGCAACCGCGGGACGGGGACGAGCGGGTATCGAGACTATGATCGCTCCGTCACGCTGGAAATCGAAGGGAAGCCGGACCTGCAGGCCTCGGCCGACCATCCCTTCCGCGGGGACGCGTCGAAGTGGAATCCCGAGGATCTCCTGTTGGCGGCCCTCAGCGAATGCCACCTGTTGTCGTACCTTCACGCGTGTGTTGAGTCAGGCGTCGTGGTCCTCGAATACCGCGACGAGGCGACCGGAACGATGAGGCTGGACGGTCGCGGCGGCGGGGCGTTCACCGACGTCTTGCTGCGCCCCGCCGTCGTCGTCGCCGAGGCGAGCATGATCGCGCCCGCTCAGGCAGCGCACGCGCAGGCGCGGGAATGGTGCTTCATCGCGAACAGCGTGAATTTCCCCGTTCGCCACGAGGCCACGGTTATCGCCGCTCGTGCGGAAGCGCGCGCTTGAGACGCTCGACCGGGGTCGCTGCGGGCGCTTCGTTGTAGGTGTTTGCGAGTTCCTGACCGGAGAGAGTATGGATCGCGGCCATGATCTCATCCGTCGCCAGCCGACGGGCGCGGCCGGATGCCGCGGTTCCGTGCGCAGTGAGGTCGATCGGTTCCCCGTAGCGGATCGTCACGCGTGGTGTCAGCCGAGGCCATTTCGCCCCCACGGGCATGGCTTCGTTCGTGCCGACGAGACCGACCGGGACGACCATGGCGCCGGTCTCGAGGGCGAGGAACGCCACACCGGTGCGTCCCTTGTACAAGCGTCCGTCGAGTGACCGAGTGCCTTCCGGGTACAGCGCGATCGCCCGGCCCGATTCGAGGATGCGGCGCTGCTGGTCGAGCGCTTGGAGCGCCGCCTGGCCCGCACCGCGCTCGACGGGCGTGGCGCCGATCGCGGTGAAGAAGGTGCGGCTGAACCAGCCGGCGAGGCCCGTTCCGTCGAAATAGGTCGACTTCGCCAGGAAGTACACCGGGCGCGGTGCGAATGCGGGAATGAGGAACGAATCGATGAATGACAGATGATTGCTCGCGAGGATGACGGGGCCGGTGCGCGGTACGTTGCGCCGGCCCTCGATGCGGGGGCGGTAGATCATCCGGGCCAGCGGGGCCAGCAACCAACGGATGGCGTAATAGGTCAGTCCCACACCCGCGACCCGTTCCGAAGCCGACGCGGCCGCTTCGGGCGGGGTCTGCTGCTCCTGGGTCACCAGAAAAGGCTACTCCCGATTCATGCCGCACCGGGAATGATCTCTTCACAGCGCGGACAGAAGAAA
Organism: Microbacterium sp.; assembly: GCF_011620665.1. GTDB lineage: Bacteria > Actinomycetota > Actinomycetes > Actinomycetales > Microbacteriaceae > Microbacterium. The sequence goes on from NZ_WOYQ01000041.1 coordinate 12,230, forward strand.
CTGAGGGAGGATGAACACTGCACCCCGTTCATCGATCCGTGAGGTTACCCGTGCGCCTGCGTCCGTTCGCCGCCCTGTCCGCCGCCGCCCTTGCGGCCGTATTGCTTGCCGGGTGCGCCGGCGGCGGTGACGCGGCCACTCCGAGTGGGTCCGGTGCTCCCGCCGCAGACCTCTGCTCCGCCGCCGCGCCGACCGGGACGATCTCCGAGGGGATCTCAGCAACCGGAGATTTCGGGGCCGTGCCGACGGTGGACTTCGCGAAGCCGTTGAGCACGGACGGCCTGTCTCTCCAGCGCACGGTCATGATCGAAGGGGACGGCGCACCCCTCGCCGCGGGGAACTTCGTGAACTATGCCGCGACGATTGTCGACGGTACGACCGGAGAAGTCCTCTCGCAGACCGGATACACGCCGGGGGACGTCCTCCCGGAGCAGGTGTCCCCGGAGAGCGGTGGGCAGATCTTCGGGTGCGCGACGGTCGGGTCGCGCTTGGCGCTGGCTGCGGCGACCTCCGGTGCAGCCAACCCGTCCATCGTCTACGTCATCGATGTGCTCGGCGTCACTCCCCTTGCTGCTTGGGGTCAGGAACAGGACCCCGTCGCGGGCATGCCGACCGTCGCTCTCGACGAGTCCGGTGCCCCCACGATCACCATTCCCGACGCGGATCCGCTCGCGGAGACGACGGTCGTCGCCCTCAAGAAGGGGGACGGAGCGTCGGTTGCGCCCGGGGATCAGGTTTTGCTGCAGTACGCGGGCGTCCGGTGGTCGAACGGCGAGGTGTTCGACTCCACGTGGGCCAAGGGCGGTGTCCCGATCACGCTCGCGACCACCGGCGTCGTGTCCGGCTTCCGGCAGGCGCTCGAGGGCCAGACGGTCGGCTCGCAGGTGCTGGTCAGTATGACGCCCGCTGACGGCTACGGTGAGGGCGAGATCAACACGACCGACCTGAAGGGCGACACGCTCGTCTTCGTGGTCGACATCCTGGGCACCGCGACACCCGCGGCGGCGGGCCAGTAGGAGCTCCTGGGTAGGCTGAGCGGATGCGCCGCATCCTGATCCTCGGGTCCACCGGCTCGATCGGCACGCAGGCTCTCGACGTGATCCGCGACCGGCGTGATCGTTTCGAGGTCGTGGGGCTCGCCGTCGGCCGCGATCTGGACGGCATGGCTGCGCAGGCAGCGGAGTTCGGCGTCGTTCACACGGCGGTCGGCGCACGCGAGGCCGAGCAGCTTGTGCGGGATGTGGATGCCGACGTCGTCCTCAACGGCATCACCGGGTCCGTCGGTCTCGGCCCGACCCTCGCGGCGCTCGAGGCTGGGCGGACGCTGGCCCTCGCGAACAAGGAGTCGCTCATCGTCGGCGGCGAACTGGTCACGCGCCTGGCCGCGCGGGGACAGATCGTGCCCGTCGACTCCGAGCACTCGGCCATCGCGCAGGCGCTCCTCGCCGGCACGCCCAGAGAGGTGCGGCGGCTGGTGCTGACGGCGTCCGGAGGTCCGTTTCGCGGACGCACCCGCGACGAGCTTTCGGCGGTCACGCCCGCGGAGGCGCTCGCCCACCCGACGTGGGATATGGGGCGGGTCGTCACCACGAACTCTGCGACGCTCGTGAACAAGGGCCTCGAGGTGATCGAGGCGCATCTGCTCTTCGGAGTGGACTATGACGCGATCGACGTCGTCGTGCACCCGCAATCGATCGTCCACTCGATGGTCGAGTTCGTCGACGGCTCGACGATCGCCCAGGCGTCTCCGCCCGACATGCGCCTGCCGATCTCACTCGGTCTCGACTGGCCGCATCGGGTGTCGGGGGTGGGTGTGCCGCTGGACTGGACCCGCGCGCAATCGTGGACATTCGAGCCGCTCGACGAGCGTGCGTTCCCGGCCGTCGCGCTTGCCAAGCAGGTCGGCCGTGCCGGCAGCACGTATCCCGCCGTCTTCAACGCCGCGAACGAGCAGGCCGTCGACGCATTTCACGAGGGCAGATTGAATTTCTCGGGCATCGTCGACACCGTCTCGGCGACCATCGATGCGCATGAGGCACCCTCCGAGCTCTCACGAGAGACCTTGGCGGATGCGGAGCGGTGGGCACGCGGCGCCGCCGACGCCCGTATCGCCCGCATTGCGCGAGCCTGACCTGATCCGGGCGCCGGCACGGAGGCGATTCGGCCGGGCGGCACCGAACGACTCGTCAGTACGTCGGCAGACCGTGCCCGCGGAACTGCTCGCGCACGCGCTCCGTCAGGGCGAGGGAGGGTGCTTCGGTGGTGTCGAGCGCGTAAGAGCGGCCCAGGGCAGCCCATTTGTCACGGCCCATCTGATGGAACGGCAAGACCTCGACTCGGGTCATCATCGCGGGGCGAGCGCGGGCGAGCGAGGCGGCATACTCTGCGACCCGCTCGACGTTCTCGAGGTTGTCGGTGAGGCCGGGTACAAGCACGAAGCGGATCCAGACCTCGGGCCCGTTCTCACGTTCGGCCAGCCGCCGGCCGAAGGCCAGCGTCGGCTCGAGGTCGTGGCCGGTGACCTTCCGATAGGTCTCGGGGTCGCCGCTCTTGACATCGAGGAGCACCAGATCGACGTCATCGAGCATCGCGTCCGTCGCGGCGGCGCCGAGGAATCCGGACGTGTCCAGCGCTGTGTGTACGCCGAGTTCCTTTGCGCCGCGAAGGATGCGTGCCGCGAACGCGGGCTGCATGAGCACTTCTCCGCCTGACAGGGTGATCCCGCCGCCTGTCGCTCGGAACACGCCGAGGTACCGCCGGATGCGGGTGATCAGCTCATCGCTCGTGACCGGCAGTCCGTCCTTCATCGCCATCGTGTCGGGGTTGTGGCAGTACAGGCACCGCAGCGGGCAACCGCTGAGGAACGTCGTCAGGCGGGTTCCTGGCCCGTCGACCGCGGTCACCAGCTCCCAGGAGTGCACGGAGCCCACACGGCCCTCGCGCATCGCGGTCAGTCGTTCGTGGTGATCGAGGGTCCGGGTGGTGGGGCCATCCAGCATCGTCGCGGCCATGTCATCGACTCCCTCTGCGTTCGGCGCGCGTCGTCACACGGCGCCGTGGAAGGTCCGCGACAGGATGTCGAGCTGCTGCTCGCGGGTCAGTCGCACGAAGTTCACGGCGTAGCCGGACACGCGGATCGTGAGCTGCGGGTAGTTCTCGGGGTGCTCCATGGCGTCCGTGAGCGTTTCGCGGTTCAGGACGTTGACATTCATGTGGTAGCCCTGCGACCCGACGTACGCATCCAGCAGACCTGCCAGATTGGCGATCTGCTCATCTTTGGTGCGGCCGAGGCCGGTCGGCACGACCGTGTTGGTCAGTGAGATGCCGTCCTGTGCCTGGCTGTACGGCAGCTTCGCAGCCGAGAGGGCGGATGCGAGCATCCCGTGCGTGTCGCGTCCGTTCATCGGGTTGGCGCCCGGCGCGAACGGCTCCCCGGCGCGGCGACCGTCGGGTGTGCTTCCGGTGGCCTTGCCATAGACCACGTTCGAGGTGATCGTCAGCACGGACTGGGTCGGCAACGCATTGCGATACATGCAGTGGCGGCGGATCTTGGACATGAAGCGCTCGACCAGGTCGACCGCGATCTCGTCGGCGCGGTCGTCGTCATTGCCGTACGTGGGGAAGTCGCCTTCGGTGACGTAGTCGACCACGACGCCGTGCTCGCCCCGGATCGGGGTGACCGAGGCGAACTTGATCGCAGACAGCGAGTCGGTCGCCACCGAGAGCCCGGCGATGCCGCAGGCCATCGTGCGCAGCACATCCTTGTCGTGGAGGGCCATCTCGAGCCGCTCATACGCGTACTTGTCGTGCGACCAGTGGATGCAGTTGAGTGCCTCGACGTAGGTCTCGGCGAGCCAGTCCATCGTCAGGTCGAATCGGGCCATCACGTCGTCGAAATCGAGCGGACCGTCGCCCACGGGGACGGCTGCGGGCGACACCTGCTTGCCTGAGACCTCGTCGCGCCCGCCGTTGATGGCGTAGAGGAGCGTCTTGGCGAGGTTCACGCGAGCGCCGAAGAACTGCATCTGCTTTCCGAGGCGCATGGGACTCACACAGCAAGCGATGGCGGCGTCGTCCCCCCACGCAGCTCGAATGATCTCGTCGGATTCGTACTGTACGGCCGACGTGTCGATCGACACTCGTGCGCAGTAGTCCTTGAAGCCCTGGGGAAGACTCGGGCTCCAGAACACCGTCATGTTGGGCTCGGGAGCCGGGCCGAGGTTGTAGAGAGTCTGGAGGTACCGGAACGAGTTCTTCGTGACGAGGGCTCGACCATCCTCACCCATGCCGCCGATCGTCTCGGTGACCCACGTGGGATCGCCCGAGAAGAGGGCGTCGTACTCGGGCGTGCGCAGGAACCGGACGATGCGCAGCTTGATCACGAAGTCGTCGATGATCTCCTGCGCCTCGGACTCGGTGATCCGGCCCGCTGCGAGGTCGCGCTCGATGAACACATCGAGGAAGGTGGAAGTGCGGCCGAGCGACATCGCCGCGCCGTTCTGCTCCTTCACCGTCCCGAGATAGGCGAAGTACAGCCATTGCACCGCTTCGCGGGCGTTCGTCGCGGGGCCCGAGATGTCGATGCCGTAGGAGGCCGCCATCCGCTTCAGTTCGCCGAGGGCCCGGATCTGTTCCGCATGTTCTTCACGCATGCGGACGATCTCCTCGGTGAAGGGCGTGGTGTCGAGCTCGAGCTTGTCGAGCTTCTTGGCGTCGATCAGGGCATCGACGCCATACAGCGCGACGCGACGATAGTCGCCGATGATGCGGCCGCGGCCATAGGCGTCGGGGAGTCCGGTGATGATGTGTGAACTGCGCGCAGCGCGGACGCTGGGGGAGTACGCATCGAACACGCCCTCGTTGTGCGTCTTTCGGTACGTCGTGAAGACCTCTTTGAGGCTCTCGTCGACCTCGTACCCGTAGGTGTTGAGTGCACCCTCGACCATGCGCCAGCCGCCGTTCGGCATGATCGCCCGCTTCAGCGGTCCGTCGGTCTGCAGGCCGACGATGACGTTGTCGTCGTCACTGATGTATCCGGGCGCATGGGCGACGATGCCGGCCGGGGTATGCGTGTCGATGTCATAGACGCCCTTCTCGCGCTCGGTCGGGAACATCTCGCTGAGGGTCGCCCACACGCGGTTCGTCCGGTCGGTGGGTCCTGTCAGGAACGCGCCGTCGCCGACGTAGGGCGTGTAGTTGCGCTGGATGAAGTCGCGGACATCGATGTCGTCCTGCCATGGGCCGGGTGCGAATCCGGTCCAGGATCCGGGCTGTGCGTCGTGGGCGGCGGGGGTGACGGTGGTCATCGGGATCGCTTCCTTCTCCTCGTGGGATCGGCTCTTCCTGGGAGCCATGCACTCATGCTAGCACGTGTGGTCTGACCACAAAAGGCGATGCAAGAAATCCACAGACTGCTGCTCTGCGCGGGTTCGGCCGTGGGGGCTTCGGCGGTGGGGGCCGCTCCGGTGCGAAGGGACCGGGCACGCGCCGGGCTGGGCCAATTCCAAGGGTCGGGCGGTAGCGTGATCGCTCGTGACCGTCATCGCCTTCATCATCGGGGTCGTCCTGCTCGTCGTGGGACTCGCCGTCTCGATCGCGCTGCACGAGATGGGCCACCTGCTGCCGGCCAAGCGGTTCGGCGTCCGAGTCGGTCAGTACATGATCGGTTTCGGGCCTACGCTCTGGTCGCGGCGATTCGGCGAGACCGAGTACGGCGTCAAAGCCATCCCGCTGGGTGGCTACATCTCGATGGCAGGCATGTACCCACCCTCGCCCACCGCGACCGGCGAAGGAAAGGCCGGCGGCGGCTTCTTCGCGACGATGGTCCAGGATGCCCGCTCCGCCAACGACGACACACTCGCCGCCGAGGAGAGCCACCGCAACTTCTACGAACTGTCGGTGTGGAAGCGCGTGATCATCATGCTCGGCGGCCCCGTCATGAACCTTCTGCTGGCGTTCGTGCTGTTCGCGATCGTCTTCAGCGGAATCGGTATGCAGACCGCGACCACGACGATCGCTTCCGTGAACCAGTGCGTGCTCACCGCCGATGACGACCCCGGCCGTGCGTGCACTGAAGCCGATCCCGCGTCACCGGCAGCGGAGGCCGGCATCCTGCCCGGCGACGTCCTCGTCTCGGTCGACGGAACCCCGGTCGACACATTCGCCGAGGCATCGGAGATCATCCAGGCGTCGGCGGACACGGCGCTTCAGGTCGTCGTCGAGCGGGATGGCACCAGCCGGAGCCTGCAGGTGACGCCCATGCTCGCCGAACGTCAGGTGCAGGGCGCCGACGGCCAGGTGACGACCGCGCAGGTCGGCTTCGTCGGGATGACGGCGACGCTCGCCTACGCCCGCCAGCCGATCTGGTCTGGGCCGGAGTCCGCGCTCGATCAGACGCAGCAGGTCGCCGGCATCATCTGGCAACTGCCCGCCAGGATCTACCAGACCGCCGCCGACATGGTCACCGGTCAGGAGCGTGACCCGAACGGCCCGTTGTCCGTCGTCGGTGCCGGGCGCCTCGCGGGTGAAGTGGCGTCGGTCGACGCGCCGATCCTGAACCGAGTGTCGGGGCTTCTCGGGATCCTCGGCTCGCTCAACATCGCGCTGTTCGTCTTCAATTTGATCCCCTTGCTGCCGCTCGACGGCGGCCACGTGGTCGTCGCGCTCTGGGACGGCATCAAACGCGCGTGGGCGAAGCTTTTCGGCCGCCCCTCGCCGAAGCCGGTGGATGCGACCAAGCTGGTCCCGGTCACGTTCGTCGTGGTGATAGCACTGGTCGTCATGGGCGGCATCCTGATCCTCGCCGACGTCGTCAACCCGGTCTCGCTGCTCGGCTGACGCGCGCCGTCAGCTCAAAGCGTGAGCGACGAGGCGATCGAGCGTCGTCAGGCCGTCGCGCGACAGGATCGACTCGAGGTGGCCCTGCACTGAGGCATAGCCGGGGCCGCGAAGCGCGTACACGTCGCCGGAAATCGGGTCCGCCGAGACTTCGGTCCGGCCTATCGTGTCCGTTCCGGCCGGTACGCGCGCCGTGAACGTGTTGTAGAAGCCGATGGATGCCGGGGTCCCGAACACGTCGACGGTCTTCTGCAACCCCTGGTGCGGGGCGGCGAGCGGAGCGAGGCCGATTCCAAGTCGCTCGGCCAGGATCTGGTGGCTCAGACACACCGCCAGCAGGGGGCGCCCCGACGCCAGCCGGGTGTGGACCACGCTGCGCATCGCCGCCATTCGCGGGCTCTCATCGCGAGGGTCTCCGGGCCCGGGGCCCGCGACGACGAGATCTACGTCGTCCAGTTGGCGAGGGTCGGCCTCGGTCCACGGCGTGATCGTGACGGCGAAGCCCAGATGGCGCAGCTGGTGGGCGAGCATCGTGGTGAATCGGTCCTCGGCATCGACCACGACCGCGGTTCGCCCCGTCGGTTCGATCCTTCCGCTTTGCGGGTTGAGCCAGAACGCAGCCAGTCGGGCGTTGCGTGAGGCGAGCAGCTCGGCGATCGCCGGATCGTCCGCGAGGGTCGGCGCCGGCACGGTGGGCGCATCGAGGTCCATGGCGGCTTCGGCGACGGCGTCGCGGGGAACCGCCCCGATGGCGCCCAGAACCCCGGCTGCCTTCCCATGGGTCTCGCTCACTTCGCCGTCCGGGTCGGAATGACGCACCAGAGTGGCCCCGACCGGCACGCGAAGAGTGCCGTCCGTAAGATAGGCCGTGCGGATGAGGATCGGCGCGTCCAGATCGTGTGTGCCGTCGGCGCGGGGTGTGAACAGGGCCGCGACGCCCGAGTAATACCCGCGCGGTGCACGTTCGTGTCGCCTGATCACGGTGCAGGCGTTCTGCATGGGCGAGCCGGTCACGGTCGGGGCGAACATCGTCTCGCGGAGGATGTCGCGGGGATCCTTCGCGCTCAGGCCGCGGAGCATGTACTCGGTGTGGGTCAGGCGCGACATCTCCTTCAGATGCGGACCCGTGATGCGCCCGCCGTCACTGCAGACGGCGGACATCATCTTCAACTCCTCATCGACGACCATGAAGAGCTCTTCGGTCTCCTTCGTCGACGAGAGGAACTCGGTGAGCGTCGCGGCGGTCGCCCCTCCCGCCGGATGACGGAAGGTCCCCGAGATGGGGTTCATCGTGACGACACCAGCCTGAGTGCTCACGTGCGCCTCGGGGCTTGCGCCGACTGCGACGTGTCCGTCGGTGACGATGAGGAAGGTCCAGTACGCGCCGCGCTCATGCTCGAGCAGGGCACGGAACCAGGTGAGTCCGGCCGTGACCGGGTCTTCGTCGACGGATGCCCTGAAATCGCGCCGGATCACGAAGTTCGCGCCCTCACCGCGACCGATCTCATCGGCGATCACCCGGCGGACGATGGCGGCATATTCCTCATCGGCGATGTCGAAGCCCGCACCCTGGAGCGGAATGTGGGCCGACGGGAGCTCAGCCAGCGCGTCGGCGAGCGAGAGGCGGGTGTGTGCATCGACGATCAGGCATCGCAGGGGGGCCCGGTCGTCGTGGCACTCGAAGCCGCGCTCGACGACCTGACGGAACGGCACGAGCGCGAGCACCTCGCGTGCGTCGCCTTCGGCATCCGTGAGCGGAATGTCGGCGAGTAGCGCGACGTCCACGACATCGCCCGTGAGGACCTCGACCGTGACGCCGTCGCGCGCAATCAGGGCGAACGGGCGTCCGGAGCGGCGGAGCTCGTCCAGGTGTGCAGGGCTCGGGATCATCGCCGGGCCTTTCGTGTCATCGGGCGGGCCATCGTCGCGGGAACGAAAAGACCGCCTCAGCGGGCGGTCTGCATGTTCGAACGCACACACCGCTTCAGCGGGCGAGCCACCAGGATGCGCGTGCGAACATGCGGTCACCCTAGCACGCGGTTGTGCGCCCGATCTCGGCTGCCTTTCGCGGCATCCCCTCAGGCGAGGAAGCACGGGTGCAGTTGCGAGAGCCGTAGGCTGGGAGCGTGCCAGCAGTCAATCTCGGGATGCCGCGTGTGCCGGAGGTTTTGTCCCCCCGCCGCAAGAGCCGTCAGATCAAGGTGGGGAAAGTCCTCGTCGGCGGTGACGCTCCCATCAGCGTCCAGTCGATGTGCACCACGCCGACGACGAACATCAACGCGACCCTCCAGCAGATCGCGGAATTGACCGCTTCCGGCTGCGAGATCGTGCGTGTCGCCGTACCGAGCCAGGACGACGCGGATGTGCTGCCCATCATCGCCAGGAAGAGCCAGATCCCGGTGATCGCCGACATCCACTTCCAGCCGAAGTACGTCTTCCAGGCGATCGACGCCGGGTGCGCCGCCGTGCGCGTGAACCCGGGCAACATCCGCAAGTTCGACGATCAGGTCGGCGCAATCGCGGCGGCCGCACGGGCCGCGGGCGTGTCGCTGCGCATCGGCGTGAACGCGGGCTCACTCGATTCGCGCCTGCTGCAGAAGTACGGCAAGGCGACGCCCGAGGCGCTCGCCGAGAGCGCCGTGTGGGAGGCATCCCTGTTCGAGGAGCACGATTTCCATGACTTCAAGATCTCGGTCAAGCACAACGACCCGATCGTCATGGTCAAGGCCTACCGCCTGCTCGCGGAGCGGGGCGATTGGCCGCTGCACCTGGGCGTGACTGAAGCCGGTCCCGCTTTCCAGGGCACCATCAAAAGCGCGACGGCGTTCGGCATTCTGCTGTCCGAGGGCATCGGCGACACGATCCGCGTCTCACTGTCGGCGCCGCCGGCGGAAGAGGTCAAGGTCGGTCACCAGATCCTGCAGTCGCTCAACCTTCGCGAGCGCAAGCTCGAGATCGTCTCGTGCCCGTCGTGCGGTCGTGCGCAGGTCGACGTCTACACGCTCGCCGATAACGTCACCGAGGGTCTGAAGGACATGACGGTGCCGCTTCGGGTCGCCGTCATGGGCTGCGTCGTGAACGGTCCCGGCGAGGCGCGCGAAGCCGATCTCGGTGTCGCGAGCGGCAACGGCAAGGGGCAGATCTTCGTCAAGGGTGAGGTGATCAAGACCGTGCCCGAGTCCGAGATCGTCGCAACCCTCATCGAAGAAGCGCGGCGGATCGCGGACGAGATGGGGCCCGGGGCCCCGCTCGGCACCGCACAGGTCGTCACCGCCTGAGCGCCGGACGCCCGCTTTACCACACCCACCGGAGCCGATCAGTCATGAAGCAGAGTGTGCCCCCTGTGCTGCGTCCGCAGCATCCGACCCCGCGACCTGTCGCCGAGCTGGCGCAGCGCTTCGCGCTGGACGCCGGCGACGACCTGTCCGGGCTGGAGGCGACCGGCATCACTCTGTCGACGCTTGACCTCCGGCAGGGCGACATCTTCGTCGGCATTCACGGCCTGCGCCGTCACGGGGCGGAGCTGGCGGGTGAGGCACGTGAGAAGGGCGCCGTCGCAATCGTGACGGATGCCGAGGGCGCTGTCATCGCAGCGGAAAGCGGCCTGCCCATCCTGGTCGCCGACAACCCTCGCGGGCGTCTCGCCGAGATGTCGTCCTGGGTGTACGGAAATGACGACGCCATGCCGATCATGCTCGGGGTGACCGGCACGAACGGCAAAACCTCGACGGTACATCTGCAGGACGGATTGCTGCAGCAGCTCGGCATTCCGTCGGGCATGTCCTCGTCGGCCCATCGCCACATCAACGGCGAGGTCATCACGGCTCGACTCACGACGCCCGAATCGAGTGAGTTGCATGCCCTGATCGCCTACATGAAGGAGCGCGGGGTCGAGATCGTCGCGCTCGAAGTGAGTGTCCAGGCAATCGTCCGGCACCGCGTGGACGGAGTCGTCTACGACGTCGCGGGGTTCACGAACCTGCAGCACGACCACATGGACGACTTCGCCGACATGGACGAGTACTTGCGCGGAAAGCTTCCGATGTTCACCGCGGCTCGATCGCGGCGCGCCGTCGTATCGCTCGACACTCCAGCCGGACGCACCGTCCTCGAGCACGCCGACATTCCCGTGACGACGATCGCGACTCCGCAGATCGCCGAGGACCCCGAACTGGCGGCCACCGCGGACTGGACGGTGCGGATGCTCTCGGGCATGATCAACGCGACCGAGCTCGAGCTGACCGGACCCGGCGGACGCCGGCTCGTGACGACGGTCCCGGCGACGGGGCCGCACATGGCCGCCAACGCGGGCATGGCGATCGTCATGCTCGTCGAGGCGGGGGTGGACTGGAATCGCCTCTCCGACACCCTTGCGCGGGACGGCGGCATTCGCACGACGCTGCCGGGCCGGACAGAACTGGTGACGACGGGACGCGGCCCCAAGGTGTACCTCGATTTCGGCCACACACCCGCCGGGTTCGAGATGACGGCGCGCGCCGTGCGCGCCCAGACGCCCGGACGACTGCTCGTGCTGTTCGGCGCCGATGGATCGCGCGACACGACCAAGCGCCCGGGAATGGGTCTGGCCGCAGCGCGCAACAGCGATATCGCGATCATCACCGACCACCACCCTCGGTGGGAGGATGCCGCCGCGATCCGCGACGGTCTGTACGCGGGCGCCTCGCAGCATCCACCCGCGGGCGGTTTGTACAACATCTCGCCGCCCGAGGATGCGATCGTCACGGCAGTCTCGCTCGTCGGCGAGGGCGATGCGATCCTCTGGTTCGGCCCCGGTCATCAGGACTTCCGCGAGATCCAGGGCGTGCGCACGCCGTACAACCCCCGCGAGCTCATGCTGGCTGCGCTGCGCGACGCCGGCTGGGGCTGAGGCAGGGAACCGGACACTTCCCGTGCCGCGGCGGCGTCCCCCGCACGCGAGAGGTCGCGAGGTGTCACGCGACTAGGCTTGACGCTCGTGGTCACTCGTCTCAGCACCTTCTTCCTCCGCACGCTCCGCGAAGATCCGGCCGATGCCGAAGTCACCAGTCACCGGCTCCTCGTCCGCGCAGGCTACATCCGGCGTGCGGCGCCCGGGATCTTCACGTGGCTGCCCCTGGGGCTGAAGGTCAAGGCGAAGATCGAGGGCATCATCCGTGACGAGATGGCAGCCGCCGGGGCGTTCGAGGTGCACTTCCCGGCGCTCCTTCCGCGCGACCCGTACGAGCAGTCCGGGCGGTGGACGTCATACGGCGACGGGATCTTCCGGCTCCAGGACCGGCGCGGCGCCGACTACCTGCTCGCGCCGACGCACGAGGAGATGTTCACTCTCCTCGTGAAGGATCTCTACTCCTCCTACAAGGACCTTCCCCTGACGATCTATCAGATCCAGGACAAGTACCGCGACGAGGCGCGTCCGCGCGCAGGACTCCTGCGCGGACGCGAGTTCACGATGAAGGACGCCTACTCGTTCGACTACACGGACGAGGGTCAGGATGCCTCCTACCAGGCGCAGCGCGATGCTTACGAGCGCATCTTCCAGCGCCTCGGCCTGGACTACGTCATCGTCGCTGCCGACAACGGCCTGATGGGGGGCGCGCGCAGCGAGGAGTTCCTGCATCCGATCGCCGTAGGCGAGGACACGTTCGTCCGTTCGGCGAACGGCTATGCCGCCAACGTCGAGGCGTTCACGACGGTCGCCCCGGAGCCGATCGGATTCGAGGGGCTTCCTGCGCCGGTGATCTTCGACTCGCCGAACACGCCCACGATCGACTCGCTCGTCGCGCACGCCAACGCCGTGCTGGAGGGTGACTACGCCGCGGCCGACACACTGAAGAATGTCGTCCTCGCCCTCACTCATCTCGACGGCTCCCGCGAGCTCGTCGTCGTGGGTCTTCCGGGCGATCGCGAGGTCGACGACAAGCGTGCCGAGGTGGCTTTCGCTCCCGCTGCGGTCGAGGCCGCGACGCCCGAGGACTTCGAGAAGCACCCGCTGCTGGTCAAGGGCTACATCGGTCCCTGGTCGCCGGAGGGGGCGATCCTCGGCGAGGAGTCGGCCACCGGCATCCGCTACCTTCTGGACCCGCGGGTCGTGGACGGCACGGCGTGGATCACGGGTGCGAACATCGATCAGAAGCACGTGCACTCGCTCGTCGCGGGTCGCGACTTCGACGGCGATGGGTTCGTCGAGGTCGCGAACGTCCGCGCCGGTGACCCGGCGCCGGATGGTTCGGGACCCGTCGAGATCGCACGCGGCATGGAAATCGGCCATGTGTTCGCGCTCGGCCGCTTCTTCGCCGAGACTCTGGGGCTCAGGGTGCTCGACGAGAACGGCAAGCTCGTCACCGTGACGATGGGCTCCTACGGCATCGGGGTGACCCGCATCCTGGCGATTCTCGCCGAGCTCAACAATGATGCCAAGGGTCTCGTCTGGCCGGCGTCGGTCGCACCGTTCGACGTGCACGTCGTCGCGACGGGTCGCGGCGCGGCGGCGTTCGATCTGGCCGAGCAGGTGTCGGCGCAGCTGGATGCCGCGGGGCTCGACGTTCTCTACGACGACCGCCCCAAGGTGTCGCCCGGCGTCAAGTTCGGTGACGCCGAGCTCGTCGGCGTGCCGCAGATCGTCATCGTCGGCCGCGGGGCCCCGGACGGCGAGGTGGAGCTCTGGGATCGGCGCACGGGCGACCGCGAGGTCGTTCCGGCCACGGAGGCCGTGGCGCGGCTGAGCACCTGACCTCGCGGGGGGATTCCCGGCATCCCCGTCCGGCGGAGCGCCATCGGGTAACGTTGACGGGATGGCGCCGGGGTGACCGGGCGTCGAGAGCTGAATAGGGAGGCCAATGTGGATATCGATCTGGGACTGCTGCGCACGGTGGAGCGCGAGAAGGAGATCCCCTTTGAAGAGCTGGTCCACATCATCGAGCAGGCGATTCTCACTGCCTACGCCAAGCACTCCTCTCCAACGGGAGAACTCCCCGATGGTACCCGCGCGGTGCTCGACCGCAAGACCGGTCATGTCGCCGTCTTCATGCCGCTTCTCGACGAGGACGGCGCCGTCATCGGGGAGGAAGAATCCACGCCCGATGATTTCGGTCGCATCGCGGCGTTCGCCGCCAAGCAGGTGATCAGCCAGCGATTGCGCGACATCGCTGACGACGCGATCCTGGGCGAGTTCCGCGGAAAGGAAGGCGACATCGTCGCCGGCGTGATCCAGCAGGGCCCGAATCCGCGCATGGTGCACGTCGATCTCGGAACGATCGAGGCGATCCTCCCGCCCGAAGAACAGGTCGCCGGCGAGGAGTATCCGCACGGCGCGCGCCTGCGTGTGTACGTCACGGGTGTGTCGAAGGGCACGAAAGGCCCGCAGATCACGGTTTCGCGCACGCATCCGGGCTTGGTCCGCAAACTCTTCGCACTCGAGGTGCCCGAGATCGCGTCCGGACTCGTGGAGATCGTCGCGCTCGCCCGCGAGGCCGGTCACCGGACGAAGATCGCCGTGAAGGCGAACGATCCCGCCATCAACGCGAAGGGCGCGTGCATCGGCGAACTCGGACGGCGGGTGCGGGCTGTCACGGAAGAGCTCGGCGGCGAGAAGATCGACATCGTGGACTACGACCCCGAACTCGCGAGGTTTGTCGCGAATGCGCTGTCACCGGCGAAGGTCACGTCCAGCTTCGTGCTGGACGCCACGATCAAGGCCGTCCGCGCGCTCGTTCCGGACTACCAGCTGTCCCTGGCGATCGGCAAGGAGGGGCAGAATGCCCGCCTCGCGGCCAAGCTCACGGGCGCCAAGATCGACATCCAGCCGGACAGCATCTTGGAAGACGCGTAACGGGTTAGGATGGAACCTGTTCGAACGTGCGTGGGGTGCCGCGCGCGCGCTCCCCGTTCCACTCTCCTTCGGGTCGTGGAGCAGGGCGGTGCCCTCGTCGCAGACGAGAGGGCCGTCCTCCCCGGGCGGGGCGCGTGGGTGCACGCCACGGAAGCGTGCGTGGGCGCTGCCATCCGGCGTCGCGGATTCGAGCGTGCATTGCGTGTGTCCGGTCCGCTGGACATGCAGACCTTTCCCACCACCTACCAGCGAAACGGCTGAACGGCTATGGACTCACAGTGAACGGCTCGAAATGAGACCCGTCCGCATTTAACGGTCTGCCCTGTCCGGGGAGGCCTCAGACAGGAGAATTGTGGCAAACGCCAAACCGCGTGTGCACGAGATCGCTTCAGAACTCGGCGTAGACAGCAAGGTCGCACTTGCAAAGCTGAAGGAGCTCGGCGAGTTCGTCAAGAGTCCCTCGTCCACCATCGAGCCACCCGTGGCTCGCAAGCTCCGCGCCGCCCTCGAGGCTGACGGCGCCGCTACGCCCGGTGCATCAGCGGTCGCCAAGCCCGCGGCGGCTGCTGCGCGCCCGTCCGCGGGACCTCGGCCCGGGCCCGCGCGACCGAGCGCGCCCGCTCCGGCACCGGCCGTACCCGCTGCGGCGCCGGCGGCGCCCGCCGCCCCGGCGCCGCGGGCTGCGTCCGCTCCCGCGACGCCGACTCCGGAGGCGGCTCCCTCGGCTCCGGTGCCACCCGCCCCCGGCCAGAGCGAGGCTCCGCGTCCCGGCGGTGTCACACGTCCGGGCAACAACCCGTTCGCATCGGCGCAGGGCATGGGCCAGCGGCCGGCCGGACCACGTCCGGGGAACAACCCGTTCGCATCGGCGCAGGGCATGGGCCAGCGTCCGACCCCCGGCAACATCCCCCGCCCGCAGGCCCCGCGACCGGGCGCACCCCGTCCCGGGGCTCCACGCCCCGGCGGTGCCGGTCGTCCCGGTGGTGCCGGTCGTCCCGGCGCTCCGTTCCAGCAGCGTCCCGGCGGTCCCGGTCGTCCCGGCGGCGCCGGCGGCGCGGGTGGCGGTTTCCAGCGTCCGGGTGCTCCCGGCGCGGGCGCACCGGCGGGCGGGTTCGCCGGTCGTCCCGGCGGCGGAGGCGGTCGGGGCCGCGGCCCCGGCGGTGGTACGGCGGGTGCTTTCGGCAAGGGCGGCGGCAAGTCCAAGCAGCGCAAGTCGCGTCGCGCGAAACGGCAAGAGTTCGAAATGCGGGACGCCCCGGTCGTCGGCGGCGTCAACGTCTCCCGCGGCAATGGCGAGATCATCCGCATGCGTCGCGGCGCATCGATCTCGGACTTCGCCGACAAGATCGAGACGCTGACCGGTTACACCGTCCAGCCCGGCACGCTCGTGACCATCCTCTTCAACCTCGGCGAAATGGCCACGGCCACCGAGTCGCTGGACGAGGCCACGTTCGAGGTGCTCGGCGCCGAACTCGGCTACAAGATTCAGATGGTCTCTCCCGAGGACGAGGACAAGGAGCTGCTCGAGAGCTTCGGCCTCGACCTCGAGGCTGAGCTGGAGGCCGAGAGCGAAGACGACCTCGAGATCCGTCCCCCGGTGGTCACCGTCATGGGTCACGTCGATCACGGCAAGACCCGACTGCTCGACGCCATCCGCCAGACCAACGTCGTGGCCGGTGAGGCCGGTGGAATCACCCAGCACATCGGTGCTTACCAGGTGTGGACCGAGCACGAGGGCATCGAGCGTGCGATCACATTCATCGACACCCCCGGTCACGAAGCCTTCACGGCGATGCGTGCCCGTGGTGCGCAGGTCACCGACCTCGCAATCCTGGTGGTCGCGGCCGACGACGGCATCATGCCGCAGACGGTGGAGGCGCTCAACCATGCGCAGGCGGCGAATGTGCCGATCGTGGTGGCCGTCAACAAGATCGACAAGCCCGACGCGAACCCCGCCAAGGTGCGTCAGCAGCTCACCGAGTACGGTCTGGTCGCCGAGGAGTATGGCGGAGACGTCATGTTCGTGGACGTCTCGGCGCGTGCCGGTACGAACATCCAGGCGCTCTTGGATGCCGTGCTTCTGACCGCCGACGCAGGTCTCGACCTCACGGCCAACCCGAACAAGGCGGCACGCGGTGTCGCGATCGAAGCGAAACTCGACAAGGGTCGCGGGTCGGTCGCCACCGTGCTGATCCAATCCGGAACGCTGCACGTGGGCGATTCGATCGTCGCGGGCACGGCGTACGGTCGAGTGCGTGCCATGGCCGACGAGAACGGAGAGGCGGTGCTCGAGGCCTTCCCGTCGCGACCCGTCCAGGTTCAGGGTCTGAACTCGGTGCCGCGCGCCGGCGACACGTTCATCGTCACGGACGATGACCGTCTCGCCCGCCAGATCGCCGAGAAGCGTGAAGCCGCCGAACGCAACGCCCAGCTGGCCAAGGCGCGCAAGCGCATTTCGCTCGAGGACTTCACCCGCGCTCTCGAAGAGGGCAAGGTCGAGTCCCTGAACCTCATCATCAAGGGTGACGTCTCGGGTGCCGTCGAGGCCCTCGAAGAGTCGCTCCTCAAGATCGAGGTCGATGATTCGGTGCAGTTGCGCATCATCCACCGCGGCGTCGGTGCGGTCACGGAGTCCGACATCAATCTGGCGACGATCGACAACGCGATCGTCATCGGCTTCAACGTCCGCCCCGATGCAAAGGCGCGAGAGCGCGCCTCCCGCGAGGGCGTGGACGTGCGTTTCTACTCCGTCATCTACAACGCGATCGACGATGTCGAGCAGTCGCTCAAGGGCCTCCTCAAGCCGGAGTACGAAGAGATCCAGTCGGGTGTCGCCGAGATCCGCGAGGTGTTCCGCTCGTCGAAGTTCGGCAACATCGCCGGCGTCATCGTGCGATCGGGGACGATCACCCGCAATGCCAAGGCGCGCGTCATCCGCGATGGAGTGGTGCTCGCCGATGGCTTGGCGATCGAGTCGCTGCGCCGGTTCAAGGACGACGTCACGGAGGTCCGGACGGACTTCGAGGCGGGTATCGGACTGGGCAAGTTCAACGACATCCAGATCGGCGATGAGATCGAGACGATCGAGATGGTGGAGAAGCCGCGAGGCTGATCCACTCATTCGACGGCTCCGGTGGGGAGTGCCGCTCTGCCAGAGGGATCCTCAGGATCTCTCCGGCCGAGCGGCGCCCCTCGCCTCGGCCCGCCGGATCGCCCCGTCACGGTGTGACAGAAGGAAGAAGGAGTAGTCCAGATGGCCAGTGAACGTCAGGCCCGCCTCGGCGACCGCATCCGGGTCATTCTCGCCGAGCGCCTGGACAGGGGTCTCCGCGACCCACGTCTCGGTTTCGTCACAATCACGGATGTTCGCGTCACGGGAGACCTGCAGCACGCGTCGGTGTTCTACACCGTCTACGGTTCCGACGAGGAGCGTGCCTCTTCGGCTGAGGCCCTGAAATCAGCCACCGGCATGCTCCGCAGCGAGGTCGGCAGGCACCTCAACATCCGACTGACGCCTTCCCTGGAGTTCATCCCGGATGCTCTGCCCGACAACGCCGGCCACATCGCCGACCTGTTGCGTGAAGCGCAGGAGCGCGACGCCGCCGTGGCGGGACTCGCCTCGGGCGCCGCCTATGCCGGCGATGCCGACCCGTACGTCAAGCCGCGCGACGAGGAAGCGATCGTCACACTCCCCGCCGACGCCTCGTCCGGCGACGACGAGGACTGAAACCCGCGCTACCGGGGGAGGCGCAGTGCGCCGCCGTCGGCTTCGATGAGGCCGTCGGCGATGAGCGAATCGATGGCGCGATCGCGCTGGCGCGCGTCCGGCCAGTCCGAGGCGACCGCATCCTGGGCCACCGCGTGCTCCGACGCTTCGCGCAGCACCTTCAGGATCGCTCCGCGCGCCTGGCGATCGCTGCCCTCGTATCGGGCCTGTCGACGACGGGCGTCTCCGGTATCGGGGTAGTCCGCCGCGCGCCACGCGCACAGATGCTCGATGGGGCAGGTATCGCATGTCGGCGCGCGGGCCGTGCAGACGAGTGCGCCCAGCTCCATCGCCGCGGCGTCGAAGATCGCGGCATCCGCGTCATCCACCGGGAGCAGAGCGTCCATCGCCGCGAGGTCGGCCTTCGCGGGCGGACCGGGCCTAGCGCGGCCCCCGACGGCGCGTGCGAGGACGCGGCGGGTGTTGGTGTCGACGACGGGATGCCGGTCGCCGTACGCGAAGACGGCCACCGCGCGCGCGGTGTAGTCCCCGATGCCGGTGAGCGCCAGCAAGGCATCCACCTCGCGAGGCACGACGCCGGCGTGCCGGTCGCGTATCTCCACCGCAGCCCGGTGCAGCCACAGTGCGCGCCGCGGGTAGCCGAGGTTCGCCCATTGCCGCACGGCCTCCGACGGTGAGTCGGCTGCCAGTGATCCGGCAGTGGGCCAGCGCTCCAGCCAGGCCTCGAGGTGCGGGATCACGCGCGCGACGGGGGTCTGCTGAAGCATGATCTCGCTCACGAGGGTTCCCCACGCACCGAACCCGGGCGCCCGCCACGGCAGTTCGCGAGCTGCGCGCCGGTACCACGCGAGCAGCGGGGTGGCGAGGTCGGGCATCCGCACAGCCTACGGCCCGATCGCCCCCACATCCCCAAGCGGTCGGATGGGACACCTAGGCTGGGAGGCATGCCCGAGACGCGACCGCAGCCCCGCGGGGTTCTCCTCGTCGACAAGCCGCGGGGCATGACGAGCCACGACGTCGTGGCCCGCGCCCGGCGCGCGCTCGATACCCGCAAGATCGGTCACGCCGGCACGCTGGACCCCATGGCCACCGGTCTGCTCATGCTCGGTGTCGGCCCGGCCACACGCCTGCTGACATACGTGGTGGGTCTCGGCAAGACGTACGAGGCGACCATTCGCCTCGGCGTCTCGACGGACACTGATGACGCCGACGGCGCAGAGGTGAACCGGGTGGATGCCACGGTCATCACGGATGACCGGATTCGCTCCGGCACAGCTGCGCTGAAAGGCGAGATTTCGCAGGTGCCCAGCACCGTTTCCGCGATACGGATCGGCGGCAAGCGCGCGTACGACCTGGCGCGGGCGGGAGAGCACGTGCAGCTCGCCCCGCGCGCGGTGACGGTGGATCGCTTCGACATCGTCGCGATGCGTCGCGGAGCGGGCGTGGTCGATGTGGATGTCGTCGTGGACTGTTCGAGCGGCACCTACATCCGCGCGCTGGCTCGTGATCTCGGCGCGGACCTCGGTGTCGGCGGGCATCTCACTGCGCTCCGCCGCACCCGCATCGGGCCTTTCGCTGTCGAGGATGCCGTGGCCGATATCGAGCCCGGCGTCGCGCTGCGTGCAGCGGCGGGTGTCGCCTCCGAGGTGCTGGGGGCTTTCGCGGTATCGGTCGGGGAAGCCCGGGATCTCCGGCACGGCAAGCGACTGATCGGCGCCGCGTCTCGGCTGACCGCGACCACTGCGGCGGCGATCGCGCCGGACGGGTCGCTCGTCGGGATCGTCGAGCGGCGCGGCGACGACGTGAAGAGCGCGATGAACATCCCCGCGGACGAGTCATGATCGAGTGGTTCGCGCTCGTGCAGGTCGCTGTCGCCGTGCTCGTGGGTCTCGGCTGCGTCGTGATAGGACTCGCCGGGCGTCGCCCGAGTGATCTCACCGTCGGCGGGCTCGGCCTCGTGCTGGTGCTGCTGGTGGCACAGGCGATCACCGCGATCGTGGCTCCGCTGGTGGGAAACCCGCCGATCGGCAGCGCCCTCGAGTTCTGGGTGTACCTGGTCTCTGCTGTCCTCCTGCCACCCGCCGCGGTCTTCTGGGCACTCATCGAACGCAGCCGCTGGAGCACGGTGATCATGGGCATCGCCGCGCTGGCGGTCGCGGTCATGGTTTGGCGGATGCAGGTCATCTGGACGCTGCCGCCGGTGTGACGGCGCCGTCGCTACGCGCCTATCATGGACAGGTCATGTCATCGCCCCGCCCCCGAATGACCGGCATCGGCCGCGTCCTCGTGATCGTCTACGCGATCATGGCCCTTGCCGCGACCGGTCGCTCGTTCGTTCAGATCGTCGAGGACTTCGCGGCTGCCCCCGTCGCATACACGCTGTCGGCCGTCGCCGCGCTCGTCTACATCCTGGCGACCATTGCGCTGGTGAAGTCGAACTCCGCTGCATGGTATGTCGTCGCATGGGTCGCGATCTCCTTCGAGCTGGCGGGTGTCCTCATCGTCGGAACGCTGAGCCTCACGCATCCGGAACTCTTCGCGCACGACGCGACAGTGTGGTCGGGGTTCGGCTACGGCTACTTCTGGATACCCCTGGTGCTGCCGTTCGTCGGCATCGGGTGGCTGGTGACATCGGCTCGCGCGCAGCCGGCGGATGCGCCGGCGCAGGAGGGATCAAGCTGGTGATCATCTTTCGCGATCCCTCCGAGGTGCCCACCGGGTTCGGCCCTACCGTCGTCGCCATCGGCAAGTTCGACGGCGTGCACTCGGGGCATCGTGCGGTGATCGATCGCGCTCGGGTCGCGGCCGCCGACGCCGGTGCCCGTGCGGTCGCGGTTACTTTCGACCGCAATCCGCTGAGTGTTCTGCGGCCCGAGCTCTGCCCGGAACCGTTGGTGAGTCTCGATCAGAAGCTGGGTCTGCTGGCAGAAGAGGGTGTCGACGCCGTGCTCGTCCTCCGCTTCGATGCGGCGCTGGCCGGCCTCGAGCCGCGCGCGTTCGTCGAGCACGTGCTCATCGACGCGCTCGATGTCGTGACCGTCATGGTGGGGGATGACTTCCGATTCGGCCGTGGCGGCGCGGGCGACACCGACGTGCTGGTCGCGTTGGGGGCGGAGTTCGGGTTCACGGTCGATGTCGTCGGTGACGTGCAGGGTGGTGGTCGTCGCGTCTCCTCGACGTGGGTCCGTGAGCTGTTGGATGTCGGCGACGTCGAGGGCGCCGCGCGCTTGCTCGGCCGCCCGCACACGGTCAGGGGCGAGGTGGTCCACGGCCTTGAGCGGGGAAGGGAACTGGGCTTCCCGACAGCCAATCTGTCTTCCGATGCGGAAGGCTTCATCCCCGCGGATGGCGTCTACGCCGGCTGGCTGGTCGATGAGGGCTCGATGGAGCGCGGCGGCGAACCGGTTGAGGTCGCGGCTCGGTATTCGGCCGCGATCTCGGTGGGCACCAACCCGACCTTCGACGATGTGCACGCTCGCCAGGTCGAGGCGTACATCTTGGACGAGACCGATCTCGACCTCTACGGTCACCCGGTGCAGATCCAGTTCACGCATCGCATCCGCGGCATGCTCGCCTTCGACGGCACCGACTCTCTGATCGCTCAGATGGCTCAGGACGTCGCCGAGGTCCGCCGCGTGCAGATCTGACGCGCGGGTTTCAGTAGGACGCGGCGTCGACGGCGCCGGTCGCGTGGTCGCCGGCATCCACTCGTCGAGCTTCGCCGAGGATCACAGCGCTTCCGCTGGTGCCGAGTCGTGTCGCGCCCGCGGTGAGCATGGCGAGCGCATCGGCGTAGCTGCGCACCCCGCCGGATGCCTTCACCTCCACGCCCGGTCCGACGCTTCTGCGCATGAGTTCGACGTGGGGGATCGTCGCGCCGCCGCCCGCGAAACCGGTCGAGGTCTTCACGAAGTTCGCTCCGGCGGCCTCGGTCAACCGGCTCCCGCGTGCGATCTGCTCGTCGTCGAGCAGAGCGGTCTCCAGGATCACCTTTGTGACATGTCCGGATGCCGCCGCCACGACAGCGCGGATATCGTCGGTGACGACATCGTCGAAGCCGGAGCGCAAGGCGCCGATGTTGACGACCATGTCGAATTCGGTCGCTCCGTCGGCGAGGGCCTGACGGACTTCGGCGACCTTCGCGGCGGTCGAGGTGGTGCCGTGGGGGAATCCGATGACGGTGCCGACGGCGACACCCGTGCCCGCCAGGCGCTCCACTGCGTGCGGGATGTCGCTCGGTCGGACGCAGACGCTGAAGACGCCCCATTCGGCAGCGATGTCCAACTCGGCGTCGACGTCGGCGCGTGTCAGTTCAGGCTTCAGGATTGCGTGGTCGATCGTCGCGGCGAGCGCACGCTCGGTGAAAGTGGCCATTCCTCCAGCGTACGCGGGTACGCCCGGGGACGCGGGCGACGGTTCGCAGCTGACCGCGGAATACCCCCAGGGGGTATCATGGTTGACGTGAACGTGAGCGGCGTACGCTCCCGAGCAAAGGAGACGACATGAACATCCAGAGCTACGCGGTCGACGGGATGACCTGTGATCATTGCAGTGCAGCGGTCACGCGCGAGGTGCGCGGAGTCGCCGGCGTCGACGATGTCATCGTGGATGTGTCGTCGGGCACCCTCACCGTCACGACAGATGGAACCGCCGACGCGCAGATCGCCGCGGCCGTGAGCGAAGCAGGCTACACGCTCGTCGGCCGGAAGTGACCACGCCCGTCGCCGAGGAACGCTCCCAGGCGGTTCTCGACATCCAAGGGATGACCTGCGCCAGCTGTGTCGCGCGGGTCGAGAAGCGCCTGACCCGCGTCGACGGCGTCGAGGCGACGGTCAATCTCGCAACGGAATCCGCGCGTGTCAGCTATCCGGTCGCGCTCGATCCAGACGAGCTGGTGCAGGCGGTCCGCGCCGCCGGTTATGACGCGATCGTGCGTCCGCGTGCCGTTCCCGCTGCCGAGCACCCCTCCGCGCGCGCCGCGCGCGCGCCGCATGACCATCGTGACGTCCCCGGCGGCACGACTCTGCAGACGCGGCTGATCGTCAGCGCAGCGCTCGCGCTGCCGGTCGTCGCGCTCAGCATGGTGCCCGCGTGGCAGTTTCCCGGGTGGCAGTGGCTCTGCCTCCTGCTCGCGACGCCGATCGTGCTGTGGGGCGGATGGCCCTTCCACCGCGCCACGGTTGCGGCCGGACGTCACGGCGCAATGACGATGGATACGCTGATCACGCTCGGCACGGGAGCGGCGTATCTGTGGAGCCTCTGGGCGATGCTGTTCGGCACGGCCGGCCGAATCGGCGCGACGCATGACACGAACCTTTTCGGCCCGGTGCACGACCCGAGCGGGCTCGTGTATTTCGAGGTGACCGCGGCCGTCACGGTCTTTCTGCTGCTGGGGCGTGTCGTCGAGCAGCGTTCCAAGCGGCGCGCGGGGGCGGCCGTGCAGGCGCTCCTGGCGCTGTCGGCTTCCGACGTCGAGCTGGCCGACGGCTCCCGGATTCCCATTGAGGACCTCCGAGTCGGCGATGTCTTCGTGACTCGGCCCGGCGAGAAGATCGCTTCGGACGGGCGGATCACGACCGGGCGGGCATCCGTCGATCAGAGCATGCTGACCGGCGAATCGATCCCGATCGAGGTGGGCCCGGGCGATGACGTGACCGGGGGGACGCTCGCGGTGGACGGTCGACTGATCATCGCTGCCACCTCGGTGGGCGCCGACACGCGGCTCGCGCACATGGCCCGTCTCGTCGAAGACGCGCAGGCGGGCAAGAGCCGGGTGCAGCGGCTCGCCGATCGCATTTCGGCGGTCTTCGTGCCGATCGTGATCGCGCTGTCGCTTCTCACCCTGGTGGGCTGGCTCCTGCTGGGCGGGGGCGTCGCGGCCGGATTCACGGCCGCCGTGGCCGTCCTCATCATCGCGTGCCCCTGCGCACTCGGGCTCGCGACACCGATTGCCATTCTTGTCGGCACGGGCCGCGGCGCGCAGCTGGGCATTCTGATCACGGGCCCCGAAGCACTCGAGAGCGCCGATCGCATCGACACCGTCATCCTCGACAAGACGGGCACGGTCACGACGGGTCAGATGAGCGTGCGCGGAATCGACGTGCTCGACCCCAAGACGGATGCCGGAACCGTTGCCCGCCTGGTCGCCTCCCTTGAGCAGGCATCCGAGCATCCGATCGCGCGCGCTCTCGCCGCGCTCAGCCAGAGCCCGGCCTCCGTCGCGGACTTCACCGGACACGCCGGTCGGGGTGTCACCGGCGCCGTCGATGGACACACTGTCTTCGCCGGTCGGCCGGCCTTCGCGGAGGCGCACGCCGGTGAGCTGCCGGCGGCCGTGACGACCGCCGTCCGCCGCGCCGAGGCCGACGGCGCCACCGCCGTCGTGGCGGGATGGGACGGTCGCGTGCGCGCCGTCATCGCGGTGGCCGACACGGTCCGTCCGGACAGTGCCGCCGCCGTCAGACGGCTGCGCGACCTCGGGCTTTCGATCATCCTGCTCACGGGCGACAGCTCCGGTGCCGCCGCCGCGGCGGCGCGCGTCGCCGGGATCGACGACGTGATCTCCGGCGTCCTTCCCAAGGGGAAGGTCGACGAGGTCCGTCGGGCGCAGGCCGCGGGCCACCGCGTTGCGATGGTCGGCGACGGCATCAACGACGCGGCCGCGCTCGCCGCCGCCGATCTGGGCATCGCGATGGGTGGGGGCACGGATGCGGCGGTGCACGCGAGCGACATCGCCGTGACCGGTGTCGGCCTCGAACCGGTCGTCACCGCGATCCGCCTCAGCCGCCGCACGATGGCCATCATCCGCGGCAACCTGTTCTGGGCCTTCGCATACAACGTCGCCGCCCTTCCGCTGGCGGCGTTCGGCCTGCTGAACCCGATGATCGCGGGAGCGGCGATGGCATTCTCGAGCGTGTTCGTCGTGCTCAACAGCCTGCGTCTGCGGACTGCACCCGGCCGGACGCGCTAGACTCCCGTCGAGGACCTGTCCCCTCCGTCGCCGCAGCTCGCAGAAGCGAGTACCCGCAGCCGGGCGAATCGGCTCTCGTGCATTTCCCCGCGACGACAGTCGCGGACTCCGACCGACCGGTCGACTCTGACCGGTTCCGCCGGTTCTCACCGGCATCCACGCTCAGGAGGAGCATGCCGCCTACGGCATCCACCGCAACCGCTCAGCGCGCGTCCACGCGACGACGCAAGAGTTCCCCCGCGCGCCGCGACGAAGACGCGCCGCTGATCCCGATCCTCGCGCGCAAGGTGCGCGAGGTCGAAGCCAAGGCGCAGCGCGGCAAGCTCGGTCCCACGAACCGCGTCAAGTTCCAGGTGATCGCCTTCCTCGTCCGCGAGGAACGCGCCCGGGTCAAGGTCGACGACACAGTGCCGGCGGCAGCACGCGCCGAACTGCTCAAACGCCTCGACGGGGTCGCCACGATCCTGGCCAAGACCGCGGCACGCGACACGTCACTCATCCAACTGCTCGAGGTCGATCAGGCCACGACGCCGGTCGCCAAGCGCATGCGGCGGGACTGGCTGCTGGAGTCGGGCGCCGAACTCGCCGAGGACGAGTTGATCATCACCGACGTGGCGCCAGTGCAGACTCAGGTGGTCCCCGCGGCTCTTGCCGAACGACAGGTCATGCCCATCCAGATCGAGGCGAGGCGCGAGTCGAATCCCTTTCTCGCGCCGGACGTGGCGATGCGCGCACCCACCACGACCGCTCGCCGGCGCCTGGACGGCTGGGAGCTCATGGGCCCGCTCTACAAGGCGTTCGAAACCGGCGCCGGAGGAGCGGCGGCATCGATGGACCTGCCGGCCGTCCCGGAGTTCGATCGCCTGTCGCCGAAGGGCCTCGAGATCATGCCGCACCAGTCGCGGTTCCTCGAAGCCGTCCGCCTCGGGCACCGCTCGTTCCTCCTGGCTGATGAGCCCGGTCTCGGCAAGACCGCACAGTCGGTCGTGGCAGCATCCATCGCCGACGCGTACCCGCTACTGGCCGTCGTCCCCAATGTCGTGAAAATGAACTGGGCGCGTGAGGTCGAGCGCTGGACGCCGCAGCGGCGCGCCACGGTGATCTCGGGCGACGGCGGAGACATCGACGCCTTCGCCGACGTGTTCATCGTCAACTATGAAGTCCTCGACCGGCACCTCTCCTGGCTCGGCTCGATCGGACTGAAGGGAATGGTCGTCGACGAGGCGCACTTCATCAAGAACCTCACCTCCCAGCGATCGCAGAACGTCCTGGGGCTCGCGGCCCGCATCCGTGAGCAGGTGCGCAACCCGCTCATGCTCGCCCTCACCGGCACGCCGCTGATCAACGACGTCGAGGACTTCGACGCGATCTGGCGCTTCCTCGGCTGGACCAACGGCGAGAAGCCCGGGCCCGCGCTCATGGAGAAGCTGGACGCGACCGGACTCACCACTGCAGACAAAGCCTTCTACCCCGAGGCGCGCGACGCCGTCATCTCGCTGGGCATCGTCCGCCGCAAGAAGAAGGACGTCGCCGCAGACCTTCCCGACAAGCTCGTGGCCGACCTCCCGGTCGAACTCGACGACGATTTCGGCCGTTCGATCCGGGCAGCCGAACGCGAGCTCGGTGACCGGATGGCGGCGAAGTACCGTCGCATCCTCGAGGCGCGCGGCGAGAAGTTCTTCCGCGGCGAGTTCGACGAGGACATCGTGCGACTTGTCGCGCATGGCGAGCTCGAGGACTCCAAAGCGGCCGGCACCGGCGGTGACAACGTCTTCACGATGGTGCGCAAGATCGGCCAGGCCAAGGCGCTGCTGGCTGCGGATTATGCGGTGCAGCTTCAGCGGTCGGTCGGCAAGGTCGTCTTCTTCGCGAAGCACATCGACGTCATGGATGCTGCCGAGGCCCACTTCGCGGCCGCTGGCCTCCGGACGATCTCCATCCGCGGAGATCAGACGACTCCGGCCCGGCAAGCCGCGATCGACGCATTCAACAACGACCCGGGCGTCGCGATCGCGGTGTGCTCGCTGACGGCCGCCGGCGTGGGTCTCAACATGCAGGCCGCGTCCAACGTCGTCTTGGCTGAGCTCAGCTGGACGGCCGCCGAGCAGACGCAGGCGATCGACCGCGTGCACCGTATCGGCCAGGATGAGCCGGTCACGGCTTGGCGGATCATCGCTGCGCACACGATCGACACGAAGATCGCCGAGCTCATCGACTCCAAGCAGGGTCTGGCAGCCCGGGCCCTGGACGGCGAGCAGCTCGATCCGACCTCGAGTGACTCGGTGCAGATGTCGGCGCTCATGCACCTGCTGAGACAGGCGTTGGGCGCACACTGAGCAGGCGTCTGCCCGGCGCAGATTTCCCCCGTCCTGCGGATGGTCGCAGCGTGCACTGAGCGATAGTGTCAGGGGAGGCAGCGACGCCGCACGCAGATCACTGAACCAAAGGATCCCCATATGAAGATCGGCATCCTCACCAGCGGCGGCGATTGCCCCGGGCTGAACGCCGTCATCCGTGGCCTCGTGCTCAAAGGCACGACGACCTACAACGTCGAGTTCGTCGGTATCCGCGACGGCTGGCGCGGTGTGCTCGACGGCGACTTCTTCCCGCTCACCCGGCACGAGGTCAAGGGCCTTTCCAAGGTCGGCGGCACGATTCTCGGCACAAGCCGCACCAACCCCTACGAGGGCCCGCGCGGTGGGGCCGAGAACATCAAGGCGACCATGTACGGCCATCGCCTCGACGGTATCGTCGCGATCGGCGGCGAGGGGACACTTGCCGGGGCGAACCGCCTGTACAACGACGGCATCCCCGTCATGGGCGTGCCCAAGACGATCGACAACGACCTGCGCGCGACTGACTATTCCTTTGGTTTCGACACCGCAGTCAACATCGCCACCGAGGCGATGGACCGCCTGCGCACGACGGGCGACTCGCACCAGCGCTGCATGGTCGCGGAGGTCATGGGCCGCCACGTCGGCTGGATCGCCCTGCACTCCGGCATCGCCGCCGGCGCTCACGTCATCTGCATCCCCGAGGTGCCGATGTCACTCGACGAGATCACCGCGCAGGTGCAGAAGGCGCATGACCGCGGCCGCGCGCCGCTCGTCGTCGTTTCCGAGGGCTTCACCCTGCAGGGCATGGACGAGGCCTACAGCGACAAAGGCCTCGACGCCTTCAACCGTCCGCGTCTGGGGGGAATCAGCGAGGTCCTCGCGCCGGAGATCGAGCGCATCACGGGTATCGAGACGCGTGCGACGGTCCTCGGCCACATCCAGCGCGGCGGTTCGCCGTCGGCCTTCGACCGGGTGCTGGCCACGCGTCTCGGCCTGCATGCGGCCGATGCCGTCGTTGAGGGCGCGTGGGGTCAGATGGTTTCGATGAAGGGCACCGATATCGTCCGCGTCCCCTTCGAGGAGGCGCTGGGCGAGCTCAACACCGTCCCGATCCACCGCTACGAAGAAGCCGCCGCGCTGTTCGGCTGAGTTTGCCGCGCTGCCCGAGTTTGC
>NZ_WOYQ01000047.1 GCF_011620665.1 Microbacterium sp.
CAAGCGGCATCGGCGTGGCGTATCCCGCAGCGCCGTCCTGAGAGGCGGGGGTCATCATGTCCCATCACTCGGTCGGTCGGCGGGTCCAGACGCCGACGACGGAGGGCTCGAGGGTCCGCTCGACCGCGTCGGCTAGGTCGGATGCCGCGGTGTGCGGGTCCGCCCCGGTGCGAAGTCGGTCACCGAAGGCGACGACGACGCGCTCGGCGTCGTACTGCGCGCGGTTGAACCTCCTGTCGAGCAGGCGACGAGTGACACGCAGGACGGGAAGGAAGAACGCGGCGGCGCTGAGTGTGGCGAGGGCCACCCCCAGCGTGGTCGCATCTGGAAGCAGCCACGCCACCGAGGTGACCACGAGCGCGTAGACCGCGACCACGATCGCGGTGACCAGGGCGTAGGACACCGTGCGCGAAATGATCCGGTCGATCTCGTACAGGCGGTACCGCAGAACGGCGATCGCGATCGCGACAGGGATCAGCCCGTAGGAGATCAGCACAATGCTGCTGATCCCCTCCATCCACGGGTCGGGACTGAACCAGCTCGCGATCAGGATCACCACGGTCAGGCCGACGGCCCACAGCATCCAGCGCAGCTGGGCGCGTTCGACGGAACCCGCGCGACGGTAGCGCACGACGAGCGATGCGAGGGATCCGACGAAAGCGATGGCGAGCGCACCGAAGCAGAACGGGATGATGAGCGGATTCGTGACGACCGCGGGCAGATGCACGGGATTCGCGATCCCGGGGTACACCTCGATGGATGCGGTCGACAGCAGTCCGCTCACGATGACGAGGGTGCCGACGGTGAACCATGAGAACCAGCGCCATCGCGGCGTCGGAAGTGCCCCGTTGGGGAACCGCAGCGGGATCTGTGTGAGGAGCAGTCCGATCGGCGGGAGCCAGCTCCACGTGTCTTCGCGGTCGTAGCCGTACCAGAACAGCCACGCCGACACACCAGGCGCACTGTCGAGCAGGGCTTCTCCGAGGAGCATTGCGGGAGCGCCGAGCGTGAACAGTGCGGGGATCAGCAGAAGCAGCCACCCGATCGGATTGTGCGGGCGCTTCCAGGAGAGCAGGCAGCCGACCACGATGAACACCGACAGAAGGATGAGGAACGGCGCGAGGGAAACCAGCGCCGGACCGCTGCCGACATAGCCGACCGTCGCGATGAGCATGGCGAAGACGAGTGCGGCGAGGAGGAAGGCCGGCCATGCGGGGCCGGGCGAGACTCCCTCTGTCGTTTCGGCGTCGGCTGCGCCGGCGGGACTGTTCATGACCGTGCTCCTGTCGTCCAGATGCCGAGTGCGCCGGGTTGAAGCGTGCGCTCGATGGCGTCGACGAGGTCGTCTGCGGTGGCGGCAGGGTCGTTTCCGGTGCGGAGGCGTTCGCCGAAGTCGGTGACGACCTGCTGCGCGTCGAATCGCTCGCGGTCGAAGCGACGGTCGATGCGCCGCTGCACGAAACGCAGCACCGGGAGGAAGAGCGCGGCGGCGACCAAGGTCGCCACCGCGACGCCGAGGGCGGGCAGCCCGGGAAGCAGCCAGGTTGTCGAGGTCACGGCTCCGATGTAGATGCCCACGACCAGGGCGGTGACGATCGCGTACGACACCGTCCGCGAGACCACCCGGCCGATCTCATACAGACCGTGACGGGTCACCGCGATGCCGATCGAGACGGGGATGAGGTTCGTGGATACGACTGCGACTGCCGAGAAGAATTCGACCCAGACCTGGCCGGGGAAGATGGCGTTGATCGCGCCGGACAGCGCGACGGTGGCGATCGCGGAGACCAGACCGAACACGAGCCAGCGGTACTGCAGACTGCGTGCGCCGGTCGCGCGGCGCCAGCGCACCGCAAGGTCGGCGATGACGCCGAGGATGACCAGAAGGAAGAACAGCACTCCCACCGGTCCGGTCACGACGTCCGACAGGCCGGCGAGGGCAGGCACGGCGAGGGGGTTCGGTCGCGCGCTCACCGGCAGCGGATCGCTGCGGACGGCATCCGACAGCGCCGCCAGAGCCGCGAACGAGACCAGCATCCAGAACAGGACGCGGCCGACGCGCGTCTCGACGCGCCCGGTGGGAAAGATCAGTCCGATCACCGGAAGCAGCACCCAGGCGGGCCATCCGAGCGCGGCCTGCGCGGCCTCCGCCCACGCCGGGCCTGTTGCGACGCCGTCCACACTCACCCAGCCGCCGGCGTCGGCGAACCCGCCGGCGACCGCGAGTCCCGCGCTGATGCCCCACACGATGCCGACACCGTAGAGATACCAGCCCACGCCGTTTCTGGGGCGTGATATGAGGATGATGGCGCCGACGATCGGAAATCCGCTGAATCCGAGGAGCCCGGTCACCGCGCCGTACCCGATTGCGAGGATGGCGTTCAGCGCCAGGATCACTCCCACCCCGGCCCAGAGGCCCACCCGCCGTGCCACCTCGTGCGCCGTCATCAGGCAGCAGTCCCCGTGCGTCGCGGCCGGAACGGCGCAGTCAGAGTGTGCGCGACGGTGCGGATACCGGCGTTGTGGCGCACGTTCCTCCAGTTGCGCCAGATCCGCCGACGGTCGACGCACACCGTGTGCTCCTCGACCTCGACACCCTCGACTCCGTGTACTGCCGCGAGGTTGCGCAGCACGCCGGGCCAGAACACGTCCTCGCCGCGGCGCGCGACCGGCCACATGCTCTCGAACAGCGGATCGGAGCACCGCAGCAGCATCCGGATCTGCGCGATCGTGCGGCCTGCGGCATCCGTCTCGGCCGAGAAGGTGATCATCGCCGCGAACATGTGTCCCTCCGGAGTGAGGAACGTGAAGGACGTGTCATCGGCGTAGAGCACCAAGATGCCACTGGTCACGCCCCCCGCGGTGAGCGCGGTGACATCTCCTGGTTGGATCGCCGAGACCGAGCTGTGGAAGCGGCCCATGCGCGGCCAGTATTCGCCGAAGTGCGCGCGCCAATCGGCGATGAGCGACGGGGGCGTCACCCCGGCGCCGAGGTCGGCCGTGTAGGTGCGCTGCCAGAGCCGCCCGAACCCGTTCATCGGTCCGGCCACCCGCTTGCCCTGGATGTTGTAGCCGTGCGGCTCGGTGGGATCACTCACCTGCAGTCGGTCGACCTTCGATGCCCAGTTGCCCGCATCCCGCGGCGCGGCGCCGTAGCGTTCGCCCATGATCATTCTCCTTGCGATGCGAGCGCTCGGATCGCGGAGGCGGTGTCGTCGTGCAGGACGATCACCTCATCGAGCCGGGTGAGCTCGAAGATCTGCCGGTAGTGGTCGGTCAGCCCGACTGCGGCGATGCGCTGCTGTCGCCGCTGCCCGCGGACGAGCAGCGTGACGAGCATGCCGATGCCGCCGCTGTTCATGTACTCCATCTGCGAGAAATCCAGCACGACGAGCGCGGCGCCCGCGTCGGAGGCCTGCTGGTGAGCGGCCATCAGATCCTGTTCGCAAGCGGCCGTGACATCGCCCGAAATGGCTATTGCGGCCGCACCCGGTGCCGGATGGGTCACCTCCATGTGCGCTGATCCCATGTCGATCTCCTAACGTGGCGCCGGCTGGACGATCTCGATGAAGTCGCTCAACCGGGTGATCTCGAAGATGTGCCGATAGTGCTCGGTGAGGCCCGCCGCCCGCACGGCCATCTGCTGCGCGCGCGCACGCGCCAGCATGCCGACGATCAGGGCGATCCCTGTCGAGTTGATGTAGTCGACACCGGTGAAGTCGAGTTGCATCGACTCGGGCGTGTCCACGGATGCCGCGGTATACGCGTCGTCGAGCGCCGAAGCGGCATCCCGATCGATGCGACCCGACAGCACGACCTCCACAGCGTCGTCGCGGCGCCGGATCTCATGACTCAGACTCATCGTCCCTCCGTTCCGCGGGGGAGCCGCCCCCTGCGTCCGTGTCCTGCACGCGCATCACCAGGCGGACCACGTGTCTGTCGCCGTCGCTGAACTCCTCGACTCTGTCGACAAGTTCCCTGACCAGGAACAGTCCCCAGCCGCGGGGCGTCTGCAGCCCGGCGAGCTTCAGATCCAGGTCGGGCATCTCGGCCTGGATCTGAATCCCGCGACCGAAATCGCCCACCTCGACCGTCACGTAGTCAGGAGTCCGCCGAACCGTGACGAGCACTTCGAGGGCTGCATCCGCTCGATTGCCGTGTTCGATCGCATTCATCACCGTCTCGCTGACCGCGGTCTTGAGCGCCTCGAGCCGAGTTGGGTCGAGGGCGGGCGCAGCGATCTCGGCGACGCGGTCCATCGCATCACGTTCGTTGCCGAGTGCGCTGGCGACACTCAATGTCACCGACTCGGAGACGACACCCGGACGGCCGCGGAGCAGCGCGACCAGGGTGATGTCGTCTTCCTGTTCGACGCCTGCAGAGAACGTCGTGAGGGTCTGGACCGCGTCATCGATGAGTTCCTGGCCGGATTCTGCACGAGCGACCAGCTCTGCGGCCCGCCCGAAGCCGAACATCTCGCCGTCGGTGCTGTGCTGTTCGGTGATGCCGTCGCTGTACAGGAGCACGATCTCACCGGGGTCGATCACCGTCTCATGCTCTTCGTACACGCTGCCCGACATCAAACCCAGGGGCATGCCGCGTGCGTGCAGCTGCTCGACTCCGCCACCGCGACGGACGTACGGCAAGTTGTGGCCGGCGTTCGCGAACTCAGTGCGGCCCGTGTCGAGATCGATCACCAGCACGAGGCACGTCACGAACATGTGGGGCGGGATCTGCGGCATGAGAAGCTCGTTGACTCGCCGCAGCACCTCCCCCGGAGAGGTGACGATCGCCGCCGTCGAGCGCAGCAGGGCGTGGGTGCTCGCCATCACAAGCGCAGCGGGTACCCCCTTGTCGGTGACATCGCCCGTGACGACCATGATGCGGCCGTCGGACAGCTCCATCAGGTCGTAGAAGTCGCCGCCCACCGTGCGGGCGGGGCGATACAACGCCGCGAGGTGCCACCCGCCCAATTCGGGCAGTTCGGTCGGCAGGAACTGCTGCTGGATGAGCTGAGCGACGTGCAGCTCCTGTTCGATGCGCTCGCGCTCGCGTGCCTCATTCTCCTGCGCGCGCATCAACTGCCCGAGGCGGAGCGCAGGCGCGGCGTAGCGGGCCAGACTGTCCAGCAGCCGCCGGTCATTTCGCGAGTACGTCCGCTCGGACAGACGCCGACCGAGCGCCAGGATGCCGACCAGCTCGCCGCTCGTGACGAGCGGCACCACGAGGTGGACGTCCTGCTCGACCAGCCGCGTCACCGCGGGCGAGTATGCCGGAAGCGCGCCGATCTCGGCGGGTCCCGAGGCGGATTGGAGGTAGACGAGCAGCGGATCCCCGGGATCGATGTGGATGTCGATCCTCTGGGCGCGCGAGGGCGCCGCGCTCTGCTCGGCACGACGACCGGTGCGGGCCGCGGCGCGCTGCTGCCGGCGCACGGCTCGAGCCGGGGGCTCAGTCGCAGGATCGGCGGGCAGTGTCGTCTGCGCCGCCGTCTCGAGCGTGTCAGTCATCGGTACCCCCTCAACCGGACGCCTGCCCTGCGGCCGGTACTGCAACGATGATGATCCGCGGTGCGTTCCGAAAGCGTTACGGAGTCGGACGAATCTTGAAAGTCGAAACGCTCCGCCGGATGCCAGGGCGTTACGGTATGCACGGGAGGGTGCGATCGTGTCGTTGCGGCTCGAGTTTCTCGGCCCGCCACGGGTGTGGCGGGACGATGCCGCCGTGCGCTTCGACACCCGCAAGGCGGTCGCGCTCCTTGCTCTGCTCGGGGTGACCGGCCGCGAGTACGGGCGGGATGCCCTGGCTGGACTGCTGTGGCCCGAACTGGAGAGATCGCGTGCCCGTGCGACGCTGCGGCGCACGCTCTCGGTCGCCGCGGCCGTCGGTCCTGCGCTCGTCATCACCTCCGATCGGCTGGGGCTGGACCCAGGCGCGTTCGACTGCGATGTTGCAGGGTTTCGACGACTCGCCGCTTCGGGCGATCCCGACGATTGGCGGCGGGCGGCTCTTCTGCCTGCAGACCGCTTTCTCGAGGGTTTCTCGCTACGCGACAGTCCGCCGTTCGAGGACTGGATGCTGGAGGTGGCGGATGCTCTTCGCGACGAACTCTCGCGCACGTTGGCTCGGCTCGTCGTCGCCGCGGTGGAGCGCGGCGCGTGGGACCAAGCGCTCGAACACGCCCGGCGGCGTGTGCAGGTCGAGCCGCTGTCGGAGCCTGCGCACGCCGATCTGATCCGCGCCACAGCATTGTCGGGCGACCGCCCCAGTGCACTGCAGGCCTATCGCGGTCTCGTGCGGCTGCTCGACCGCGAACTCGGAGTGCCCCCGCTGCCGCAGACTCTCGCGCTGCACGAGGACATCCGCACCGGAAGACTGCGGGCGCCGTCCGAGAGGATCGAGCATGAGGCGGCGCAGGGCGAGTCGGTGACGGTTCGGGGCGGAGAGCGCGTAGGAGGGCGGCCCACGCCGGATGAGCCGGGTTCTGCGACCGAGTCGCGTCAGCCGCAGCTGATCGGTCGTGAACTGCAGGTGCGGCTGCTCGGCGACGCCTGGCGGGGATTGTCCGGCACGAGCCCCGGGCGTCTGTTCGGTATCGTGGGCGAGCCGGGCCTGGGCAAGACGGTGCTCGCCGGAACGGTGGCAGCCCGTGCGGGGGGTCGCGTGCTGCGGGTCGCCGGGCACGCAGCCGAGACCGCGCTCGCATATGCGGCCGCGAACGACCTCGTGCGCGCGATGCTCGGCATCCAACCCGATCTGGCCGCGAGGCTCGGCCCGACCGCGACACCTCTCGCGGCGCTCGCCACGCAGGTCGACGTGTCCGCGCCGCGGACGATCCGGACGCCCGGCGATCTGCAGCGTGTCCACGAGGCGGTTCGGGTAGGGCTCGAGCAGCTCGCGGCCGACGAACCGGTGCTGCTCCTGGTCGACGACGCGGAGCTGATCGACCGGCCCTCGGCGGTCCTTCTCGGCTACCTGGCACGTCGGCTGCCGCCGGGACTTCTCGTTGTCGTCGCGTGGACGCCGGGGACGACGGGCGGCCCGCTCCAGCAGGCCGTCGTGCAGGAGGGCGACACACTCACCCTGCAGCCGTTCGACGCGGCGCAGATCGCCGAACTCGTGGGTGCTGACCTGGATCCCCACGACGTGCTGCGCCGAACGCGCGGCATCCCTCTCCTGGTGCGCGAGCTCGCGGCCGCGCCCTCCGAGGCCGACGAGCACGAGATTCGCGACATCGTTGCGGCCCGGTTCGCCGGTGCGTCCGCGACCGCGCGGCAGGTGGTGGCGGCCGCGGTCGTGATCGGCACCGTCGCGCCGCCCGACCTGTTGCGCGCCGTGAGCGGGCGCGACGAGACGGAGACGGTAGAGGCGATCGAAGAGGCGGTCGCGCGAGGCCTGCTCGTCGAGCATGCAGAGACCCCCGGGTACGACGCGCCGCACGACCTGGTGCGTGCAGCGGCGCTCAACCCCCTGTCGCTTGCACGCCGCCGCCTGCTGCACGCGCGGGTCGCTGATGTGCTCGCACGGCGTCACACGGTCGATCCCCTTGCCACCCCGGCGGGCTCGGTGGCGCAGCACCTCGCCGCAGCCGGACGCGAAGACGAGGCGGCGGAATGGTTTCTTGCCGCCGCGGTCGCGTCCGCCCGCGTTTCTGCACACGATGAGGCGATCGTGCAATTGCGCGCGGCCCTCGCGCTCGGGCGTCGAGACGTCGACGTGCACGCGGCGATAGGCATCGCCCTGGTGCGACTCGGACGCTACGAGGAGGCGCTCGTGGCGCTGGATCAGGCCTCCGCCTCAGCGGAGTCCAATCCCGATCGTCATGCCGAGGTCGAGCATGCTATCGCCGGCGTGCACGACCGCCTCGGTGACTGGGAGCTCGCACAGTCGCACCTCGAATCAGCGCTCGAGCACGCGTACGCCGAAGATCGCGGGCGGCACGCGCGCCTGCTCGCCGATCTCGCGCTCGTGCTGCACCGGCGCGGCCTGACCCGCGACGCTCGCGCGACTGCCCAGTCCGCGCTGGAGGCTGCGTCCGCATCCGATGAC
This sequence comes from Microbacterium sp., assembly GCF_011620665.1. Classification (GTDB taxonomy): domain Bacteria; phylum Actinomycetota; class Actinomycetes; order Actinomycetales; family Microbacteriaceae; genus Microbacterium. Next base: position 8,050 of record NZ_WOYQ01000047.1, read on the forward strand.
GACGCCGCACGCACGCAGGCGGCGAACGTGCTCGGCATGGTCGCGCTCGCGGACGGTCAGATCGCCGCCGCGCAAGAACACCTCGCGGATGCCGTCGCAAGGGCGCGTGCGCACGGCGACGACGACCTGCTGATCGCCACCCTGAACAACCTCTCGCGCGTCCGGGCAGCGGAAGGCTCCTACGGGCTCGCGCTGGAGACCGCCCGAGAGGCGGTCGCTCTGGCTGAGCGCCAGGGGGATCGCCATCGGCGGGGAGCGCTGCATTCGCACGTGGCCGATCTGCTGCACGTCGCGGGACGCGACGACGAGGCGATGGCCGAACTCAAGGCCTCCGCAGTCGCTTTCGCCGAGGTGCAGGGGTCTGCTGGGCGCCCGGAGCTGTGGACGCTCACGGAGTGGTGAGTCCGACGATCCTCGCGCCGAGGGCGCCGACGACGCTATGTCGTCACGCGCTCGGCATGCGTCGACTGCGACTCGTC
>NZ_WOYQ01000058.1 GCF_011620665.1 Microbacterium sp.
CATTGCCCGACCTGTTCGGGGGCGAGTGGGGGCACATCCACCCGGCCGACGACGGGAGCCTTCACCTGAATCTGCCCACCCCCGTCACCGAGAAGCTGATCGAGCTCGGCTGGGGGGAATACCACTACATTGTCACGCAGGGAATGATCCCCCCGATCGTGCTCATGCTGTATGGGCCCCGAGACGAAGCCGAGCTCGCGGTGGCCTCCGCGATCGTGGAAACAGCCTACGTCGCGGCCGGCGGAGCCGCCGAGGCAGACGACGGCCGCCCGCTCGCCGCCCTGCACCGCGACGCACCGACCGAATCCGTCAGCAGGGCAGCTGCTTCGTCGATCTGAGCCTGCCGAGCAGATGACGTGGGTTGGAGGGCTGCTACGAATCGCCCATGAGGCCATGCGGCTTCAGCCGTAGAAGAGCTTCTCGAACGCGCGACGCGCGCGGCGCGCCGTCCGCATCCATTCCTCTTCGACGCGCGTCGCGGATCGCGGGGGGTATTCCAGCAGACGGCCGATGCCATCGAGCTTCCCGCGGTCGGTGGGCAGCACATCGCTCGTCTGACCCGACAGGAGCGTATTCGCCGACCGCAGCCGACTGGCGAGCCGCCACGCCTCGGCGAGATAGGTCGCAGCAGCATCGGGCACAAGGCCAGCGTCCCGCGCTGCACTGAGAGCTCCGAGCGTCGAGGTGGTCCGCAGCGCCGGGATATCGTGCGCGTGCTCGTGTTGCAAGAGCTGGACGAGCCATTCCACGTCACTCAATCCGCCCGGACCGAGCTTCAGATTGCGCGCTCGATCCGCGCCCTGCGGCAGACGCTCGTTCTCGACGCGCGCTTTGATCCGCTTTATCTCCCGCAGATCCTGACGGTCGACCCGCGCCGGATAGCGGACTTCGTCGGCCAGCGTCATGAACCGCCGGATGAGCTTGACGCTGCCCGCCACGCCCCGCGCGCGCAGGAGGGCCTGCGCCTCCCACGACAGCGACCAGCGGTGGTAGTACTCGATGTACGACTCGAGCGATCGCACCATGGGCCCGTTGCGACCCTCAGGGCGCAGATCCGCGTCGAGCTCAAAGGGGACGCGATGGTCTTCGGAATGCGTACGCAGACCGGCCACGATCTGCAAGGCGAGCACGTTGGCGCGCTGAGGGTCGAGCCCGTTGGCGTCGTAGACATAGAGGATGTCCGCGTCGGAGCCGAAGCCGAGTTCACCGCCGCCGAAGCGCCCCATCGCGATGACCGAGAAGTCCAATGCAGCATCCTCCGGCGGAACGATCTCCCGCCTCACGGCACGAAGGGTCGCTTGGATCGTGACCTCGCTGATCGTCGTGAGTCCCTCGGCGAGTTCGTCGATCGTGGCGGTGCCCAGCAGGCCACCGAGCGCGAGACGGAGCAGCTCGCGGCGCCGCAGCACCCGCACGGCGCGCATCGCATCGGCGATCGCTTCGTGGCGTGCCTGAATGGCCCGTGCCTCCTCCTGCAGCGCGACGCCGCCGCGCGGGCGCAGCAGTTCATCGGAGTCGAGCCACGCGACGGATTCCGGAATCCACTCCATCAGTTCGCCGATGTAGCGAGACCCGGACAGAACCCGGGTCAAGCGTTCCGCCGCGCCCGACGAGTCCCGAAGCATCCTCAGGAACCACGGGGTGTCACCGAGGCGTTCGCTGATGCGGCGATACGCGATGAGTCCATAATCCGGGTCGACGCCGTCGGCGAACCATCGGATCATCACCGGCAGCAGGTGGCGCTGGATCGTGGACTTGCGGCTGAGTCCGTCTGTCAGTGCGCCGATGTGCCGGAGGGCTCCCGCCGGATCCCGGAAGCCGATCGCCGCCAATCGGGCGACTGCCTGGTCGGGCGACAACTGCTGTTCACCGGCGGGGAGGGCCGCCACCGCCGACAGCAGCGGACGGTAGAAGAGCCGCACATGGACCTCACGCACCTCACGCTTGACCGCCTCCCACAACACCCACACCTCGGGCCCGCCCTCGGCCAACCCGGATACCCGGGCAAGGACGCGCAGTCCCTCCGGAGCCGTGGGCATGAGGTGCGTGCGCTGCAGTCCGCGCAACTGCATGCGATGTTCGAGTACGCGAAGGACCCGGTAGTCGCGTGCGAACACGGCCGCGTCGCTGCGTCCGATGTAACCGCTGTCTACGAGCGCTTCGAGGGCATCGAGGGTTCCTCGCTGGTGGATGCTGGTGTCGCCGAGTCCGTGGACGAGCTGGAGGAGCTGGACGGTGAACTCGATGTCGCGGATGCCGCCGGGCCCGAGCTTGAGCTGATAGGGGACGTCCGCGGGGGGAATGTGCTCGGTGACGCGCTCCCGCATCCGCTGGACGCTGTCGACGAAATTCTCGCGGGCGGCGCTCGTCCAGATCTTCGGCTGCACGGCAGCCACGTAAGCCTCACCCAGCGCCCGATCACCCGCGATCGGGCGGGCCTTCAGCAGCGCCTGGAATTCCCAGCTCTTCGCCCATCGGTCGTAGTAGGACAGGTGTGAGTCGAGGCTGCGCACGAGCGCGCCCTGCTTGCCCTCCGGGCGCAGGTTTGCATCCACTTCCCAGAGCGGCGGCTCAATCTCGGCCCCCGAAATCCCGCGCATCGTCTGGACCGCCAGTCGAGTTGCGATGTCGATGGCACGACTTTCGCCGATCTCCTCGATCAGCGCGGCGTCGGCTCCCCCCACGAAGATGACGTCGACGTCGCTGACATAGTTCAGCTCGCGCGCACCGGTCTTGCCCATCCCGATGATCGCGAGTTGAGTGCCGGCGACCTGAATGCGAGGGAAGAGCCCCGCTCCGGCTCCCCCGCCCGCGACGCGCGTGCGTGCGACGCAGAGCGAAGCCTCGAGAGCTGCGCCCGCAGCGTCCGCCAGGGCGGCCGCCACCGACGCGACAACGTCCAGTGCATCCGGGACGGCGAGGTCGAACGCGGCGATGCGCGCCACCATTCGCCGGTAGCGGATGCGCAACGCCACCCAGGCATTCTCGTCACCGGATGCGGCGAACCCCTCGGGGTCGGCGCCGACGGCATCGAGCAGTTCGGCCTCGAGTTCGCGCGTCGACGGGAGTCCTCCTCCCGCGCCGTGGAGGTGATCGAGCTCGCGAGGATGGCGCAGGTAGAACTCCGCGAACCCCCGAGAAGCACCCAGCAATCTCCACACCGCGGCGCCCGAGTTCTCGAGCGCCTCCCCGACCGCAGCTGAGTCTCGTCGAGCGATCTTCACGAGCGCGGCCAGCGCTTCATCCGGATCGCCCGCGAGTTCCGCGAGGGTCAGCAATCCGGGTCGGTCGAAACCGGTGAGCTCGGCGAGTTCCGTCAGCAGTCGATCGGCGTCGTTGAGGTCCCCGAATCCGATCCGCGCGAGCCTGGTGAGGGCCGAGGAGCGCTCGCCGACCGACATGGCGGGTTAGAGCATCTCCAGGTTGCTCTTCAGCTCGAAGGGCGTGACCTGGGCGCGGTACTCGTGCCATTCGCGACGCTTGTTGAGAAGCACATAGTTGAACACCTGCTCGCCAAGCGTTTCGGCGACCAGTTCGGAATCCTCCATGTGTTCCAGCGCGCGATCCAGGCTGGCCGGCATCGCCTCGTAGCCGAGCGCACGCCGCTCTACGTCGGTGAGCGACCAGACGTTGTCCTCCGCTTCCGGCGGGAGTTCGTATCCCTCTTCGATCCCCTTGAGACCGGCAGCGAGCATGAGCGCGAACGACAGGTATGGATTGGCCGCCGAATCCACCGCACGGTATTCGACCCGCGTGGACTGTCCCTTGTTGGGCTTGTACATGGGCACGCGCACGAGCGCAGACCGGTTGTTGTGCCCCCAGCAGATGAAGCTCGGCGCCTCATCGCTTCCCCAGAGCCGCTTGTACGAATTGACGAACTGGTTGGTGACCGCGGCGATCTCGTTCGCATGCTTGAGCAGCCCGGCGATGAACTGCCGACCCGTCTGGGAGAGCTGGTACTGCGCGCCCGCCTCGTAGAAGGCGTTCTGGTCTCCCTCGAACAGAGACATGTGAGTGTGCATTCCGCTTCCCGGCTGACCGCTCAGGGGCTTCGGCATGAACGTCGCGTAGACGCCCTGTTCGATCGCAACCTCCTTGATGACGGTGCGGAAGGTCATGATGTTGTCCGCTGTCGCGAGAGCGTCGGCATACCGCAGATCGATCTCGTTCTGGCCGGGTCCGCCCTCGTGGTGGCTGTACTCGACGGAGATGCCGAGGTCCTCCAGCATCCGCACGCTGCGGCGGCGGAAGTCATGCGCCGTGCCACCGGGAACGTTGTCGAAGTAGCCGGCCGAGTCCACCGGCTCGGGGCCTTCCGCACCGTACGACGAGGATTTCAGAAGGTAGAACTCGATCTCGGGGTGCGTATAGAACGTGAATCCGGCATCGGCGGCCTTGGCCAGCGTCCGCTTCAGGACGTGACGCGGGTCTGCAACCGCCGGCTGACCGTCCGGCGTCGTCAAGTCGCAGAACATCCGGCCGGTCGGGTCGATCTCGCCTCGCCACGGCAACGTCTGAAAGGTCGTCGGATCGGGGTGCGCGAGCAGATCCGACTCGTACGAGCGGGTCAGACCCTCGATCGCGGAGCCGTCGAATCCGATGCCCTCGGTGAAGGCACCCTCGACTTCGGCGGGCGCGATCGCGACAGACTTCAGCGTGCCGATGACGTCCGTGAACCAAAGGCGGACGAACTTCACCCCGCGCTCCTCGATCGTGCGCAGTACGAAGTCCCTCTGCTTGTCCATCGCGTCCTCTCAGAAACCGGTCGGAAGGCGGAGCCGGTCCGAAGGCCAGACTATCGGCCCGCGCCGCCGAGCGCCTCGCCGGATGGATCTGCGCTGCCACTCTCGTGCCAGGCGTCATCACGCGCGTCCTCTTCGGCCCATGCGCGCGCGCGCGCCGCGAGCAGGGCAGGCGCGTTCGCCGCCTCTGCTTCGGTATCGAAAGGGCCCGCGCGATCTATCGCGGGCGACTCATACCCGCGCTCGACGGTGTGTGTCGTGAGGTTGTACCAGTACTTCTCTTCCGACATCTCGTGCTCCATCCCGCGCGACATGCGTCGGCCCGCATGCTCTGGCTCGATCCTAGGCTTGCGGAGCCTCTGAGCGCTGCTCGGTAGGGTGTACACATGGCGATGAATGCGGCGCGGGCGGTCGGTGTGGACATCGGTGGAACCGGGATCAAGGGAGCGCTCGTCGACCTGCAGGCCGGTGCACTGCTGAGCGAGCGCGTGAAGGTCGCCACACCAGCGGGGGCAGAGCCCGACGACGTCCTGGAGGCGGTACGGACTGTCCTCGAGACGCTCGGGGTGACGGATGCCGATGTCCCACTCGGTGTGGCATTTCCGGCGATCGTGAGGAACGGCCGCACGATGTCAGCCGCGAACGTCGCGGACACATGGATCGGGTTCGAAGCCGAGAAGTTCTTCGAGGACGGGCTCGGGCGCGAGATCCACTTCGCAAACGACGCGGATGTCGCCGGCGTGGCGGAAGTGCGCTACGGGGCGGCCCGGGGTGTCGGCGGGTTGGTGATTCTCACAACACTCGGCACCGGCATCGGGACGGCGATGCTGCACAACGGCATCCTGATTCCGAACTCGGAACTCGGCCACCTGCAGCGCGCCGAAAAAACGTCGGACGTGGAGGCATGGGCCGCGTACTCGGCGATGGAGCGCGAAGACTTGACCTGGGTCAAGTGGGCAAAGCGGCTGCAGTGGTATTACAGCCACCTGGAATTCCTCTTGAGTCCGGATCTTTTCATCGTCGGCGGCGGCGTGTCCAAGCACTCCGAAGAGTTTCTGCCGCTGCTTGAGCTGAAGACGCCGATCGTACCCGCCGTGCACCGCAATAACGCCGGGATCATCGGTGCTGCTGCGCTCTCGGCGCGGGTATCGGCAGGTGATGCCTGAATCGAGCACAGTGGGGCGAATGGGCCGGCCTGTACGCCGGGTTCTGTCCGGGGGCCGAGGCCCCTTGGACGGTCATCTCTCTCGGCGACACGTTGCCGCGCCGCTCCAGCGGTCTACCCGGGGACTCGGCGAGCCGCGTCAACATCCCCTGTCTGACCTTGCTCCGGGCGAGGTTTACCGAGCGGATCGTGTCACCACGATCCCGGTGGTCTCTTACACCACCCTTTCACCCTTACCCGGGCCGAAGCCCGGGCGGTCTGCTCTCTGTGGCACTGTCTCGCGGATCACTCCGGGTGGGTGTTACCCACCGCCCTGCCCTGTGGAGCCCGGACGTTCCTCGGTGCGGTTGCCCGCCACGCGACCGTCCAGCCGACCCATTCGCACTCTGGAGTCTACGGGCGGTGGCCGTCAGCGGATTGCCTGGCCAGAACTTCGAGGCGTCCGCGGCGGCCCGAACCTCCCGCAGCACGGAGGAGGTCAGAGACCGGACCCTTCCGTGCGCACAAGGATGCACCCGCACTCCGGGCACATCACGACGTCGTCCTCCGCCGCCTGCCGAAGGGAATGGAGATCCGTCCCGGAGAGCACCATGCGGCACGCCTCGCACGTCCGCTGACGGAGCGCTCCCGCACCGACGCCGCGCGCTGAGATGCGGTCGTACAGCGCGACCAGCTCAAGCGAAACCTGCGCGGCGACAGCCGAGCGGTCGCGCGTGGCTGCATCGAAGCGTGCCGTCGCCTCCGCAACGGCAGCCTTTCCCTCAGCGCTCAAGCGAGCTCCTTCGGCATTCGTGGCTGCAATCAGCTGCTGCTGCGCGGCAATGGCCGCATCTGCGACCTCCAGCCGCTCCATGATCCCCAGCTCGGCGTCTTCGAGATCGCTCTTGCGCTTGGCCAGGGACGCGATCTCGTGCTCAAGACCCTGCGCATCCTTCGCGTTGGTCGTTGCTGCGAGCAGCTCGGTGTCGCGCGCCGCTCGTGCATCGACAAGCGTGACATCGGACTCCACCCGAGCGAGCTCTGCCTTCGCGTCATCGCGGGCGCCGAGAAGCCCGGTGAGTTCGGACGACAACTTCTGCCGACGCGCCACCAATTCCTGTACCTGCGCGGCCTGGGCGGGATGACGACGCGCATCATCCGCGTGGCGGATGCCCGCGTCCAGAGCGGCGAGGTCAAGAAGACGGGCCTGATCGGTAGGACTGGCTTTCACGCCTCCAACCTACCTCGCGTCGCCGGCGCACGACGGCGCCGCGTGGGCCCAGAGAGACTCGAACTCCCGACCCCCTCGGTGTAAACGAGGTGCTCTGACCGACTGAGCTATAGGCCCCACGATGACAAGTCTACGAGAGCCGGATGCCTCGCCTCGCGGCAGCCGGATGTGACTAGGCTGATGCACGAAGTGTTGTGCCCGCTGAACGCAGCGCCCACGCAGCCGCAGCCGCATTCCTGGCACGATCTGCCAGGCGACGAAAGGGTTCCCGTGACTGTCAACGATCAGGATCCGTACTCGCAGGGCCCGCAGGACAGCGATCCCGATGAGACCGCAGAGTGGCAGGAATCCCTGCACCAGCTGGTCGACAGCAAGGGTGCCGGACGCGGCCGCGAGATCATGCTGAGCCTGCTGCAGACCTCGCACGAGCTGCACCTGAACGTGCCGCAGGTGCCGACGACCGACTACATCAACACGATCGCGCCAGAGAACGAGCCCGAGTTCCCGGGTGACGAAGAGGTCGAGCGGCGCTACCGTCGATGGATCCGCTGGAACGCGGCGCTGACCGTACACCGCGCACAGCGCCCGGAGATCGGCGTCGGCGGACACATCTCGACCTACGCATCGTCGGCATCGCTGTATGAAGTCGGTTTCAATCATTTCTTCCGCGGGCTCGACGCCCCCGGCGGCGGCGACCAGGTCTTCATCCAGGGCCACGCCTCGCCTGGCATCTACGCCCGCTCCTTCCTCGAGGGACGCCTGTCGGCGGATCAGCTTGACGGCTTCCGCCAGGAGAAGTCCAAGGCTCCGCTCGGCATCCCCTCCTACCCGCACCCGCGGCTCATGCCCGACTATTGGCAGTTCCCGACTGTGTCGATGGGCCTCGGTCCGATCAACGCCATCTACCAGGCGATGACCAACAAGTACCTCACCAACCGAGGCATCAAGGATGCTTCCCGCTCGCGCGTCTGGGCATTCCTGGGCGACGGTGAGATGGACGAGGTCGAGAGCCGCGGTCAGCTGCAGGTGGCCGCCAACGAGGGCCTCGACAACCTGACTTTCGTCGTGAACTGCAATCTGCAGCGCCTCGACGGCCCGGTGCGCGGCAACGGCAAGATCATCCAGGAGCTGGAGAGCTTCTTCCGCGGCGCCGGCTGGAACGTCATCAA
>NZ_WOYQ01000074.1 GCF_011620665.1 Microbacterium sp.
GGGGCGATCTCCTCGAGCGCGAGGTGGCTTGTGAGCCGGATCGATGTGTATTGGGGGCCGGCGTCGGAGTGGTGGATCAGCTGCTTCGGGCCGACGGGGTGCCCGTCCCGGTCACGCTGCCAGAGCGCCATCCGCAGCGGGATCATGACCAGATCGACGTGGTTGCTGGTCTGCGCGTGCCAGGCCACGATGCGTTGCGAGAACACGTCGAGGATGAACGCGACGTACACCCACCCGGCCCAGGTGCGCACGTAGGTGAAGTCCGTCACCCACACAGTGTCCGGGGCGGTCGCGGTGAAGTCCCGGTTGAGAAGGTCCCCGGCTCGCACCCCGTCCTTCGCCTGGATCGTCGTGCGGATCCCCTTCGCGCGGGTGACGCCCGACAGGCCGAGCAGCCGCATGGCGCGATCGATCGCGCCCCACGACGCGTCACCGATCGTAGTGCGGCGGATGAGCGCAGTCACCTCGCACGGTAATCGCAAGACCACGCTGGATTCCGAATTCAATGCACGACCTTCCCTGTGTGCGGTAACGGCCACCAGCCACGAGGTGTGCCTGTGCGGCAAAGGACCTGCCTGCGCTGCGAACGAAGTTCATCGACAGTTGAGGTGCCATGGGCAGAACATCCGGCGCAAGACGCCCCGATGATATCGTGACATTGCCAGCGGTGCTGATACGTCGTCGGCTTCGCCATTTCCGCCGCGATCGACACGTCGGCGAACCGATCAGACTTGGAGAGGGCGACAGATGGAGCTTCGCGATTATCTGCGAATTTTGCGAGCGCACTGGCTCGCGATCACCCTGCTGACGCTTGTCGGGGCGGCCGCGGCGTTCGGGTGGACGCTTACTCAGCAGAAGGTGTACACCGCCGATGCGAGCGGATATGTCACGCCCTACCGCAACGGCAACGACGAGGGTTCGGGCGTCGCCTTCGCGGCAGACAATCTGGCCAAGTCGAAAGTGCTGTCGTTCGTGAACGTCGGAACGTGGCGCGCGGTCGCCGAACACGCGATCGCCGACCTCGGGCTCACAACCGCTCCTGAGGCACTCGTACGCCGGGTGACGGTGTCGAATCCCCTCAACACGGTCGTGATCAGTGTGCAGGCGAACGCCGGCACCCCAGAGGCCGCTCGCGACCTGGCCGAGGCGTGGATTCGAGGCATGGCCGTCGAGATCGACAACCTCGAGACGAATGGGTCGGATGTCGACCCCACGGTGACACTCGTCCCGGCCGACTCCGCGCAGCTGCCTACCGCGCCCAGTTCTCCGAACGTCCGTCTCTCTGTCGCGCTGGGCGCTATCGTCGGGCTCTTCCTCGGCATCGGCTATGCCGTGCTCCGGTACGTCCTCGACCGGCGCGTGCGATCTGCCGACGCCGTTGAGAGAGAGACCGGTCTCGCCGTAGTGGGCACGATCCCCGACGAGAAGTCGTTCCAATCAGCAAGCCGCCTGGTGCCCGTCGACGGAGCGAACTCCGCCTCGAGCGAGAACGTCCACCTCTTCGCGGTATCCGAGGCCATGCGCGAGCTGCGCACCAACATCCGCTTCATGAACGTCGACAGCCCCCCGCGCGTGATCGTGGTGACGAGCCCGCTGCCCGGCGACGGCAAGTCGACGACCGCGGCGAACCTCGCCGTCACGATTGCAGCCAGTGGGCAGCAGGTCGTTCTGATCGACGGCGACCTGCGACGACCGATGGTCGCCACGGTGTTCGGCCTCGTCGAGGGCGCCGGCCTCACCGACGTGCTGTCCGATCGCGCGACGCTGGGCGACGTCGCCCAGCCGGTCGGAGAACTGGGCACGCTCCGCGTCGTCGGGGCAGGCAGGGTGCCACCGAACCCGAGCGAGGTCTTGGGGTCAGCCCGCATGCGTGAATTGCTGCTGACCCTCAGCGAATCGGCGACGGTGATCGTCGATGCGCCGCCGCTGATTCCGGTCACCGATGCCGCAGTCCTCAGCAACAGCGCCGATGGCGCGATCGTCGTCGCTATGGTGGGCAAGACGACGTTCGAGATTCTGAACAAGGCCCTCGGCATCCTCGAACGATCCAACGCGAAGGCGCTCGGCATCGTGCTGAACCGCATGCCTCGCAAGAAGGGCAGCTCGGCGTATTACGGCTACCAGTACACCGGTGACTACTACCGAGCGCAGTCGGGTGGCGCGACCTCGCTGGCCGACGCCGCTCCGGTCGCGCCTGCAGACACGCACGCCCCCACATCTGACGTGGACGTGTCGGGGTCGCCGACACCCGACACTCAGCCGCCGCTGCGTCGGCGACGTCGCTCTGTAGAGACGCTCCAGTAGTAGACGACGGCGATCCGCATCGTCGCCACACACGAAACCGGCGGTGTGCTCGGGTAGGAATACCCGAGCACACCGCCAGCGGCGTCTGCTCGTGCGCGTCTACTCGTCGTCGACGGGCCAATAGGTGCGAGCACCGGGGTACACCGTGCTGTTGATTCGCACCGAAGCCTGGTTGGACGGCGAAGCGCCGGTTCCGACCAGTGTGCCACCGGGGAAGTACGCCGACTGCGTGTTGGCGTCGGCCGGAATGGTGAGGGGGGCATCCAGCGTGTAGATGACGCGCGGGCTGCCCGTCTCGGGAGTGGACTTGGTCCATCCGGGCGTCGCCGGTGCCGACCACGTGTAGCCGACCGGGATCCAGACCGTGATCGTGATGGTTCCTGCGGTGAAGCCCGGCGTGCCCTGGGCGATGACGCTTCCGGGCAGCACCTGGAGGTTCTGGTAGACCCCGTCGACGTTGTTCGCGTCGACGCCGATCGTGAAGTAGAACTGCGGCGGCAGCGGCGGCGGCGGGCTGGCGGCCTGAGCGGGCGATGCCATGGTGAGCGCGACGACGGGCGCCGACCATGCAGCGGCCTTGACGAGGGTACGGCGCGTGACGGGCTTGGTCGCCCCGTCCGGCGTCGTCAGATCTGGTTCGTCGAACATGTATTTCTCCCCCAAACGGATTAGACAAATGAAAGCGAGGTCTCCGCCTAGGCGGAAGCATCCTCGCTGGCGCAAGCTTCTCGGCGTCGCCACTGCGAGGTGCCGTGAAATCGTCGCTACGTCGCTTTCGGTATGGAATGCGGCGCCTATGGTTAAGGCAACGCCGGATTCTGGCCTGCTGACGAGCGAATTTGAGCCGGGGACGCCTCGCCGTCATTCGCCATCGCCCGCGCGAGACTCGATCCGCCGCTGAAGCCGACATAGCGCCCGATCTCGTCCACGGTCAGCGCGCGGTACGACTCATCGCGCAGCATCGCCACCGCCTCGGCGACACGCGCGCGACGGATCTCGCGCGTGATCGTCGTGGCACGCTCCCGGAACACACGCTCGAGCTGCCGCAGTGACATGCGCAGTTCGCGAGCGATCCTCTGCGCCGTGAGCGACGGATCGGGATGCTGCGTGGCGATGAGCGCCATCGCCAGCGAGTAGGTCTCGGTCGGACGTGGCACCCGGTTCGCCCCGGCGGTCTCGATCAGCAGCGAGAGCACCATCTCTTGCAGCAGGCGTTCGAAATAGTAGCGGCTGAAGCCTGTCGTGTCGACGTCGGCGACGAGAGCGGCACGCGACACGAATGCCGCAACCGGCTCGAGCAGCGCTGCACCATCGGGCACTCGCTGCACCGCGGGCAGCTGCATACCGACGTCGCTGAGCACGGACTGAGGAATAGCGATCGATGTGATCAGGTACCTGCCGCGCGACATCAGCTCGACAACCGCCGGATCGGCCGCGATGAGCGCGTCGCCCGATCGGATCGGCGAGATGCTGCTGCGAGCCTGGCCGCCATGGTCGCGATAGTGAAGGTCACCCTCCTCGACGAAGTGAACTCGCACCGAGTCAGTGCGGGTCTGCGCAGGAAGGAGCACCCCGCCCTGCGCAACGGCAGACTTCGAAATCTGCATCGAGCCGAACCGCACGGAAGTGCGCGACACGCGAGACCGATGACCGGCGGGCGGCGTCAACGAGTTCGGCGCAAGCGTGTTCATCGGACCCCCTGCATTCTGGCGCCGCGACTCTGCTACGCAGTATTGACTCCTGACACTAGCGGTGTGCGCAACGCCGATGTCGAGCCGTAACACGCTCGTAGCACGCACCCCGTATCGTCGAGTATGGGAGAGGTGACCTTTCTGAGGAGCGACGAGCGAGGATCCATGAGCACGCCGAGCCCCGCCATCGCGCCCACCAACATCTCCTCCCCCACACCGACACCGGCGGTCGCGCCCGCGTCGACCGTGGTCATCGTCGAAGACGACGCTGCCGTGCGCGACATCCTCATCGAGCTCTTCGAATCGGCCGGCTTCACTGCGGTCGGCGCTGAGAACGGGGTCGACGGCGTCGAGGCTGTCCGGGCGCACAACCCTCGCATCACGACGATCGACGTGAACATGCCCGGCATCGACGGGTTCGAGACGGCGAAGCGCGTGCGCGCCATCAGCGAGACCTACATCGTGCTCGTCACCGCGAGGGCCGAAGAAGCCGACGCAGTGCTCGGGCTGAGCATCGGCGCAGACGACTACGTCACCAAGCCCTTTCGCCCGAGGGAGTTTCGCGCGCGGGTCGAGGCCATGTTGCGCCGGCCGCGCGGCTTCGCACCGCGCGATGCGCCGGCCGCGCTCGAACCCACGTCCACGGCATCCCCATCGGTCTTGATTCACCGCGACATCACTCTGGACACCAGCACACGCGCCGTGCACAAAGGCGACGATGCGATCGTGCTGACCCGTACCGAGTTCGATCTCTTGCGGACTCTGCTCGAGTCGCAACGACGGGCGAGATCGAAAGAAGACCTCGCGCTGGTCGCCCGTGGCGACACTCCCGGGGTCGTGCACGTCAGCGAGCTCGACAAGCGGGCGATCGAGTCTCACATGACCAACATCCGCCGCAAGCTCGGCGACCCAGCCGCCATGCCTGTCCACATCGAGACCGTGCGGGGCGTGGGGTATCGCCTGACAGTCGACGCCGCGACACAGCGATGACGATGCCGCGCAGGACTCGCGGGCGCTCGCGATCGATCTGGCTGTGGTAACTGTCGCTGGCCGCCGGCGTCGTCATGATCACGGCGATCGGCCTTATGGGATTCGGCGGCATCTATCGTCTCACTATCTGTGGGTCTTGCCGGTCGGCGAGCTCACGACGTACTACTCCTTCCGCTGAGCATCGGGGCTACCTCGTGTGCGTTCTGGTGAGCCTGCTGCTGAAGACGCGGCTGGACCACGGTACTCAGACCGTCACGAACGCCGCGTCGTTTCGCGGAATCGCGAAGGATCGGCTGAGACGAGGCGAACCGGTGGGGAACGCACGTGGACGCTGCTGGGTATTCGCCTCGACGACGCGGACGATCTGAAGGCTGCGGTGCGCTCCTGCATGCGTCACCTGCTCGAGGAGCTCGCCACGATCGCCCCTGGATGGCCCATCTCCATTCATCTTTCGGCCAGCACCCAACTCTCGGCCAGTGGCGGCTGGGGCCAATGCCGACGCCGTCGGCTCCGAACTGGACGCGCTCATGGTGGCCGACGCGCATGCCCTCAAGGCGATCGCGGAGGGCGGCCACCCCCTGGAGTCGCCTGAGTTTTCGCTGAGGTGAACCGCAACGTTGCGCTAAGTGCCTGAAGTCCTGCCATCGCGGGTGTTTACCTGGAGTGATCAAAGGGGCATGTGCAGCCCCGTTTCGTGTGACAGCTCTGGGGACCCCTGTGAACATCGAACTTCCGCGCAGTGCCACCGCCTTCGACGTCCCGACGAAGCAGTTGAACCGCCGCCAGCTGGTGAAGGCCGGGGCGTGGGCGGCGCCCGCAGTGATCCTCGCCGTCGCGACGCCGCCGGCATCGGCCTCGACGCCCGCCCCGGCGCCGACGCCGGGCATTCCCGACCTGGTCTTCACGAACCTCAGCGCCGGCGCCCAGACACGATACGTGCCGGGTCACTCCCTTGCGAGCCCGCCGTGGTGGGTGGCCGGTTATGCGGTGTTGAACCGCATCGACGGGAACACGAGTGTCGGACTGTCCTACTTCGCCACCGACCCCACTGCAGCTGTGACATCGATCACCCTCACGCTCACGGTCTCGGATGCCACCGGCCTTCTCGGCACGAAGCCGACGGTGACATCGGGCAGCGGGTGGGTCGCCTCCAGCGGAGCTCTCTCAGGCGCGACCGCGACGTACGTCTTCTCCTGGGCGGGTTCGATCTCCGCGGGCCAGGCAGGACAGCCGGGGTACACCTCGCAGCTCACGTTCTCTCTCCCCTCCGACGACCTGTCCAAGCCATCAGCATTGCCCTGGCCGAAGACCATCGCCGCGATGGCGATCGCGACCAACGCCCACGCCGCAACCACCAGCGCATCGGCAGGCCAGCCCTGACCGATGGAGCTTCGCGACTACCTGCGCATTCTGCGCGCTCATTGGGTCGGCATCCTTCTGCTGACCCTGCTCGGCACGGCGGTCGCCTTCGGCTACAGTTCGCTTCAGCCGCGCGTGTACACGGCTGAGGCAACCGGGTACGTCACGACACTCGGTTCGGGAACGGATGTCGGTTCGTCCCTTGTCGGCAACCAGCTCGCCCAGGCGAAGGTGAAGTCGTTCGTCGCGGTCGGCACGTGGAGGGCTGTGGCCGAGTTCGCGATCGACGAGCTCGATCTCGACACGACGCCCGAGGCGCTCGTCGGGCGCGTCGACGTGAGTAATCCGCTCGACACGATCGTCATCGTCGTCAACGCCTCGGCGGGTACGCCCGAAGAAGCCAGGGATCTGGCCGAAGCGTGGATCCGCGGCATGATCCTGCAGATCGACGAACTCGAAGGCGACGGCACGTCGGGATCGTCGGCGGTAACGGTCGTCGCCGGCGACTCCGCGCGCCTGCCGACGGCGCCCTCGTCGCCGAACACGAGGCTCAACGTCGCACTCGGCGCCCTCATCGGCCTCGCGCTCGGCATCGGCTACGCGGTCATCCGGCACGTGCTCGATCGCCGGCTGCGCGACCCGCGCGACATCGAACGCGAGACGGGAGTCGCCGTCGTGGGTACGATCCCGCTCGACAAAGATCTCGCCGCCTCGCGCCGAGTTCTCGTCTTCGACGAGGTACTGGGCGACGGCGGCAGCGTGATCGTCGCCGAGGCCCTGCGCGAACTGCGCACCAACCTACAGTTCATGAGCGTCGACAACCCGCCCCGCTCCATCGTGGTCACGAGCCCCGTGCCCGGTGACGGCAAGTCGACCACGGCGGCCAACCTCGCGGTCAGCCTCGCCGCGGCCGGCGAACCCGTGATCCTCATCGATGCCGATCTGCGCCGCCCGGTGATCTCCTCGCTGTTCGCACTGCCCGAGGGCGCGGGGCTCACCGACGTCATCGCCGGGCGCGCCACGGTCGACGACGTCTCGCACCGCATCGACGACTCTCTGGTGGTCATCGGCGCCGGTCGCATTCCGCCCAACCCGAGCGAGCTGCTCGGATCGCAGCGCATGCGCGACCTGGTGAAGCAGCTGTCCGAATCAGCGCTCGTCATCATCGACACCCCGCCGCTTCTCCCCGTGACCGATGCCGCGATCATCGCAACCCGTGCAGACGGCGCCCTCATCGTCACCTCAGCCGGTCACACCACCTACGACATGCTGCAGAAGGCGCTGGAGAATCTCGAACGCGCCAACGCAAGAGCGCTCGGCGTCGTGCTCAACAAGGTGCCGCGGCGTGGCGGCAGCGCCGGATACTACGGCTACCAGTACCAGTCGTATCAGCGCAAAGAAGAAGACAGGCCGCGCAAGGTCAAACCCTCGGGAACGACCACAGAAGCAGCACCCGGTCCGCGCAGGTCGAGCACAGAACCCGGCGGCCCCGCGATCGAGGCAGAGGCCCTCCCGACTGGCCAACGGTCTGCGCGGCGCAGCGACCGTACGGACTCCTGACCGCCTTGCTGGTAGGCTGCGCCGTCCCGAAGGCGTCAGCGCCAAGGCGATCAGCGCAAGGATGTGCGCGAAGGCGTCCACCGGTAAGGACCAGGATCGCCGGGTAGCGGCATCCCACCGCGTCAGCGCAAGGATCTCTCAAGGTTTTGCCCCGTTAGCACGAAGACCGGTGCGCG
>NZ_WOYQ01000037.1 GCF_011620665.1 Microbacterium sp.
AGGTCGCACAGCTCGCTCAGGTCCGCGCGCTGGCAGATCGGGTCGCGGTCGTCCCCCTGCTGCCGGAAGAGCCGACCGGCCCCGCGCGGCTATCCGCCTTGACCCGCGGCATCCCTCAGCCCGCATAGGGCGGCGCAGGTCTCGATCGCGGCGGTGGTATCGGGTAGGCGGTGCGAACGCACCGAACGGCTCAAGACGGGCGCGCCGATCCCGGAAGCGCTCCGTCGTGTGCAGCTCTTCTCTCGTCGATCACATCGATCAATGCTCGTGACCGAGTGAGCCCGGACCGGCTGACGCATTCGTCGCCAGCGACTCGAGCTCGGGGTACGGGTCCGGAACAAATCGCGTACCGGAGGCCACGACGAGGAAAGGACGACGCAGGCATGTCAAATCGGCAGCAGGGTCACCCGTGACGCCGATGAAGTCGGCAAAGGCGCCGGGCCGGAGCGCGCCGATCTGACCCGCGAGTCCGAAGGATTCGGCGGACACGACGGTGGCTGCGTGAAGTACGTCTTCCACTGGCATGCCTAGGGCAGCCAGGGCCTCGAGCCCCGCCGCATATGCGAAGTGGGGAGCAAGATCGATACCCGCATCCGTGCCGGTGACAATGCGAACTCCCCGCGCGCGCAGTTCCTGCACGATCATTGCGACGTGATCGACGAAGCCCCCCGCTCCGGCCTTGAGCATCTGCCAGGCCCGCACGTTCAGTGTCAAAGACACGTAGACGCCGCGGGCGGCGATCTCATCGGCGAGGGCCGCATCGAATCCCATCGAGCCGTCGGATGCGACGAATGTGCAGTGTTCGAGTGCATCGATGCCTCCACGTACGGCATTCCGGATGCCTTCGATGCCGTGGGCATGCGCGACCGCCCTTTTCCCCAACCGGTGCGCATCGCTCACCGCGAGTGCCAGCTCCTCCTCGGAGTATTGTGCGAACCACGGGGCGCTGCCCTTGGTCATGAAGCCGCCGGTCGACATGATCTTGATCGAGTCGGCGCCGTGCTCGTGGTGCCTCCGCACCGCCTTACGCAATTCGTATGCGCCGTCCGCCTCGCCGCCCATGAACCAGCAGTGACCTCCGGTCGGGGTGAGCGGCGCGCCCGAGGCGATCAGGCGCGGGCCACGCGCATCACCGCGCAGTATCGCATCGCGGACCACGACGTCGAGGTAGCTGCGCGCACCGAGATCTCGCGCCGTCGTCACCCCGGCGCTCAGCAGCTCGCGCGCACTGCGAAGCATGAGAACCAACTGGTCCGAATCGGTCTCTGACATCATCCGCTGGACGGGGTTCGGCCCGCCGTCGAAGCCGAGGTGTACATGCGTGTCGACCAGACCGGGCATGAGAGTGCCGTCGAAGCGCGTGGGCGCAATGTCCTTGAAAGTTGCAGGGAGATCCGCGGTTGGCCCGACCCACTCGATGAGCCCTTCGTCGTTGACCACGACACTGCCATCCCCGATCGTGCCAGTATCCGTATGGGTCCGTACCCGATCGGCGGAGTAGATCGTCGTCATGGCATCGTTCCTTCAAGCTTCGAGAGCATCAGTTCGGTATATGCACGATCGGGGGCGGCGACATCCACCGGATCAGGGATGAATGCGCTACCCCGCGCCATCACGAACCTCAGGTCTCGCAGCGCGGAGATATCGGTCAGGGGATCACCGCTGACCGCGATGAGATCAGCGGATGCTCCCGCAGCCAACTCCCCGGCGACGCCTTCCAGCCCAAGCGCGGCTGCGGCGCGCGAGGTGGCTCCGACGAGTACTTGCTCCTCCGGGATGCCGAGAAGCACCGAAGTCTCGAGGCCGCCGGCGAAGTTGCCATGTGGAACTCCGTCGATTCCGGAGTCGTTGCCGGCGATCAGTTTGACCCCTCGCTCGTACATGAGCTTCACGGGCGGTCGGAAGTCCGGGTTGTGGCGCATCATCGCCGGCAGGTTCCACGTCGTCGTGGCGCAGACGAAGATGCCGCGCGCGACGATCTCGTCGATGACCGCAAGATCCGGGGCGACGACCGCGCCATCCGCGATGAACGTGCAGTGTTCGATCGTATCGACGCCGGCGGCCACAGCGCGCTGGATGCCTTCCACCCCGTGCGCGTGCGCGGCGACTTTCTTCCCCAGGCGGTGGGCCTCCTCGACGATCGCCGAGATCTCTTCGACGGAGAACTGCGCGAACCACGGCGCGCTCTTGGCCGTCATGAACCCGCCGGTGGCGTTGACCTTGATGAGATCGACGCCATCCTTGTGGTGTGAGCGAACCAGCTTGCGCAGCTCATCGGGAGAGTCGGCGCGGGCGTGGTTCTGCCAGGTGTGTCCGCCGGTCGTGGTGAGCTGAGCGCCCGCGACGAGGATGCGCGGTCCTCGCACGAGGCCTTCTTCGACGGCATCGCGCACCTCGATACTCAAGTTGTCCCGCGCTCCGAGGTCTCGCGCGGTCGTGACGCCGACGCTGAGCAGCTCGCGCGCGGACGCAATCATGACCGCGACGAGGTTCGGAGCCGACCGAGCGAAAGATCGAGCTTTGGTGCCGTCCCGTCCGTCATACGACAGATGCGCATGCGATTCGATCAGCCCGGGCAGGATGGTGGCTCCCGGGAAATGGCGTGCCGGGGTGGCGGTGTACTCGGCGGGCAAGTCGACCGCGGCCCCGACCCATGCGATCTCTCCCTCAGACACGACGACCGCTCCGTCGACGATTGTCGACCCCGGCATACCGCGCCAGACTGCGTCGGCAGTGTAGACGTGTGCGTCCTGTCTCATGCGACCAGATCCCTTCCAGGAATCGCCGCGAGCAACTCGCGGGTGTAATCGTCAGCGGGCGTGGTGAATACCTGCTCGACGTCGCCGACCTCACGGACGACGCCGAACTTCATCACCGCCACGCGATGCGAGAGTTGCCGTACGACGGCGAGGTCGTGCGAGATGAACAGAATCGTCACTCCCAGGTCGTGCTGCAGCTCGGTGAGCAACTGCAGCACTTGGGCCTGCACCGAGACATCGAGGGCGCTGGTGGGCTCGTCGCACACCAGCAGGTCGGGCGAGAGGGCCAGTGCACGGGCGATGGCCACCCGCTGGCGCATACCACCCGAGAGCTCTTCGGCCCGCTTCCGTGCCGTCTCCGCGGGAAGCGAGACTCGATCAAGCAGCTCGAGTACGCGCGCCCGCTGTTCGCGCTTCGACCCGACGCGGAACGCCCTCAGAGGTTCCTCGATGATTGCGGACACGGTGTAGCGGGGGTCAAGAGATGCATAGGGGTTCTGGTACACGACCTGCATGCGCCGTCGCAGTGCACGGAGCCCGGCAGGTCTCAGCGTCGACATCGGGGTGCCGTCGATGAATACCTCACCCGAGGTCTGCCTCTCGAGTTGCAGCACGATGCGCGCCAGCGTCGATTTGCCCGAACCGGACTCGCCGACAAGGCCGAGCGTCTCCCCGCGCCGAATGTCCAAGGTCACGTCGTCGACCGCAGTCAGCGCTCCACCACCGGGAAGCGGGAACTGCTTCGTCACGCGTTCCAGGCGGACGACGCGATTGTCCGCGGCCCCGGCCGTGCGCAGCGTTGGTGCTTCGCGCACGGATGGGGTCGCGAGGCTCGGCGCAGCCGCCAGCAGCTTCTGGGTGTATGGATGCTGGGGATTCGCCATGATTTCGGTGGACGGCCCCTCCTCGACGATCTCCCCCTTGCACATCACGATGACGCGCTGTGCTCTGTCTGCGGCGACGGCGAGGTTGTGGGTGATGAGCAGCATGGCCGTGCTGTGCACCGCGATCATCTCGTCGATGTGATCAAGGATCTGCCGCTGCACCGTCACGTCCAGCGCGCTCGTGGGTTCGTCGGCGATCACGAAGCGAGGTGTGCAGGCGAGTGCCATTCCGATGAGCACGCGCTGCCGCATGCCTCCGGACAGCTGGTGGGGATACTGCTGGGCGCGCTGCTCGGGATCGCTCAGCCCTGCTTCCTGGAGGATGCGTACCGCTTCGCGCGCGGCGGCCGCCTTCGGCAGCCCCCGGTGTATCCGAAGCGGCTCCGCGACTTGGGGGCCGATCTTCGTCACGGGGTTGAGCGAGACCGTCGGGTCCTGCGGGACGAGCCCGATGGCATCTCCGCGCAGCCCGCGCCAGGCCCGGTCGCCGAAGCGGGAGACATCCATGTCGTCGAACGTCACAGTGCCGGCCGTGATGGATCCGTTGTGCGCGAGCATGCCGATGAGCGCCTGGGCGACGGTGGTCTTGCCCGACCCGGACTCCCCGACGATGGCGACGACCTCGCCGGGGGCGATGTCGAACGAGACACCGTGCACAGCCTCTCGCGTGATACCGCGCGAGGTGTACGAGATCCGAAGCCCCCGTACGCTGACCAGCGGTTGCGTGGTCACTGGCGGCCGCCCTTCTCCAGGGCTCGTGCCACCCGGTTCGTCGCGAGCACGAGCAGGGTGATGATGAGGCCCGGGAAGGTGACCAACCACCAGGCAGTGGCGATGAAGTCCCGCCCTTCGGAGACGAGACGCCCCCACTCGGGTGTGGGGGCGGGCGCGCCGTAGCCGAGGAAGCTCAGCGCAGACACCGCCAGCACCGCGGTCCCGAACTCCAGCGCGGCGACGGCGACCACGGATCCTGCCGAGTTCGGCAGCACGTGCCGGAACAGGATCGTCCACCATCGGCAACCGGCCGCTTTCGCCGCCTCGACATAGAGCGATGTGCGCACCCTCAAGACGTCCGCGCGCATGAGTCGCGCGAAGTTGGCGACGCTCGCCAGCCCCACGGCGATCGCGACGTTCACGAGGCCGTATCCCAGGATCGTGATGAGCGCCATCGAGAGCAGCAGAGCAGGGATGGCGAGGACGACGTCGACGACCCGCATGAGCACGTCGTCGACCCAGCCACCGAAGAAACCGGCCGCGAGACCGAGGAGCGATCCCACGATGAGAGCGACGCCGACTGCGATGAGGATCGCCTGGATGGAGTAGACGGCCCCGTTCACGACGCGTGAATACATGTCACGCCCAAGCGGGTCCGTTCCGAAGGGGTGCGCGGCCGACGGGGGTAGGAGGCGATCGGAGACAGCCCCGGTCAGCGGATTCACGGAGGTGAACATCTGGGGAAGGACCACCCAGGCGCTGACGATGAGCAGAAAGGCGATGGCGACAAGAAGTCCGGGCTGGTGACCCGCCCAGGCGAGCGCGCGCCGGGATGCGGAGGGGTCTTTGGGCTTGGCTTCGCGCTCGACCACGGGACTGCGCAAAGCGATCGGGTCCGGGCCGATCAGAGTGCTGGTCATGTCAGGCCGCCTTGGTGTGGAGCTTGCGGGTCGGATGGAGGTTCTGCCGGATGCGCGGGTCGAGCAGGGGATAGAGCAGGTCAACGACCAGGGTTGCGATTACGAAGACGATGGCGGAGAACACCACAACGCCCATCACCACGGGGATGTCCTGCGCGTTGACCGCATCGACCGTCATGCGCCCGAAGCCCTGCCTGCCGAAAACGGTCTCGATGACGACCGCTCCGCTGAGCAACGCGCCGAAGATCATGCCGACGATTGTCAGCACCGGCAGCAAGGCGTTGCGTACGGCATGTCGCAGCATTGCGCGCAGGCGTGAGGCCCCTTTCGCGCGGGCGGTGTCGATGAACGGCTCCATCATCACTGTGCGCAGGCTCTTGCCGAAGACTTGAGCGATCATCGCCGACACCGGGATCGCCAACGCAACCGCGGGGAGAATCGTCGAGGGGAATCCGTCATTGCCGAAAGCAGGTAACAGTCGAAGAGCGAACGAGAACAGTTGGATCAGCAGCAGCGCCGACCAGAACGTCGGGACGCTCGCTCCGACGGAGGGCAGTGAGTAGAGGAACTGGCGCAACGGACCGAAACGCGAGTACGTCGCGCAGAAGCCGAGGAGTACCCCGGCGACGACGGCGATACCGAGACCCAGCAGAGCGATCGCGACGGTCGACGGCAATGCTTCTCCGAGCATCTGCGTCACCGGCAGGCCGGTCTGGTAGGACGTTCCCCAGTCGCCCATCGTGGTCTCGAAGAGCCGAGTGAAGTACTGCACCAGGACGGGCTGGTCGAGTCCCATCTCGGCACGCAGTGCCGCGAGCTGCTGGACGCTTGCCGCCGATCCTGCCTCGCCTTGCAGGCCGCCGCTCGCAATCAGCTCGGCCGGATCTGACGGCATCAGATACAGAATGATGAAGGCGAGCGTGAATGCTGCCCAGACCACAACGAGCGCCTGACCGACTCGCCCGGCAAGGTATCTGATCACGGGGTCCTCCTCTCGTGTGCTGCCGGCGGGTGAGGAATGCGGGGCGACGGAGGTATCCGGCCGCCCCGCACTCCCTCAGGGGGTGATCCACGTGTCGTAGAGGTTGAGGCGGGTCGACGCGTCGAATTGGAAGTCGTTGACACCGTCGCGCACTCCGTAGGCCGCGGCGAGAGCGTGTAGCGGAACGACGTAGGCGTTCTCGAGCACGCGCTGCTGGACTTCTCCTGCGACCTCGGCCCGTGCGTCGGGATCAGGCTCGGCCGCCTGGGCCTCGAGCATTGCCTGCAGTTCGTCGTCCGCCAAGCCATACCAGTTCGCGCCCGTGTTGGTCAGCACCGATCGCAGCACGTCGATGTCGGCGCGGGTCAGGTTCCCCACCGTCGCGTCGAACGCGCCGTCTTGCAGCGCGGTGAGGAAGTCCGCGGTGGCGACCTGTGAAATGTTCAGCCGGATGCCGATCTCGGCATACTGCTGCTGGAGCAGCTCGACCACCGGTCCATCGAAGAAGTAGGGGAAGTCGAATTCGAGCGCGACGCCATCCTTCTCGCGGATCCCGTCGCTGCCCTCGACCCAGCCGGCGTTCTCGAGCAGCGCGGCTGCACCGTCGGGGTCGTATGTCAGGTAGTCGGTGAAGTCCGCCGACCCGGGAGTGGTGTCCGTGAGCACACCTCGTGTCGCAGCTCCTGTCGGGCCGAGAACGGTGAGGATGTCGTCGCGGTTGACGCCGATCATCATCGCCTGGCGCACTGAGGGGTCGGAGGCGAGGGCGCCAGTCAGGTTGAACATGACCGAGACGGCGAAGCCGGGGTTGGCGCGCGTCACGAGGCTGAAGCCGTTACCGGAGACGGATGCTTCATCCTGCTGCTGCACATTGTCCATGGCGTCGATCTGACCGGAGAGCAGTGCGCCGGTCCGTACTCCGTTCTCCGGCAGCACCTGGAAGGTGATCGTGTCGAGGTACGCGTCGCCGGAGTGTGCGGCCGCGCCGGGCGCCCAGTCGTACCCCGCACGCTTCTCGAGGACGGTCGAGTCATTGGCGGTGTAGCTCCTCAGCACGAACGGGCCGGTGCCGACGATGCCGGCGGCGCACCGCTCCTCAGCCGTCATCTTGGCCGTCGCGGTCGAGACCATGCCCAAAGCGATGTTCGCCGTCGCCTCGAGGAACTGGGCATTGGGTTGCGCGAAGGAGATCTCGACGGTCTTGTCATCGATCACGGTCGCTGCGTCCAGGCCGGCGAGGTAAGGGCCCGCGACGGGTGCCTGGGCGCCCAGCGCGACGATGCCGTCGATGTTCTCCTTGACCACCTGGGCGGTGAATTCGGTCCCGTCACTGAAGGTGACGCCGTCGCGCAGGGTGAAGGTGAACACGGTGCTGTCGTCGTTGATATCCCACGACTCGGCCAGCCATGGACCGATCTCACCGGTGTCGGGGTCCTGCTCCGTGAGCGAGTCGGTCAGCTGACGCGTGATGCTCAGCGAGGCGTTCGTGCCGATCTGCTGGTTGTCGATGCACGTCGGGTCGAGATAGGTGCCGATTGTGAGATCGCCGCCGGCAGTCGGGTCACCGACAGCCGCTTGCGTGTCGCCCGTCGCGTCACCGGCGCAACCGGCAAGTGCGAGCGTGGCCGCCAGTGCCGCTCCTGCGACAGTTGTGAGTCTGTGTGGCCAGATACCTCGGCGTGACGCGGGGCTGTGCTTCATGACTACTCCTCCGGGTGCGGGATGAGCCAGAGCGACACGGCACGATGCAGGATGCGATCATGTCGGGGGCCGCTCGCCTCAACAGTGTGTTTAAGCTAACTCGGGAAAGCTTCAACAAACTCACTAAGCATGATCTTTTACAAGCCGGTTACAAGTCAGCAACACGTTGTGGATGCGACCGGCAGCCCTCGTATGAGTCGCGAGGGGCTCGGGTTTATCTCTTGAACGGGGGTTTTGTGCCCTGGGCGCCGCTCTGGCGGCTCTGTTCGGGCGAGCCTTGGTGGTGGCGGAGTGGCGAAAATATGCAACAGTGTGTTGAGATACATCGATACCCATCATCCTCAATTCCTGGAGAGACGCCATGAATACCTCCGCCAGCGCGCTCGACGGCGAGCTCGCCGATGCCCGAGCTCCGAGACGCACTCTCGATGGCGAGCGACTGATCACAGTCTTTTCACGCCTCGTCGAGCCGATCGGCCGTGCCCTGCCGACCTCGAGCGAAGTGGTTCTGCACGACCTGAGCCTTCTTCCCAACTCGATCGTTGCGGTCTTCGGAGATGTGACTGGAAGACGCGCGGGGGACCCGGCGACAGATCTGTTGCTCGAGCAGGCGGTGACCGGCTTCGCGGAGCACGACTTGGGTTATGAAACCGTCCTTTCCGACGGACGACGCATGCGCTCTTCGACGATGATCATCCGCGACGTCGCCGGCAATCCGGTCGCGGCGCTGTGCATCAATACCGATGTCTCCGCATGGATGGCGATCAAGCAGATCGCGGACGTGATGGTCTCGGTTGCGGGTGTGAAGGAAGGCGACCGTCCTATCGCTCTTCCTCCGACAACCGAGCCGAAGGAGATGTTCGTCCGTGATGTCGACGAGCTCGCCTCCTACCTCATCTATCAAACGATCACCGGGGTGGGTATCCCTGTTTCGCAGATGAAGAAGGAGCACAAGCTGCAGGTGGTCGCAAAACTCAAGGCGCGCGGACTTTTTCTCCTTCGGGAGGCCGTCGAGATGATCGCGGAGTCGCTCGAAGTGAGCCGGTTCACGATCTACAACTACCTCAACGAGCTCGCAGGCTCCGACGAGAGTGACAAATCTCCCGAGAAATGACGCTTCACCGACGAGAGGAAACAGCAGTGTCCCAGACCGACTTCGATGCCATCACCGAGTCCGACCTTCGTGGGGCGGGCAGCGTCAAGTGGACGATGTTCCCCGACATGATCGGCGCGTTCGTCGCCGAGATGGACTTCGGCCTGGCTCCGGCGATCAGCAGCGCCATCAAGTCCGCTGTCGACCGGGGAGTCACCGGGTACTTGCCCGCGCAGCTAGCATCCGACATGGCCTCGGCGACGGCGACCTGGTATGCGGACACTTACGGATGGCAGGTCCCTGCGGACCGCGTCCATCAGATGCCCGATGTCATCGCCGCATTCGAACTCACGATCGAGCGATTCACCGCGCCGGGCAGTGCCGTCATCGTTCCGACGCCGGCATACATGCCCTTCCTCATGGTTCCACCGATGCTCGGGCGCACCGTGATCGAAGTGCCCAGCTTCGAGGTTGACGGCCGCATGACGATGGACCTCGCGGGCATCGCGCGCGCCTTCGACGACGGGGCCGGGCTCATGGTGCTGTGCAACCCGCACAACCCGTTGGGCACGGTGTTCACGAAGGGGGAGCTGCTGGCACTGTCCGAGGTCGTCGCACAGAAGGGCGGGCGCGTCTTTTCGGATGAGATCCACGCGCCCCTCGTGTACAGCCCGGCCATGCATGTGCCGTATGCGTCGGTGTCGGATGCCGCAGCGTCGCACACCCTGACGGCAGCGTCCGCGTCGAAGGCGTGGAATCTCGCCGGCCTGAAGTGCGCCCAAGTGATCCTCTCGAACGAGGCAGATGCCGCGGCGTGGGAGTCGTTCGGATCCTGGGCCGGTCACGGCACGGCCACGCTCGGCGTGTTGGCCAACACGGCTGCCTACTCGGCCGGCGGCCAATGGCTGGACAACGTCGTCGACTACCTCGACGACAACCGCAGGCTGCTTGCGGAGCTCGTGTCCGAGCATCTCCCGCTCGCGAGCATGACCCTCCCGGAGGGCACCTACATTGCCCTGATCGACTTCCGCAAGTACGGAATCGAAGGCGATCTCGGCGAATGGTTCCGCGAGCACGCCCGCGTTGCCATGACGGACGGCGCCGCATGCGGCGAAGCGGGCATCGGTCATACCCGGTTCGTGTTCGCACTGCCTCGTCCGATCATGAGGGCGGCGATCATCAGGATGGGCAAGGCCGTGGCGGAACACGTCAATGAGCGAGAGGCCGCACCTGCTCGCTGAGCGCGACACGCCCGGGTTTGCGACACGCCCGGGAGACACGTAGACTGAACCGGTTCCACATTTCTGCGCTCACGCGCGGGATCGCTGTTTCGGCAGTGCATAGGCGGCGCGACAGCGCCATCTCCTAGGCCGCGGGCAGTCAGAACACAACACTCCGCTCCCACCTGGAAACAGGTTCCGCACGCGTGCGGATGAGCGGGAATGACATCAGAACAGCGGTGCCCCTCGACAGGCTCGCAGACCGATAGGTCTGGGAGCGAGGATCAGTGCCCGGCGCGCAAGCGCCCCGTGCGTCCGATGCCCCTGAGGTACGACGCGAGAAGAGAGAGAGCAGACAATGGCGGGACAGAAGATCCGCATTCGCCTGAAGTCGTATGACCATGAGGTCATCGACACGTCGGCGCGCAAGATCGTCGACACGGTGACCCGCGCAGGCGCCACCGTCGTGGGCCCCGTGCCCCTTCCGACCGAGAAGAACGTCGTGTGCGTCATCCGGTCGCCCCACAAGTACAAGGACAGCCGCGAGCACTTCGAGATGCGCACCCACAAGCGCCTCATCGACATCATCGACCCGACGCCCAAGGCTGTCGACTCGCTGATGCGCCTCGACCTTCCGGCCGACGTCAATATCGAGATCAAGCTCTGAGGCTCGTGATGACTGACATCAACTCCAAGATTTCCAAGGGACTCCTCGGCACCAAGCTGGGCATGACCCAGGTCTGGGACGAGAACGGAAAGCTCGTTCCCGTCACTGTGATCGAGGTTGCCCCGAACGTGGTCACCCAGGTCCGCACTCCCGAGCGCGATGGCTACAACGCGGTCCAGATCGGCTACGGCCAGATCGACCCGCGCAAGGTCAACCAGCCCCTCACGGCCCACTTCGAGGCTGCCGGCGTCACCCCGCGTCGTCACCTGACCGAGGTGCGCACGGCGGATGCCGGTGACTACACGCTGGGCCAGGAGCTCACCGTTGACGGCACATTCGAAGCCGGCCAGCGCGTCGACGTCGTCGGCACCAGCAAGGGCAAGGGCACCGCGGGTGTCATGAAGCGCCACAACTTCAAGGGCGTCTCCTCCTCGCACGGTTCGCACCGCAACCACCGCAAGCCCGGCTCGATCGGCGCATCGTCGACCCCGAGCCGCGTCTTCAAGGGCATGCGCATGGCCGGCCGTATGGGTGGCGAGCGCGTGACCGTCCTCAATCTCACGGTGCACGCCGTCGACGCCGAGAAGGGTCTGCTGCTCGTCAAGGGCGCCGTCCCCGGTGCCCGAGGTCGCATCGTCTACGTCCGTAACGCAGTGAAGGGTGCCTGATCATGGCTGACTCGACTCTCGCGCTCGACGTCCTCATGGCCGACGGTAAGAAGGCTGGCACCGTGCAGCTTCCTGCCGCCGTCTTCGACGTCAAGACGAACATCCCACTCATCCACCAGGTCGTCGTCGCGCAGCTCGCGGCGGCCCGCCAGGGCACTCACTCCACCAAGCGTCGCGGTGAGGTCTCCGGCGCCGGTCGCAAGCCCTTCAAGCAGAAGGGCACGGGTAACGCCCGCCAGGGCTCGATCCGCGCGCCGCACATGACCGGTGGTGGCATCGTCCACGGCCCCAAGCCGCGTGATTACTCGCAGCGAACCCCCAAGAAGATGATCGCCGCCGCCCTGCTGGGCGCGCTCAGCGACCGTGCTCGTGGCGGGCGTCTGCACGTCATCGAGTCGTTCGCCATCGAGGGTGCTCCCTCGACGAAGGCTGCGGCATCCGTGCTTCACGCACTTTCAGCGACCAAGAATGTCATGGTCGTCATCGAGCGTGGCGATGAGATCACGGTCAAGAGCGTGCGCAACCTCGAGTACGTCCACGTGCTGACGTTCGACCAGCTCAACGCCTACGACGTGCTCGTCTCGGACGACATCGTCTTCACCAAGTCCGCCTATGACGCGTTCGTCGCGTCCAAGGCCGGCGCGACCGAGGAGGTCTCGGCATGACCACGGCACACGTCGCTCTGAGCGGCAATCGGCAGGGCGCCGGTTCTCCTCAGCTGAACAAGGACCCGCGCGACATCATCCTGAAGCCGGTCGTCTCGGAGAAGAGCTACGGGCTCATCGACCAGGGCAAGTACACCTTCCTGGTGGACCCGCGCGCTTCGAAGACCGAGATCAAGCTCGCGATCGAGAAGATCTTCGACGTCAAGGTCGCTGCGGTCAACACGCTCAACCGCACGGGTAAGGCCCGTCGCACCCGCTTCGGCACGGGAAAGCGCAAGGACACCAAGCGCGCCATCGTGACGCTGCGGTCGGGCACCATCGACATCTTCACGGCAGTCGGCTGACGGTCGGGATAGAGGACAACCAACATGGCTATTCGCAAGTACAAGCCCACGACCCCCGGTCGTCGCGGTTCGTCGGTGGCGGACTTCGCTGAGATCACCCGATCGACGCCCGAGAAGTCGCTGCTGCGCCCGCTCCCCAAGACCGGTGGCCGCAACAACCAGGGACGCATCACGACGCGTCACATCGGTGGTGGCCACAAGCGCCAGTATCGCGTCATCGATTTCCGTCGAGGCGACAAGGACGGTGTCGACGCCAAGGTCGCTCACATCGAGTACGACCCCAACCGCACGGCACGCATCGCTCTGCTGCACTATGTCGACGGTGAGAAGCGCTACATCCTCGCGCCGAACAAGCTGGCGCAGGGCGACATCGTCGAGTCGGGTGCCTCGGCGGACATCAAGCCGGGCAACAACCTGCCGCTGAAGAACATCCCCACCGGTACGGTGATCCACGCCATCGAGCTCCGCCCCGGCGGCGGCGCGAAGCTGGCCCGCTCGGCGGGCGCCTCGGTGCGTCTGGTCGCGAAGGACGGCATCTACGCTCAGCTGCGTCTCCCCTCGGGCGAGATCCGCAACGTCGACGCGCGCTGCCGCGCCACGATCGGCGAGGTCGGCAACGCCGAGCAGTCGAACATCAACTGGGGCAAGGCCGGTCGCAAGCGCTGGCAGGGCGTCCGCCCGACCGTCCGAGGTGTGGCGATGAACCCCGTCGACCACCCGCACGGTGGTGGTGAGGGTAAGACCTCCGGTGGTCGTCATCCCGTTACTCCCTGGGGCCAGGCTGAGGGTCGCACCCGCCACGCCAACAAGGAGAGCGACAAGTACATCGTCCGCCGTCGCAATGCCGGCAAGAAGCGCAAGTAGGAGTAGAGGAAGATGCCTCGCAGCCTTAAGAAGGGCCCCTTCGTCGATGAGCACTTGCTTCGCAAGGTCGTTGTTCAGAACGAAGCCGGTACCAAGAACGTCATCAAGACCTGGTCACGTCGCTCGATGATCATCCCGGCGATGCTGGGTCACACGATCGCCGTGCACGACGGACGCAAGCACATCCCCGTGTTCGTGTCCGAGACCATGGTCGGTCACAAACTGGGCGAATTCGCGCCCACCCGCACCTTCCGCGGCCACGAGAAGGACGACAAGAAGGGGCGCCGCCGCTAACGCGGTGCGTTCCAGAGAGGACAGAGGAGGAGACAAATGGTGGATTCCATCGCACGCGTCAAGCACATTCGCGTGACCCCTCAGAAGGCTCGTCGTGTCGTCGCGCTCATCAAGGGCAAGCAGGCTCAGGAGGCCCTGGCCATCCTGAAGTTCGCCCCGCAGAGCGCCAGCGAGCCGATCTACAAGCTCGTCGCTTCGGCCATGGCCAACGCCCGCGTGAAGGCCGACAAGGACGGCGAGTTCCTGGATGATCAGGACCTGTACGTCGTGAACGCCTACGTCGACGAGGGCACGACGCTCAAGCGGTTCCGCCCGCGTGCTCAAGGCCGCGCCTTCCAGATCAAGAAGCGCACGAGCCACATCACGGTCGTGCTCGCGACCCCGGAGGTCGCTACCGCGTCCTCGACCGACAAGAAGGCGAGCAAGTAATGGGACAGAAGGTACACCCGTACGGCTTCCGCCTCGGCATCACGACGGACCACGTGTCCCGTTGGTTCTCCGACTCGACCAAGCCGGGACAGCGCTACGCGGACTACGTGGCCGAGGACATCAAGATCCGTAAGCTTCTCCAGACGCAGCTCGACCGCGCAGGCGTGAGCGGCATCGAGATCGAGCGCACGCGTGACCGCGTCCGCGTCGACATCCACACCGCTCGCCCCGGAATCGTGATCGGGCGCCGCGGCGCCGAAGCCGAGCGCATCCGCGCCGACCTCGAGAAGCTCACCGGCAAGCAGATCCAGCTGAACATCCTCGAGGTCAAGAACCCCGAGGCCGATGCCCAGCTGGTCGCACAGGGCATCGCCGAGCAGCTCTCCGCCCGCGTGGCATTCCGCCGCGCGATGCGCAAGGGCCTGCAGGGTGCTCAGCGCGCCGGCGCCAAGGGCGTTCGCATCCAGGTCTCCGGCCGCCTCGGCGGCGCCGAGATGAGCCGTTCGGAGTTCTACCGCGAAGGCCGTGTGCCCCTGCACACCCTGCGCGCGAACATCGACTACGGCTTCTACGAGGCCAAGACCACCTTCGGCCGCATCGGCGTGAAGGTCTGGATCTACAAGGGCGACCTCACCAACAAGGAGCTCGCGCGCGAGCAGGCGAACGCGCCGAAGGCGCCCCGCGGTCGCGATGACCGTGGTGGCGACCGTCGGCGCGGCCCCCGCAGCGACGCCCCCGTCGCAGAAGGAGCACCGGCATAATGCTTATTCCCCGCAAGGTCAAGTACCGCAAGCAGCACCACCCCGGCCGTTCTGGCCAGGCCACCGGTGGCACGAAGGTCTCGTTCGGCGAATTCGGCATCCAGGCGCTCACGCCTGCGTATGTCACCAACCGCCAGATCGAGTCCGCGCGTATCGCGATGACCCGTCACATCAAGCGCGGTGGCAAGGTGTGGATCAACATCTACCCCGACCGTCCGCTGACCAAGAAGCCGGCCGAAACCCGCATGGGTTCCGGTAAGGGTTCGCCCGAGTGGTGGGTTGCCAACGTCAAGCCGGGTCGCGTCCTCTTCGAGGTCGCAGGCGTCAACGAGGAACTCGCTCGTGAGGCACTGACCCGCGCCATCCACAAGCTGCCTCTGAAGGCACGCATCATCAAGCGCGAGGAGGGCGACGCATAATGGCGATCGGCACCAAGCAGCTCGCTCCGAGCGAGCTCGACACGTTCGAAGACCAGCGCCTCGTCGAGGAGCTGCGCAAGGCCAAGGAGGAGCTGTTCAACCTGCGCTTCCAGTCGGCCACCGGCCAGCTCGACAGCCACGGCCGCATCCGTGCGGTCAAGCGCGACATCGCGCGGCTCTATACCGTGATCCGTGAGCGTGAGCTCGGCATCCGTGCCACTCCCGCTCCGGTCGAGGTGTCGGCGAAGGCGAAGAAGACCAGGGCCAAGAAGGCGGATGCCGCCGACGTGGCCGAGAAGGAAGAGGCCGAGTGATGGCTGACGCAACCGAGAAGAAGGCGCCCGTCAAAAGGGCGTCCGCCGCCTCCGAGGCCCCGACCACCGGTGAAACGACCGTCGGCGCCTCGGGTCATGAGCACGGAGCCAACGACGTCCGCGATGTGAGCGCCCGTGGCTACCGCAAGTCGCGTCGCGGCTACGTGATCAGCGACAAGATGGACAAGACGATCGTCGTAGAGGTCGAAGACCGCGTGAAGCACCCGCTTTACGGCAAGGTCATCCGCCGCACGTCGAAGGTCAAGGCGCACGACGAGGCGAACACCGCCGGCATCGGCGATCTGGTCCTCATCAACGAGACCCGTCCGATCAGCGCCACCAAGCGCTGGCGGCTGGTCGAGATCCTCGAGAAGGCCAAGTAAGGCCCCGGCCTTCTTGGAACCCAAGGAGTAACAAGTGATTCAGACAGAGTCTCGTCTCAAGGTCGCCGACAACACCGGCGCCAAGGAGCTGCTCACGATCCGTGTGCTCGGCGGCTCGAACCGCCGGTACGCCGGTGTGGGCGACATCATCGTGGCGACCGTCAAGGACGCGATCCCGGGCGGAAACGTCAAGAAGGGCGATGTGGTCAAGGCCGTCATCGTCCGCACCGTCAAGCAGACCCGTCGCGCAGACGGTTCCTACATCAAGTTCGACGAGAACGCCGCCGTCATCCTGAAGAACGACGGGGAGCCCCGGGGCACCCGCATCTTCGGACCGGTCGGTCGTGAGCTTCGCGACAAGAAGTTCATGAAGATCGTCTCGCTCGCACCGGAGGTGATCTGACCTCATGGCCAAGATCAAGAAGGGTGACCTCGTTCAGGTCATCACAGGCAAGAAGCAGGACAAGGGCGGCGACCGCGGAAAGCAGGGCAAGGTGCTCGACATCCTCGTCGAGCAGAACCGTGTCATCGTCGAGGGTGTCAACTTCGTCACGAAGCACAGCCGTGTCGGCCAGTCCGACCGCGGCAGCAGGACGGGCGGCATCGAGACGATGGAAGCCCCGATCCACATTTCCAATGTCGCCATCGTCGATCCTTCGACCAAGAAGCCGACCCGCGTCGGTCACCGCGTCGAGGAGCAGACGAAGGATGGCGTCAAGCGCAACGTACGCGTGCGCTACGCGAAGAAGAGCGGTAAGGACCTCTGATGAGCACCAACACTGACGCGGCGGCCGCCCCTTCGGCCGGGGGTGCACTCGTGGCAACCCAGCCCCGCCTGAAGCAGAAATACCAGGCCGAGATCAAGAAGGCTCTGCAGGAGGAGTTCGGCTACACGAACGTCATGCAGATCCCCGGGATCGTCAAGGTCATCGTCAACACCGGCGTCGGTGAGGCGGCTCGCGACTCCAAGGTGATCGATGGTGCGGTCGAGGATCTGACCAAGATCACCGGCCAGAAGCCGATCGTGACGAAGGCTCGCAAGTCGATCGCGCAGTTCAAGCTGCGTGAGGGCCAGCCCATCGGCGCGCACGTCACCCTCCGCGGCGACCGCGCCTGGGAGTTCCTCGACCGTTTGGTCAACCTGTCGCTGCCCCGAATCCGTGACTTCCGCGGCCTGTCCCCGAAGCAATTCGACGGCAACGGCAACTACACGTTCGGTCTTCAGGAGCAGTCGGTCTTCCACGAGATCAACCAGGACAAGATCGACCGTGTCCGAGGTTTCGACATCACGGTCGTCACGACGGCGAAGACGGATGACGAAGGTCGTGCGCTGCTGCGTCACATCGGCTTTCCGTTCAAGACGGATGACTCCCAGTAAGACCCCCATTGAAGGTCGGCTGGCGTGTAACGGCATCCGAAACCGCATGAACAAAGGAAACAACAAATGACAATGACAGACCCGGTCGCAGATCTGCTGACCCGTCTGCGCAATGCGAATTCGGCGCATCACGACTCCGTGTCGCTGCCGAGCTCCAAGCTCAAGACCCACATCGCGGCGATCCTCCAGCAGGAGGGCTACATCGCCTCCTGGGAGGTCTCGGACGCACGGGTCGGCCAGACGCTGACCCTCACGCTGAAGTACGGTCCGAACCGCGAGCGGTCGATTGCGGGCATCAAGCGCGTTTCGAAGCCCGGCCTCCGCGTCTACGCGAAGTCCACCGAACTGCCCACGGTCCTCGGCGGTCTGGGTGTCGCGATCCTGTCCACCTCCTCTGGCCTCCTCACGGACCGCCAGGCCGAGCAGAAGGGCGTCGGCGGGGAAGTCCTCGCCTACGTGTGGTGATCTGACATGTCGCGTATTGGACGTCTTCCGATCGACATCCCCGCTGAGGTGACCATCTCGGTCAACGGGCAGGAAGTCGCGGTCAAGGGCCCGAAGGGCGAGCTCGCGCTCACCGTCGCACGCCCCATCGAGGTCAAGATCGAAGAGGGTCAGGTGCTCGTCAGCCGTCCCGATGACGAGCGCGAGTCGCGTTCGCTGCATGGCCTGACCCGCACCCTCATCAGCAACAACATCATCGGGGTGACCCAGGGCTACACCAAGGGCCTCGAGGTCGTCGGCACCGGTTACCGCGTCGCGCAGAAGGGCGGCTCGGTGGAGTTCGCCCTCGGCTTCTCGCACCCGGTGCTCGTCGAGCCGCCCGCGGGCATCACGTTCACGGTCGAGGGCAACAACAAGGTCACCGTGAGCGGCATCGACAAGCAGGCGGTCGGCGAGGCCGCTGCGAACATCCGCAAGATCCGCAAGCCCGAGCCCTACAAGGGCAAGGGTGTGCGGTACGCCGGCGAGGTCGTTCGTCGCAAGGCCGGAAAGAGTGGTAAGTGACCATGGCTGTCAAGACAAAGACTCAGGCGCGTACGCGCCGTCACGCCCGCCTTCGCAAGAAGGTCGTCGGCACCGAGCTGCGTCCGCGCCTGGTCGTGACCCGCTCGGCCCGCCACGTCTTCGTCCAGGTGGTCGACGACGCCAAGGGTCACACCCTGGCATCGGCATCCACCCTCGAAGCGGACCTGCGGGCGTTCGACGGTGACAAGACCGCCAAGGCGCGCAAGGTCGGCGAGCTCGTCGCCGAGCGCGCGAAGGCCGCAGGCATCGAGGACGTCGTGTTCGACCGCGGCGGCAACCGCTACGCGGGCCGTGTCGCGGCGATCGCCGATGGCGCCCGCGAGGGAGGTCTGAACCTGTGAGCGATGCAACTGTGAATGTGGAGAACACCGAAGTGACCGAGCCGACTGCTGTCGTCGAGGAGGCGCCCGTGGAGCGCGAGCGCGAGCCGCGCCGCGGTGGCCGCGAGCGCAGTCAGACGCGTGACCGCGGTGGACGCGATGCCGAGAAGAGCCAGTTCCTCGAGCGCGTCGTGACCATCAACCGGGTGTCGAAGGTCGTCAAGGGCGGTCGTCGGTTCAGCTTCACGGCGCTGGTCGTGGTGGGTGACGGCAACGGACTCGTCGGTGTGGGCTACGGCAAGGCCCGCGAGGTGCCCCTGGCCATCTCGAAGGGTGTCGAAGAGGCCAAGCGCAACTTCTTCCGTGTGCCGCGCTCCGGCTCCACCATCCCGCACCCCGTGCAGGGTGAGGCCGCCGCGGGCGTCGTACTTCTGCGTCCGGCAGCCGCCGGTACCGGTGTCATCGCCGGGGGTCCGGTGCGTGCCGTGCTCGAGTGCGCCGGCATCCACGATGTGCTCTCGAAGTCGCTCGGCTCGTCGAACACGATCAACATCGTGCACGCGACCGTCACCGCGCTCAAGCAGCTCGAGGAGCCGCGTGCCGTCGCCGCTCGTCGTGGTCTCGACTTCGACCAGGTGGCTCCGGCTCGTCTGATCCGTGCCGAGGCTGACGCCGCGGCCGCTGCAAAGGCAGGTGTCTGATGGCCGCGCGTCTGAAAGTGACCCAGGTAAAGTCCAAGGTGAGCGAGAAGCAGAACCAGCGCGACACGCTGCGTTCTCTCGGTCTGAAGCGGATCAACGACTCCGTCGTTCGTCCCGATGACGCGCAGACGCGCGGTTACATCCAGACCGTCGCGCACCTCGTCAAAGTTGAGGAGATCGACTGATGGCTGAGAAGGCCGCGAAGGCGACCGAAGAGGTCGCCGTGAAGAACGCCCCCGCCCAGAAGCCGGCCGCCAAGAAGGCGCCGGCCACGAAGGCAGCGGATGCGAAGGAAGTGGTTGCGCCCAAGAAGGCATCGACGAAGAGCCACGCCGTGGCGACGCGTCCCGGCGTGCTGAAGGTGCACCACCTGCGTCCCGTCCCCGGGTCCAACAAGGCCAAGACCCGCGTTGGCCGCGGTGAGGGCTCGAAGGGCAAGACGGCCGGCCGTGGCACCAAGGGTCAGAAGGCCCGGTACCAGGTCAAGGCCGGCTTCGAGGGTGGGCAGATGCCGCTCCACATGCGCACGCCGAAGCTGCGCGGCTTCAAGAACCCGTTCCGCGTCGAGTACCAGGTGGTCAACCTCGAAAAGCTCGCGGAGCTGTACCCGACCGGCGGCGACGTCACCATCACGGACCTCGTCGCGAAGGGCGCCGTGCGCAAGAACGAGAAGGTCAAGGTGCTCGGCACCGGCGACATTTCGGTCAAGCTCACCGTGTCGGTCGACAAGGTCTCGGGCTCGGCCGAGCAGAAGATCGTCGCCGCGGGCGGTTCGATCAAGTAATCCACGGCAGGGGCCGGCCCGAATCTCGATTCGCTCGAGAACCGGTGCCGGTCCCTGTTGCCGTACGCTGGGAAACCGGTGCTCCCGAGGCACCCGCCACCACCGCGGGCGGAAATCCCACTGGAGGAAATTTCTTGTTCAGCGCAATCGCGCGGGTCTTCCGCACACCGGACCTCCGGCGGAAGATCGGCTTCACTCTGGGCGTCATTGCCATCTATCGCTTCGGTGCGCACGTGCCCGCGCCGTTCGTGAGTTTTCCGAACGTTCAGGTGTGTCTCGAACAGACGGGGTCCGCCAGTGAGGGCCTGCTCTCGCTCGTGAATCTCTTCTCCGGTGGCGCGCTGCTGCAGCTGTCGATCTTCGCGCTCGGGGTCATGCCCTACATCACGGCCACCATCATCGTCCAGCTGCTCCGTGTCGTGATCCCTCATTTCGAGACTCTGTACAAGGAAGGCCAGGCGGGCCAGGCCAAGCTCACGCAGTACACGCGCTACCTGACCATCGCGCTCGCGCTTCTGCAGTCCACGACGCTCGTGACCGTTGCCCGCTCCGGCCAGCTCTTCGGCGCGACCAGCATCGCCGAGTGCAACGCGCTGCTGACCAACACGGCCTGGTGGGCGCAGCTGCTGATGATCATCACGCTGACGGCTGGCACCGGCCTCATCATGTGGTTCGCCGAGCTCGTCACCGAGCGGGGCGTCGGCAACGGCATGTCGATCCTCATCTTCACCTCGATCGCCGCGAC
This sequence comes from Microbacterium sp., assembly GCF_011620665.1. Taxonomy (GTDB): domain Bacteria; phylum Actinomycetota; class Actinomycetes; order Actinomycetales; family Microbacteriaceae; genus Microbacterium. Next base: position 21,039 of record NZ_WOYQ01000037.1, read on the forward strand.
CTTCCCGGCCGCCATGTGGTCGATCCAGGTGGCACGCGGCTTCGAGGTCTTCCTTCTCGTGATCGCCGTCAGCATCGTCGTGGTGACTCTCGTCGTCTTCGTCGAGCAGTCCCAGCGCCGCATCCCTGTCCAGTACGCAAAGCGCATGGTCGGTCGCCGCACGCTCGGCGGCACCAACACCTACATCCCGATCAAGGTCAACATGGCCGGCGTCGTGCCCGTCATCTTCGCGTCGTCGCTGCTGTACATCCCGGCGCTGGTCGCCCAGTTCAACCAGACTCCGGACGCCGACGGCAACATCCCCGGGTGGGTCACGTGGATCCAGTCCTATCTGACCACGGGCGATCACCCGTTCTACATGATCCTGTATTTCCTGCTCATCGTCGGGTTCACATACTTCTACGTTGCGATCACGTTCAACCCGGTCGAGGTCGCCGACAACATGAAGAAGTACGGCGGCTTCATCCCCGGCATCCGTGCCGGTCGTCCCACCGCCGAGTATCTTGACTATGTACTCACCCGCATCACGCTGCCGGGCTCCATCTATCTGGGCTTGATCGCGCTGCTCCCGCTGATCGCGCTGGTGACGGTCGGCGCCAACCAGAACTTCCCGTTCGGTGGCGCGTCGATCCTCATCATCGTCGGGGTGGGGCTCGAAACGGTCAAGCAGATCGACGCGCAGCTGCAGCAGCGCCACTATGAAGGGCTATTGCGATGACCTCTCGACAGGCCGCACGTTTGCTGATTATCGGGCCGCAGGGCTCGGGCAAGGGCACCCAAGGGGTGCGGATCGCCGAGTTGCTGAAGATTCCGGCGGTGTCCACCGGCGATGTCTTCCGCGCGAATGTGAAGGACGGCACCGAGCTCGGACTCCAGGTGCAGGCGATCATCGAGGCCGGCGACCTCGTTCCGGACGAGCTGACTTCGGCGATCGTGCGCGATCGCCTGGCGCAGGCGGATGCCGCATCCGGCTTCCTGCTCGACGGGTATCCGCGCAACCTCGGCCAGGTCGGCGATCTGGATGGGTTCCTCGAGGGTCGCGGTGAGCAGCTCACGGCCGTCATCGAGCTCTCCGTCCCCCGGGACGAGTCGATCCGGCGCCTGTCGCTGCGCGCGGCCGAGCAGGGGCGCAGTGACGACAACGCGGAGTCGATCGCCAAGCGTCTCGCGATCTACGAATCCGAGACGGCGCCGATCCTCGACGTCTACCGCTCGCGGGGAATCGTCGACTCGGTCGACGGCGTCGGCTCGCTTGACGAGGTGTTCGAACGCGTCGTCTCGGCTCTCGCAGCGCGCGGCATCACGGCGTGATGGGGCTGCGCCGCTCGCTGTACAAGACTCCCGCACAGCTGCGGACGATGGTGGAGCCCGGCCTGATCACGGCGGCATCCCTCGACGCGGTGCGCGCACTGGTGGCTCCCGGCGTGACGACCGAAGAGCTGGATGCCGCGGCATCCGCCGTCATCCGCGGCCGCGGCGCGGAGTCGAACTTCATGCTCGTTCGCGGGTATCGCCACACGACGTGCATCTCGATCAACGACCAGGTCGTCCACGGCATCCCGGGCTCGCGCGTGCTGGAACCCGGAGACATCGTGTCGATCGACTCGGGCGCGCAGTTCCAGGGCTGGAACGGAGACTCTGCGATCACGGTCGTGGTGCCCGGTGGGGATCCCGCTGTGGCGACCGCGCGGCAGCGTCTGTCCGATGTGACCGAAGGATCGCTGTGGGCGGGGATTGCCGCGCTCGCCTCGGCGCGCCGCGTGGGTGAGATCGGCGATGCGGTGCAGAGCTCTATCGAGGCCCAGGGCTCGTACGGCATCCTGCGCGATTACGTGGGGCACGGCATCGGCCGCGCGATGCACGAGGGGCCCACGGTGTTCAACTATCGCGTGCCGGACCTCGGCCCCGAGGTCAAGCCCGGGCTGTGCCTCGCGATCGAGCCGATGGTCACCGGCGGGACTGATGTCACGTTCGTCGAAGACGACGACTGGACCGTGTCGACGGTCGACGGCAGCGACGGCGCGCACTGGGAGCACAGCGTCGCCGTGCACGAGAGCGGCATCTGGGTGCTGACGTCACCCGACGGGGGCGCCAGCGCCCTCGCGCCCTTCGGCGTGACGCCCGTCCCCATCGCGTAGTCCGGCGCGAGAAACCGCTTCTGCGGGAGACATCGCCGCAGCGCTGATTTCTCACACGTGATGTGGTTTCTCGCCAGCACCGATCGCGGGCGTCGGCGCCGGCAAGTTGCGGCGGGATTCCGCCCGTAGCGTCGCGATGAGAGCGCGCTGCTCGGGGCGTTCCACGCGCACACCCGCTTGCTGAAGTGCGCGGGCGACCGGCGTCACTCGGTAGGGGTCACGCGGTTCCCATCGCGCCACGCGGTGGCCGTGTCGGCGCAGTCGATCCTCGCGGCGCTTCTCGTTCGCCAGGGCGCGGGATGCGGCGGCGGGATCGGCGAGGTCGTACTTTCCCCAGCCGTCCGCTTCGCCCACTGCGCGTGCCGCGCGGAAGGTGAAGTCGCAGCGATCCAGGGAGCCTTCGTAGCGATACTCCACCTGCGGCTCGGGCATCTCGAATCCCGCCCACAGGATGAGGGCGTGACTGACCGCCTCGTGGGGCGACTCGATCCGCTCGTCGACGAGAGCCCACACCTCCCTCTGTATGGCCGCACCGCGCGCGGATGGTCGTTCGCGCGCGCGTTCCCGCAGCGCGGAGATGCTGAGCCTGCCGCCCTGCGCAGGCGCGACGACGGCATCCGCGGCGGCCAGCCCGTGCGCGGGGGGCAGCACCCGCGTGAGGTCGACGGCCGTGTCGAGCAGTGAGGTCACCCGGATGCCGCCGACGTCCACGACCTCGCGTGATTGCGCCCCGGTGTGCACGCAGACGTCGCCGAATCGGCGGGACGAGGTGCGGCGCGAGTCATAGACGTGCAGATCACGGGGATGCCCGAAGAGCGGGATGCCGTGCACGACGGCGGCCGACTCGAGACACAGCGTGACGTCAGGCGCGGCGCGCAGCAGCGCATGCACCCGGACGTGGTAGCGGCGCCAGGCCGGCAGCCTCGCCCATGCGGCGGCATCGACATAGATGCCCGAGCGGACACGATGGTACTCCGGAGCGGGGACGCGGATGCCGAGCGCCCGAGCTTCCCGAGAGGTCATCAGGGCGAGCGGGGAGGTGATCGCGGCGCGATCGGAGAGAGTCTGCGGCATCCATTCAGGGTGCTCCTGCTCGCACGCGGCCGAAGCGATTCCGCCCGCGATTGTGAACAGTCCGCGAGGTGATTCGCCTGGGGAGGAGGCGACGCCGTCGCCGAGAAACCGCGTTCCGCTCGAGAAACGTGTGCTCAGCTGATTTCTCGCGGGTATGTGGTGTCTCGAGGCCGGCGAGTCCGCAGATGGCTCACGGAGAACGCATAGGGGCGGATAGGGGAAGATAGAGGCGATAAACGGCAGCGAGAGAGAAGGCAGCACCAACATGGCACAGGCAGCAGCGGGCAAGACCAACTGGTTCGCCGTGTGGGTGAGCGTCGCCGTGGTCGCCGTCGTGGCACTCGTGATCGCCCTCGTCGTGTGGATGAACAACACCGCCAATGACCCGGGCACGCTCCCCAGCGGATCAGGGATCGACCAGTCGACCGGGGCGATCATCGTCGGTGACGGGGAGCAGTCGCTCGACGTCTACCTCGACTTCATGTGCCCGATCTGCGGTCAGTTCGAGTCGACCTACGGCGACGAGATCCTCGATCTGGTCAACGACGGCACGATCACACAGAACATCCACCCGATTGCGATCCTCGACAGGTTCTCGCAGGGAACGGCGTTCTCCACTCGTGCGGCGAACGCGATGTACTGCGTGGCCGAAGCCGAACCGGATGCCGCGATCCCGTTCATGCGGGCGATGTTCGAACAGCAGCCGGCGGAGAACTCCGCGGGCCTCACCGATGACCAGATCCTCGAGATCGCGGCCGGCGTCGGCGTCGACGGCATCGACTCCTGTGTCTCAGAGGGCACCTACACGGACTTCGTGGCGGCGATGACCGACAAGACACCGGTGCAGCCGGGATCGACGGGGGTCGGCACGCCCACCCTGGCGATCAACGGCGAGGTCATCTCGAACTCGACGATTCCGGCTGCGGGGCAGTTCGCCACGCTCTTCCCGTAATCGGATGGGGCGGTTTGCCGCATCCTCCACTATCACGTACACTGGATCTTTGGTGCCTTGCGCCTTCATTGGCGTGTCATTGCACCGAACAACCCATCCACCGCAGACCGGCCGGTCTGCCCAGCGTTAGCGAGCGTATGGCGAAGAAAGACGGAGTCATCGAGATCGAGGGTGTGATCTCCGAGGCCCTGCCCAATGCGATGTTCCGCGTTGAGCTCAGCAACGGACACAAAGTCCTCGCGACGATTTCCGGCAAGATGCGGCAGAACTACATCCGCATCATCCCCGAGGACCGAGTCGTCGTGGAGCTCTCGCCCTACGACCTCACCCGCGGGCGCATCGTCTACCGCTACCGCTAGACCCGGTCGAGAAGTAACGCCCCACGGTCCTGAGCTCCTCGAGGGAATCGTGCCCGGCGAAGACAGCGAAAGAAACATCATGAAGGTCAACCCCTCCGTCAAGCCCATCTGCGATCACTGCAAGGTCATCCGTCGCCACGGTCGCGTCATGGTCATCTGCAAGTCGAACCCGCGCCACAAGCAGCGCCAGGGCTGATCCGCCGACGGCAGAGGGCAGCGCGCAACTGAATACACATCGGCAGGTTCAGATCCCCGCGAGGGGGGACACCCCGGGCTGGAGGCCCGGGCACCGATCCTGCTCCACACCTCCACTACTCCTAGGAGATACCGCATGGCACGTCTTGCCGGCGTTGACATCCCGCGCGACAAGCGCGTCGTGATCGCCCTCACCTACATCTACGGCATCGGCCGTACCCGTTCGGTCGAGATCCTCAAGGCCACCCAGATCGACGAGTCGATCCGCGTCAAGGACCTCACCGACGACCAGCTGATCGCCCTGCGCGACCACATCGACGCCGAATACAAGGTGGAGGGTGACCTTCGCCGCGAAGTCGCCGCCGACATCCGCCGCAAGGTGGAGATCGGCTCGTACCAGGGCATCCGCCACCGCCGCGGCCTTCCCGTGCGCGGTCAGCGCACAAAGACCAACGCGCGTACCCGCAAGGGCCCCAAGCGCACCGTCGCCGGCAAGAAGAAGGCGCGCTAAGGCGCGGCCGTCGGCTCTCACAGGTTCTAGGAGAAAACGCACATGGCACAGGCCAAGTCCGCAGCGCGCAAGCCGCGCCGCAAGGAGAAGAAGAACATCGCGCTGGGCCAGGCCCACATCAAGTCGACGTTCAACAACACGATCGTCTCGATCACCGACCCTTCGGGCGCCGTGATCAGCTGGGCGTCCTCGGGTGGTGTGGGCTTCAAGGGCTCGCGCAAGTCCACCCCCTACGCCGCCGGCATGGCCGCCGAGTCGGCCGCCCGTCAAGCGCAGGAGCACGGCGTCAAGAAGGTCGATGTCTTCGTGAAGGGTCCGGGCTCGGGCCGCGAGACCGCGATCCGTTCGCTGACTGCCGCCGGCCTCGAGGTCGGCTCGATCAGCGACGTGACGCCGCAGGCTCACAACGGCTGCCGTCCCCCCAAGCGCCGGCGCGTCTGACTCTTCGACTGACACAGGAACCCCCTGGGCGGTTCCTGTGTCAGTCGGTCGCATTTCCTGACGGATGCCGCTGTCATCCGTCCTCACAAAACTCAACACCTCACCACCCACACGTGTCATATAGCGGTCACGTGATCGAAAGGAACACATAGTGCTCATTGCACAGCGTCCCACTCTGACCGAGGAGAAGATCGGCGAGTTCCGCAGCCGGTTCGTCATCGAGCCGCTGGAGCCCGGCTTCGGCTACACGATCGGCAACGCGTTGCGGCGCAGCCTGCTGTCGTCGATCCCCGGCGCCGCCGTCACCAGCATCCGGATCGACGGAGTGCTGCACGAGTTCAGCACCATTCCGGGAGTGAAGGAGGATGTCACCGAGATCATCCTCAACATCAAGCAGCTGGTCGTCTCTTCCGAGCGGGACGAGCCCATCACGGCGTACCTGCGCAAGACCGGCGCCGGTGAGGTCACGGCCGCTGATATCTCCGCTCCTGCCGGTGTCGAGATCCACAACCCCGAGCTCGTCATCGCGACGCTCAACGACTCGGCCAAGTTCGAGCTCGAACTGACGATCGAGCGTGGCCGCGGCTACGTCTCGGCGACTCAGAACCGCAACGAGTACGCCGAGGCGGGCCAGGTGCCGATCGACTCGATCTACTCGCCGGTGCTGAAGGTCAGCTATCGCGTCGACGCGACCCGCGCGGGTGAGCGCACCGACTTCGACAAGCTCGTGCTGGACGTCGAGAGCAAGTCGTCGATGTTGCCCCGCGACGCTGTGGCATCGGCCGGCCGCACTCTCACCGAGCTGTTCGGGCTGGCGCGCGAACTGAACGTCGAGGCTGAGGGCATCGAGATCGGGCCCGCACCGGTCGAGCAGGTGCTCACCAACGAGCTGTCGATGCCGATCGAGGACCTCGATCTGTCGGTTCGCTCCTACAACTGCCTCAAGCGCGAGGGCATCAACAGCGTGTCCGAGCTCGTCGCACTCTCCGAGACGCAGCTCATGAACATCCGGAACTTCGGCCAGAAGTCGGTCGACGAAGTGCGCGACAAGCTCATCTCGCTCGGCCTGTCGCTGAAGGACTCGGTCCCCGGGTTCGACGGCGCGCACTTCTACGGCGGCTACGACGACGAAACCGTCTGAGCCGCCCGGCCCTCGCTGACATCTTTGACCTGGAGTAACTGACATGCCCAAGCCCACCAAGGGTCCCCGCCTCGGAGGCGGCCCCGCACACGAGCGCCTGATGCTTGCGAACCTCGCCGCAGCGCTCTTCACCCACAAGTCGATCACGACGACCGAGACCAAGGCCAAGCGCGTGCGTCCGCTCGCCGAGCGCCTGATCACGTTCGCCAAGCGCGGCGACCTGCACGCTCGTCGCCGCGTGCTGGCGGTCATCGGCGACAAGGGCGTCGTGCACGAGCTCTTCACCGAGATCGCGCCGCTCGTCGCCGACCGCGAGGGCGGCTATACCCGCATCACGAAGATCGGCAATCGCAAGGGTGACAATGCTCCCATGGCCGTCATCGAGCTCGTGCTCGAACCGGTGAACCCGAAGCCGAAGTCGGCCAAGAAATCGGCAGCGGCCCCGGTCGCCGAGCCCGCGCCCGAGGCCGAGGCCGAGGTTCCCGCGCCCGCGCCCGAGGCCGAGGCCGAGGCCGAAGAGACGCCCGCCGTCGATGAAGCCGCCGACGCCGGAGCGGAGTCGCCCGAAGAAGGCGCCGCCGCCGAGGCTGCGGCGGAGGAGGCCGTCGAGGCCCCCACCGAGGAGAAGTAGGACTCTCTCCCACTTTCGTGAAGAAGCCCGCGCCGCGCAACGGTGCGGGCTTCTTCACGTCTGGGGGCAGGCCGGGTCGGACGAGATGCGGATGCTGGGGCGCGGTCGGCCAGACTGGAGCCATGGCATCACAGGTCCTCGTGATCGGCGAAGCGCTCATCGACATCGTCGACAGCGCCGGCGAGCACCGTGAGCTCGTCGGCGGGAGTCCCGCCAACGTCGCGGTCGGGCTCGCGCGGCAGGGGCACGATGTCCGACTGCTCACCCGGCTGGGCCGTGACGCGCGCGGCTCCCGGATAGCCGCGCTCGTGGCCGCGTCCGGTGTGGTCGTCGCGGACGAGTCATGGACGGATGCCGCCACCCCCACGGCACGGGCGCGCCTCCGCGCCGACGGTTCGGCAGAGTACGAGTTCGCGATCGACTGGAGGATTCCCGCGCCATCCCTCGGCAGCGCGTCAGCCGTTCACGCCGGGTCGATCGCTCTGTTCCTCGAGCCGGGCGGCGGCACGGTGCTCGCGGCACTCCAGAACGCGGCCGGGCGTGCGCTCGTCACGGTCGACCCGAACATCCGCCCCTCGCTCGTGGGCGAGCACCGGGGCGCGCTTGCGCGGTTCGTGGCCGCTGCCCGCGCGGCGGACCTCGTCAAGCTGAGCGACGAAGACGCGGCATGGCTGTTCCCGGGGCTGCCGCCGGAGCAGGTCCTCGCCGAGATCGGTTCGCTCGGACCCCGGATCGTCGTGCTCACGCGCGGGGGACAGGGCGCACTCGGACTGGGACCCGGAGGGATCAGCGAGGTCCCGGCGTTCCCGGTCGATGTGTCCGACACGATCGGCGCCGGCGATGCCTACATGGCGAGCCTCATCTCCAGCGCCCTCGACGATCCTCGGATGTTCGAGTCTGCGGCGGTGTTCGAGCGGGCGCTGCGGCGGGCGGCGGTGATGGCCGGGATCACGGTCTCTCGCCCCGGCGCGAATCCCCCGACACGCGGCGAGGTAGACGCCGCTCGCTGAGTAGGCTGGGGCCGTGCGCCTGCGCCTCGACATCGCCTACGACGGCACCGGCTTTCGAGGCTGGGCGCGACAGCCTGAGTTGCGTACGGTGCAGGGCACGCTCGAGGCCGCGATCGCCCGCATCCTCGGCGGCAACCCGCAACTGGTCGTTGCGGGGCGGACGGATGCCGGAGTCCACGCGAGCGGACAGGTCGCCCATCTCGACCTCACCGACGCGCAGCGCGAGCGGCTCGCCAAGGGCCGCACCCCCGAACCGCAGGCTCTGGCCGCTCGCATCAACGGTGTTCTCGGACCGTACCCGGACGTCGTCGTCCGCACGGTCTCCGAGGCCGCCGCGGGCTTCGACGCGCGGTTCTCGGCGGTCTGGCGACGCTACGAATACCGCATCGCGGATCGGGGCTACGACCCGCTCGAACGAAACCGCACGACGACCGTGAGCGCGCCGCTCGACGTCGGGGCGATGGATGACGCGGCCCGGTCTCTGCTCGGGCTCCACGATTTCGCGGCCTACTGCAAGTGGCGCGAGGATGCGACCACGATCCGCACTCTGCTGGAGTTCGGGTGGCGTCGCAACGCTCACGGCATCCTGATCGCGAGCGTGAAGGCGGATGCCTTCTGCCACAGCATGGTGCGCGCACTGGTGGGCGCGTGCGCGGCGGTCGGCGAGGGGCGCCTCGAGCGCGCGGACGTCGTTCGGCTCCGCGACGAACGGCTGCGCACGAGCGCGTTCAAGGTGCTGCCGGCGCGCGGCCTCACGCTGTCGGAGGTCGGCTACCCGGCGGATGCGCTGCTCGCTGCGCGTGCCGAGCAGACCCGCGCACGCCGAGACGCAGACTGAGCGGATCCCAAGGTGCGACGAATAGGCTGGCGCCGATGAAAGTCATCTCGTACAACCTCAACAAGCACAAGGCCGTCGGCGAGCTCGACGACCTCGTAGAGTCGACGTACGCCGACATCCTCTGCCTGCAGGAGGCGGTGACCGAGGCTCTTCCTGCCAAGATCGCCAGCCTGCAGCTGGCCGACGCCACGGCACGCAATCGCCTCGGATTGGCCGTGTACTACCGGCGGAACGCGTTCGAGGCGCTCGAGATCCGTGCCGTCGCGTTGAAGAAGTCCCTCCACGACCGCGTGCTCAAGCCCGCGGAAGAGCGGATGCTGGCGGTGCGGCTGCGCGACATCGATGACGGCCGCGACTTCACGGTCGCGAGCTTCCACGCCGCGCCGCTCACGGCGCTCAACTCGCTGCGCCGCAAGCAGATCCAGGCGGCGCTGGCGGAGCTGTCGACCCTGGGTGCGGATCTGCCGATCCTGATGGTGGGCGATTACAACTACCCCGTCTTCAAAGAGAACCTCAGCGAGAAGGTGCGTGAAGCCGGCTACGAGCTGACACTGAGCGATGCGCGGACGTACACCCGCTACAAGTTCTTCAAGGGTCATTACGACTTCGCGACGTCCGTCGGCGTCGACATCGGTGACATCACGACCCTGCCGCAGGGGCTGAGCGACCACCTGCCGATTCTCGTCACCGCAGAGCTGAGCCGGCGCTGAGCCGGGTCACAGCCGGGAGTGTCCGCGGGCGGGGTTTCTCCGGCCCGTGCGCGTGCGCCCCACGTGATTGCTCGATAGCGTGGGCGGAGAGCTGGCTCCATCGGAGGGACGAACCATGGCTGAGAGAATCATCGTCGGTGTCGCGGGCGGACCCGTGTCGGACCGAGCTGTGGACTGGGCAGCCGCGCGGGCGCGCGCGCGAGAGGAGAGCCTCGAGCTCATCGCCGTCGTCGGCGGCGCCGTGGGGGCCGTCGGTGAGCCATCCGTCCTCGAGAGCGCGACTCAGGCGGCGCACGACATGCTCGATGCACAGGTCGCGCGCGTCGGACCGGGCATTCCGATCACGACGCGAGTCCTGACCGGCAACCCCGTGGCGCACCTGATCGACGCGTCGGCGGATGCCGGACTGCTGGTCATCGGCAGCGACTACCGGGGTCCGGATCACGGGCCCGCGCGCGGGCCCCATGGCACACGGATCGCGGCGGGCGCGAAGTGCCCCGTGGTCGTCGTACCCGACGTCACGCAGGTCGGGCGCTCGGGGATCATCGTGGGGCTCGACGGCTCGCCCCTCTCGGAGCGAGCCCTCGCGTTCGCGGCGAGCGAGGCCGACCGCTGGGGAGAGCCGCTCACGGCGATCAGTGTGTGGACCCCCTTGTCGGCACCGCGCAACACCCTCGCGGTGTACCCCGACATGTATCTGGCGAATATGCAGGCGATGACGGAAGAGATGCAATCGCTCGCGCTTGCCGGCGTTTCCTCCGACTACCCCGATCTCGTGGTCGAACGCGTGGTGGTACAGGGGCATCCATCGCAGGTGATCAATTCGCGCGCGGCCGGCGCGAGGATGATCGTGCTCGGAACGCACGGGCGTGGCGCGCTCGCACGGTTTCTTCTGGGCTCGGTCAGCCACGAGGTGCTCGAGCGGCTGGTGACGGTCACCGCCGTCGTGCGCTGAGCGGCGGCAGTCGGCCGTGAGGCCTCCCCGGCGGCACGGTTTGGTCCCGGCATCCGGATGCCGTAGTGTTGACCCTTGGTGTGCGGCTCTGCTGATCCGGCACCGCGAACGTGAGCCCTCCACTGGCCCTTCGGCAGGCTCAGGGACCGATGTCCCCTGGCGAAGCACCCCGGAGTGGGATTCACGAACCTCTCCGTTCGAATCAAGAAAGCAGCACTATTGTGACGCGCACCTACACCCCCAAAGCCGGTGAAGTGACCCGGGAGTGGGTCGTCATCGACGCGACCGACGTCGTCCTCGGACGCCTCGCCTCGCACGCCGCGACCCTCCTTCGCGGCAAGCACAAGCCCACCTTCGCGAACCACATGGACACCGGTGACTTCGTCATCGTGATCAACGCGGAGAAGGTCGCCCTGACCGGTCAGAAGCTCCAGCAGAAGATGGACTACCGCCACTCGGGCTACCCGGGCGGACTGCGCTCCACGTCGTACGCCGAGCTTCTGGAGAAGAACCCGATCCGCGCCGTCGAGAAGGCGGTCCGCGGAATGCTCCCCAAAAACAGCCTGGGACGCCAGCAGCTGTCGAAACTGAAGGTCTATGTGGGCTCCGAACACCCGCACGCGGCCCAGCAGCCCACCACGTACACCTTCGGCCAGGTCGCCCAGTAAGCGCGACGAGAGATACAAGGACAACTCATGGCGAAGATCGCTGATTCCATCGAAGAGACTCCCGAGAGCTACACCACCGAGAGCGAGGCGGCCCCGGTCGTCGCGGCCCCTCGCCCCGTGCTCTCCGTTCCCGGCGCCGCCGTCGGCCGCCGCAAGCAGGCCATCGCCCGCGTGCGGCTGGTTCCCGGCACCGGCACGATCACGGTCAATGGGCGCACGCTCGAGGACTACTTCCCCAACAAGCTGCATCAGCAGCTGATCAACGACCCGTTCACGGTGCTCGATCTGGTCGGCGCGTACGACGTGATCGTCCGCATCTCCGGCGGGGGCCCTTCGGGTCAGGCCGGTGCGCTGCGCCTCGGCATCGCGCGCTCGCTCAACCAGATCGACGCCGAGAACAACCGCGCCACCCTGAAGAAGGCCGGCTTCCTCTCGCGTGACGCTCGCGTCATCGAGCGTAAGAAGGCTGGTCTCAAGAAGGCCCGCAAGGCGCCGCAGTACTCGAAGCGCTAGATCGCTTCATGGCGCTGTTCGGTACGGACGGTGTGCGTGGGCTGGCAAACGGCCCCCTCACCGCCGACCTCGCGCTCACCCTGGCCCAGGCGACTGCTGTCGTCCTGGGCCAGGGGCGTATCGCAGACGCGCGCCGCGCGGCGGGCAAGCGGCTCACCGCCGTCGTCGCTCGCGATCCGCGCATTTCGGGCAACTTCCTCTCGTCTGCCGTCGAGGCGGGGCTCGCCTCGTCGGGCGTCGATGTGCTCGATGCCGGCATCCTCCCGACCCCCGCCGCCGCGTTCCTGATCGCCGACATCGACGCTGACTTCGGAGTGATGATCTCGGCATCCCACAATCCGGCTCCAGACAACGGAATCAAGATCTTCGCGCGGGGTGGCGTCAAGCTCCCCGACCATGTCGAGAAGCGCATCGAAGAGGCCATGACGGGCGAGAAGCTGCGGCCCACGGGTGCCGACGTCGGTCGCGTCGAACGGTTCTCGGATGCCGAGGACCGCTATGCGATCCACCTGCTCGCGTCGCTGACCCACCGCCTCGACGGACTGCACGTCGTGCTGGATTGCGCACACGGTGCGGCATCCGGAGTCTCGCCCGAGACCTTCCGCAATGCAGGCGCACGCGTGACGGTGATCGGCGCGGATCCCGACGGGATCAACATCAACGACGGCTACGGATCGACCCACCTCGAGCGTCTCGCGGCCGAGGTCGTGCGCACCGGCGCCGATGTCGGCATCGCCCACGACGGCGATGCCGATCGGTGCCTCGCGGTGGATGCCGCGGGCAACATCGTCGACGGCGACCAGATCATGGCGGTTCTCGCCGTCGCGATGAAGCGCGACGGGCGGCTGAAGGACGACACCCTCGTGACCACGGTGATGAGCAATCTCGGGCTGCACCGCGCGATGGAGGCTCACGGAATCCATGTCGAGACCACGGCGGTGGGCGACCGGTACGTGCTCGAGCGCATGACGGCCGGCGGGTACTCGCTCGGCGGCGAGCAGAGCGGCCACGTCATCATGAGCCGCTTCGCGACGACCGGTGATGGTGTTCTCACCGGGTTGCACCTCTGCGCCGAGATGGCGCGGACGGGGCGGTCCCTTGCGGACCTGGTCTCGGTCATGACCGTGTTCCCGCAGGTTCTGATCAACGTGCGCGGGGTCCCGCGCTCGCGGGCGACGGACGATGACGTCGTCGAGGCCGTGGAGGCCGCCTCGGCCGCACTGGGTGCCGCGGGCCGTGTTCTCCTGCGTCCCTCGGGTACGGAGCCGATGGTGCGCGTCATGGTCGAGGCGGTCACCACGGACGATGCCCGGCGCGTCGCCGAGCGCCTGGCCGAGATCGTCCGCGGCTGACTCTTCGGTGCTCGGCGTCAGCCGGGCTCGTTCCAGCTGAGCGACTCGATGTAGCGCAGCAGAACGCCCTCGCGGAGCGCCCAGGGTGAGACTTCGAGCTCGTCGGCGGAGAGCGCGGTCATCGCGGTATGGAGGACGACGGCGGCCGCCACGATCTGGAAGGTGCGGTCCGCGGTGATCCCCGGCAGTTCTTGACGGGCGGATGCCGGCAGGCGCGCGAGCCGCGGAATCCACGACCCGAGCGCCGCGCGGGGCAGCAGCATCCGCTCGCTGCCGCTCCATCCCGGAGCGGGGTATCCGGCGAGTTTCGCGAGGGACCGGATGGCCTTGGACGACCCGACGATGTGGTTCGGGCGGGGCTGACCCGCCATGAGATCGACAACCGGCGCGAGCGCTCTGCGGGCGTGTGCACGGAGATGCTCGACGGCCTTCTCGCCGGGAGGGTCGTTCGGGAGGAACTCGACTGTCGTCCGCCCCGCGCCCAGTGGCACGGATGCCGCGACCTCCGGCAGCTCATCGGCTCCGGCAGCGAGCTCGAGCGACCCGCCGCCGATGTCGAAGAGCAGGATCTGTCCGGCCGACCACCCGAACCAGCGGCGGACGGCCAAGAAGGTGAACCGTGCCTCGGACTCTCCGCCGAGAACCTGCAGCTCCTGGCCGAGGGCTTCCTCGATCCTGGCGATGACGGCGGCGCCGTTGGTCGCCTCGCGCACCGCGCTCGTGGCCGTCGCGAGCAGTTCGACCACGTTCTCGGCCTCGGCCGTCGCGCGCGCCTGGGCCACGGCATCCACCAGCGCCGCGACACCGGGTTCGCTGATCGATCCGTCGGGCTGGAGGTAGCGCATCAGCCGCAGGACGGTGCGCTGGGAGGTCGCCGCGAGCGGACGCCCGCCGGGGTGCACATCGGCGACGAGCAGGTGGACCGTGTTCGAGCCGATGTCGAGTACTCCCAAGCGCATTCGATCAGCGTATCGACAGATAGAGTGGGCGCGATGTCCACCGAAGACGCGACGCTCGCAGTCGACTCGCTGTATCGCGAGGTCGGCCGTTCCGAGTGGGCGCGGCTGGCCGCGGGCATGCCTAATCCGCTGAGCGAGACCGAAGTCGTGCAGCTGCGCGGTATCGGGGACCGGTTGGATCTTGCGGAGGTCCGAGAGGTCTACCTGCCCCTCAGCCGGCTGCTGTCGACCTACGTCGAGAACACGAAACGGCTCGGCGCGGAGACAGCCGACTTCCTCGGGGAGCCGGACTCCACGACGCCCTTCGTCCTGGCGGTGGCGGGGTCGGTCGCCGTGGGCAAGTCGACGATCGCCCGCCTGCTGCGCGAGCTCATGAGCCGCTGGCCCGGCACGCCTCGCGTCGAACTGGTCACCACCGACGGGTTCCTCCACCCCAACGCTGAGCTCGATCGCCGCGGGATCATGGACCGCAAGGGGTTTCCCGAGTCCTACGACCGCCGCGCGCTCGTGCGCTTCCTGATGGACGTGAAGTCCGGTGCTCCCGAGGCGCGGGCGCCGTTCTACTCGCACGTGCGGTACGACATCGTGCCTGACGCGCAGATCACGGTGCGACGCCCGGATGTCGTCATCGTCGAGGGGTTGAACGTCCTCTCACCCCCTCCGCGCCCGAACGAGATCGCCGTCAGCGACCTGTTCGATTTCTCGATCTACGTCGACGCCGACGTCGACGACATCGCGTCCTGGTACGTCAGCCGGTTCCTGACTCTCCGCCGAAGTGCCTTCAACAACCCGAACTCGTTCTTCAAGGTGTTCGCGGAGCTGTCCGACGAGGAAGCCATGACCACGGCGATGGGGTACTGGAACCACACCAACCTTCCGAACCTGCGCGAGAACGTCGAGCCCACTCGGCACCGCGCGACCCTGATCCTGAAGAAGGGTGCCGACCACTCGGTCGAGCGCGTGCACCTGCGCAAGCTCTGACTTCCGCCAGGGCGCTGCCCGGAAGAGTCGGCAAGGCGGATGCCGCCTACCATGGTCGCTATGTGTGGAATCGTCGGATACGTCGGCCCGCGGCCGAGCCAGGCCATCTTGATCTCAGGCCTTGCCCGTCTCGAGTACCGGGGTTACGACTCGGCCGGAATCGCCGTGATCGACGCCGATGGGCACTTGGGACTGCGCAAGCGCGCCGGCAAGCTGCAGGTGCTGCGCGACGATCTGGCGACGCACCCGATGGCGGACGGCACGACCGGGATCGGCCACACACGCTGGGCGACGCACGGCGGTCCGAGTGATGCGAACGCGCATCCGCACCTCGCC
Organism: Microbacterium sp.; assembly: GCF_011620665.1. Taxonomy (GTDB): domain Bacteria; phylum Actinomycetota; class Actinomycetes; order Actinomycetales; family Microbacteriaceae; genus Microbacterium. Next base: position 36,803 of record NZ_WOYQ01000037.1, read on the forward strand.
GACGACGGCAAGCTCGCCGTCATCCACAACGGCATCATCGAGAACTTCGCCGAGCTGAAAGACGAGCTCCTCGGCCAGGGCTTCACCTTCCGCTCCGAGACCGACACCGAGGTCGCGGCCGTGCTGCTCGGTCGGGAGTTCGCGGCATCGGGTGACCTCGTCGCGGCGTTCCGCACGGTCGCGGCGCGTCTCGAGGGTGCCTTCACTCTCCTCGCGATGCATCAGGAACGGCCAGGTCTCGTCGTCGGAGCGCGCCGCAACTCGCCGCTCGTCATCGGATTGGGCGAGGGCGAGAACTTCCTCGGCTCCGACGTCGCAGCGTTCGTCGAGCACACGCGCAACGCGCTTGCGATCGGGCAGGATCAGATCGTCGCGATCACGCCCGCGGGCGTCTCGGTCACCGACTTCGCCGGCAACGCGGTCGACGTGGAGCCGTTCGAGGTCGTGTGGGACGCCTCGGCGGCGGAGAAGGGCGGCTGGTCTTCCTTCATGGCCAAGGAGGTCTCGGAGGAGCCCGAAGCGGTCGCCAATACGATCCGCGGTCGTGTGCACGACGATGCGGTCGTCATTCCCGAGCTGTCCGGGATGGACGAGCTTTTCGCGGGCATCCACCGCATCATCATCGTCGCCTGCGGCACGGCCGCGTACGCCGGCATGGTCGGGAAGTATGCGCTCGAGCAGTGGACGCGTGTGCCGGTCGACGTCGAACTCGCGCACGAGTTCCGCTATCGCGATCCGGTGATCGGGGAGGACACGCTGGTCGTCTCGATCAGTCAGTCGGGCGAGACGATGGACACGCTCATGGCTGTGAAGTACGCGCGCGAGCACGGAGCGAAGACGCTGTCGATCTGCAACACGCAGGGCGCGACCATTCCGCGCGAATCGGATGCGATCGTCTATACGCATGCCGGTCCCGAAGTGGCCGTCGCCTCGACGAAGGCTTTCGTCGCCCAGATCACCGCGCTCTACCTGCTGGCGCTGCACGTCGGGCGCATCCGAGGGGTCCTGTCCGCGGCCGAATCGGCGGCTCACGTGCATGAGCTTCAGGGGATCCCCGGCAAGATCTCGCGGGTGCTCGCGGAGGAGCAGGCCCACATCGAGCAGTTCTCGCACTGGATGGCCGACACGCAGTCGGTGCTGTTCCTCGGGCGCCATGTCGGGTATCCGATCGCTCTCGAGGGTGCACTGAAGCTCAAGGAGATCAGCTACATCCACGCCGAGGGCTTCGCCGCCGGAGAGCTGAAGCACGGACCGATCGCGTTGATCGAACCGGGCCAGCCGGTGTTCGTCATCGTGCCGTCGCCGCGCGAATCGGCCGAGCTGCACAGGAAGGTCATCTCCAACATCCAGGAGGTCCGCGCACGCGGGGCACGCGTCATCGTGGTCGCCGAAGAGGGCGACGCCGCCGTTCTGCCGTTCGCCGACGAGGTGCTGCGCATCCCGCTCGCGGCCCCTCTGTTCGAGCCGCTGCTGGCGGTCGTCCCGCTGCACATCTTCGCGATGGGTCTCGCGACGGCCAAGGGCCTGGACGTCGACCAGCCCCGCAACCTCGCGAAGTCCGTGACGGTGGAATAGCCCACCCGCCCGCGAGACACCTGCTGTGCCCCGAGACACCGGTCCACAGCGGGGGTCTCGGGGCAGTGACGGTGTCTCGCGGTTGTGGGTT
>NZ_WOYQ01000035.1:0-5353 GCF_011620665.1 Microbacterium sp.
CAAGTCCCAGCTGATCGATGTCGAGAGCAAGTCCCAGCTGATCGATGTCGAGAGCCCGCATCCGCTCGCGTCGGGGCTCGTCGAGCGGATCGGCGACCCGTCCGCCCACGGTGTCGCGACGCACAGGGTGGGGGATGCCGCATACGCCCGCGAGCTGCCGATACCGGATCACGCCGCCGGTTTCCGGGCGATGCTCGACGCGTTCGCCGCGCACGGTCCGTCGCTGACCGAGCACGCACCGGTCGCGGTCGGCCACCGGGTCGTCCAGGGGGGCGCGCGGTTCGTCGCGCCCACGCTGGTGACGCCCCTCGTCGAGAGCAGCATCGACGAGCTTTCGCTGCTCGCCCCCCTGCACAACCCGGGCGCGCTGCAGGGAATCAGAGCTGCGCGCGCCGGCTTCCCCGATGTGCCGCACGTGGCGGTCTTCGACACCGCATTCCACCAGACCATGCCGGCCGCGGCATATACCTACGCGATTGACAAGACGATGGCCGAGAAGCACAGTATCCGCCGCTACGGCTTCCACGGCACGAGTCACAGGTTCGTGAGCGAAGAGGCGGCCCGGTTCGTCGGCCGTGACCTCTCTTCGCTGCGCCAGATCGTGCTGCACCTGGGCAACGGCGCGTCGGCGACCGCCATCGACGGCGGCCGGTCGGTCGACACCTCGATGGGCCTGACGCCGCTGCAGGGTCTCGTCATGGGAACCCGGTCGGGCGACATCGATCCCTCCGTCCTCCTGGTCCTCGCGCAGCGCGAGCAGTGGACCCCCGCCCAGGTCGATGCGTTCCTCAACACACGCTCCGGGATGCTGGGGCTCGCCGGTGCATCCGACATGCGCGATGTCGAGGAGCGGCGCGCGGCGGGGGATCCCGATGCGATTCTTGCGTTCGACGTGTACATCCACCGGCTCCGCGCCTATATCGGCGCCTACCTCGGCCAGCTCGGCGGTGCCGACGTCATCGCGTTCACCGCCGGAGTCGGCGAGAACTCCCCGCTCGTGCGTGCGGCGGCGCTCGAGACCTTCGGCTTCGCCGGCATCGAGATCGATCCGGAGCGAAACCGTGCGCGCGGCGGCGGCATCCGTGCGATCTCTGCGGAATCCTCGCGCGTGGCCGTTCTGGTGGTGCCCACGAATGAGGAGCTCGAGATCGCACGGCAGACTCTGCAGGTCGCGACGGGGTTCAGCGAAGCGTCACGTGGCCGAAACAGCACGGCCACTACGCTGGGACGGTGACAGCCGAACCGCTACCCGACCTGTCCTCCTACGACGGGGTTTTGTTCGATCTGGACGGTGTCCTGACACCGACCGCCGAAGTCCACATGCACGCGTGGCAGACGATGTTCGCCGAGCTCTTCGCGGACTGGGGGATCGAACCCGCGTACACCGATGAGGACTACTTCCGGTACCTCGACGGCAAGCAGCGATACGACGGCGTCGCGAGCCTCCTGCGCTCGCGCGACGTCGAGGTCCCGTGGGGCGACCCGGACGACGACCCGACCGCCGACACCGTCTGCGGGATCGGCAATCGCAAGAACGCCGTGTTCTCACGGGTGCTGCGCGCCGACGGCATCGCGCCCTATCCGGGCTCGCTCGCCCTCGTCGATCGCCTGATCGCGCTGGGCGTGCCGATCGGCGTGGTGTCGAGCTCGAAGAACGCCGAAGAAGTGCTGACGGTCGCGGGCCTCCGCGACCGGTTTCCGGTGGTGATGGACGGTGTCGTCGCGGCGCGTGAGGGCCTGCGCTCCAAGCCCGAGCCCGACATGTTCGCGGAGGGGGCTCGGATGCTGGGAGTCGACCCCGCGCGGAGCGCCGCCGTCGAGGACGCGCACTCGGGAGTCGCATCCGCCGCCGCAGCCGGTTTCGCGCTCGTGGTCGGCGTCGACCGGGGCGCCGGTGCACAAGCCCTGCTGGATCTGGGCGCTCACGTCGTCGTCGACGATCTCGGCGATTTCCTGGGGGAGAGATGATGGATCGCGCTCGTTTCCCGATCGACCCGTGGCGGCTCGTCGAGAAGCGGTACAGCATCGAGGACGTCGGCGTCACCGAGACGCTCTTCGCGGTGGGCAACGGATACCTGGGTCTTCGCGGAAACCACCCCGAGGGACGCGCCGCGCACGAGCACGGCACGTTCATCAACGGCTTCCACGAGACCTTCCCCATCCGTCACGCCGAACACGCGTACGGGTTCGCCGAGGTCGGGCAGACGATCATCAACGCGCCGGATGCCAAGGTCATGCGCGTCTATGTCGACGACGAGCCGCTGTCTTTCGACGTCGCGGACGTCCGCGAGTACGAGCGCGTGCTCGACATGCGCACGGGCGTTCTCACCCGCCACGTGCGGTGGATCACGCCGAGCGGCAAGGACGTCGAGATCGACTTCGAGCGGATGGTGTCCTTCGAGGAGAAGCACCTCGCGGTCATGCGGGTCTCGGTGAACGTGCGGAACGCCGACGCGGCCGTCACGGTCAGCTGCCAGACGATCAACCGTCAGGACGGTGAAGACGTCTACGGCGGAGCACCGCCGGGTCGCGCGGGAAAGGCGGCTTTCGATCCGCGGCGCGCCGAGAAGATGAGCGAGCGGGTGCTGCAGCCCGACGAGTACTGGCAGAACGGGCAGCGCTTCGGCCTGGCCTATCGGGTGTCCGAGTCCGGTATGACGATCTCGGTCGTCGCCGACCATCTCATCGAGACCGAGAACGAGTACTCGACACGGGCCTCGATCGAACCCGACATCGCCAAGAACGTCTTCCGCGTGCAGGCCAAGGCCGGTGTGCCGCTGACCGTCACGAAGCTCGTGGTCTACCACACGTCACGCGGTGTCCCCGGCCGCGAGCTCGTCGACCGGGGGCAGCGAACGCTCGACCGGGTCAGGGCCGAGGGGGTGCAGGAGCAGTTCGATCGGCAGGTCGCGTGGATGGCGGCGTTCTGGGACCGCTCCGACGTCGTGATCGAAGGCCGCGACGACCTGCAGCAGGCCGCACGCTGGTGCCTCCTGCAGTTGGCGCAGGCGGCGGCGCGCGCCGACGGCCTGGGGGTTCCCGCGAAGGGCGTGTCGGGCTCGGGGTACAGCGGGCACTACTTCTGGGACACCGAGATCTACGTGCTCCCGTTCCTCACCTACACGACGCCGCAGTGGGCCCGCAACGCCCTCCGCATGCGCTCTCTCATGCTGCCCGCGGCCCGCAAGCGCGCCGACCAGCTCAACGAGGCCGGCGCGCTGTTCCCGTGGCGCACGATCAACGGCGAAGAGGCCTCGGCGTACTACGCGGCCGGCACCGCGCAGTACCACATCAACGCCGACGTGAGCTTTGCGCTCGCGAAGTACGTGCGCGCCACGGGCGACGATGAGTTCCTCTACCGTGAGGGGGTGGACATCGCCGTCGAGACGGCGCGGCTGTGGTCGACGCTCGGGTTCTGGCGCTTCTCCGAGTCCGGTGACACGGAGAGCTTCCACATCCACGGCGTCACGGGCCCCGACGAGTACACCACGGTCGTCAACGACAACCTGTTCACCAATGTCATGGCGCGCTTCAACCTGCGCTTCGCGGCTCGCGTCGTCCGCGAGATGGCCGCGACCGTGCCAGATGCCTACCTGCTCATGGCGGACCGGCTGGGGCTCGACCCTGCCGAAGCCGACGGGTGGGAGGCGGCCGCCGAGGCGATGCACATCCCCTACAGCGAGGCGCTGGGCATCCACCCGCAGGACGCCGTCTTCCTCGAGCGCGAAGTGTGGGACCTCGAGTCGACCCCTCCCGAGCATCGCCCGCTGCTCCTGCACTTCCACCCGCTCGTGATCTATCGCTATCAGGTGCTCAAGCAGGCTGACGTCGTGCTCGCGCTGTTTCTGCAGGGCAACCATTTCACCGATGAGGAGAAGCTGGCCGACTTCGAGTACTACGACCCGCTGACCACCGGCGACTCGACGCTGTCGTCGGTGGTGCAGTCGATCCTCGCGGCCGAGGTCGGCTATCAGGACCTGGCGCTCGAGTACTTCGAGCAGTCGATCTTCGTCGATCTGAGAGACCTGCACCACAATGCCGCCGACGGGGTGCACGTCGCGTCGGCCGGTGGTGTGTGGACGGCGCTCGTGTCGGGGTTCGGGGGCATGCGCGACCACTTCGGCGAGCTCACCTTCGACCCCCGGCTGCCCGCCGACTGGCCCTCGCTCTCGTTCACGCTGAACTGGAACGAGACACAGCTGCGCATCACGGTGACCACTGACGTGTTCCAGGTCGTCGCCGGCGCCGGGGCGCCCGTGAGCTTCATGGTGCGGGGGGCGTCGTACGTGGTCGGCGCCGGTGAGACGGTGACGGTTCGCCTGCACGGCCAGGGTCCGGTGCTGCGGGGCCGGCCGACTCTCGACGATCTCAGCGAGTCGCTTCGCGAGGACGGCACACTGCTGTCGGCCTCGGTGCCGACGCTGACCACCAGCATCCCCGTGATCACCGGCAGCATGCCGGTCGTGGCCGGGGATGACGGCAACTTCCGCATCGACACGTAGAGGGGCGCGGGGTCTCACCGCAGCTCGACCGGCCCCCAGGTCGCGGGTGCGGGAAGTTCGCCGTACCTGACGTCCACCCCGTCGGGCCCGACCGTGGCTGCACACAGCAGGAGCGAGAGGGTCGGAAAGCCCTGGGGGCGGTTGTCGCGGATGATCGCGCGGTCGTCGACGGGGCCGAGCTCGGCGCTCCGGGCCAGCACGCCGAGCCACGGCTCGTACCATTCGTCGCCGTCGGCGGGGGCGGCGGCCCTGAAGGGCTCGAGCCAGTGCGAGATCCGCGCGGTGTCGGGGTCGTCGACGTTGTCGTGGGAGATCATGTGGGTGCCCGCGCCGATCGGGGTCACCGTGCGGCGCTCGCCGTCCCACGAGACGACGCGCGCCGCGCCGGAAGAGACCTCGAGCAGGTTGAAGCCCCGGGTCCGCGGCCTCTCGGCGGGCGCGTGGCCGCGGACCGACTCCAGCGGCAGGGCTCCCCGCGAGACGACCGCGGTCTCGGGCAGATCTTCTCCCCCCGCGCGGTTGAGGAGGACGGCGAGGCGCCGGGCGGCCGAATCGGCCGCGAGCCAGGCGCCGCCGGAGCGCACGTCCTGGACGCCCGTCACGCTCGGATGAGCGGGCCACCAGCGTCCGAGGGGGTTCCAGGGTCGCTGCGGGTCTTCGTCGCGGATCGCCAGCAGCCGTACCGGCTCGTGCTCGTGGGCGGGGACGTGGATGATGGCGGTGCACATGGGTTCGTGTGGTCGGTTCGTGTGATGGCTTCGTGTGATGGCTTCGTGTGATGGCTTCGTGTGATGGCTTCGTGTGATGGGGTGCTCGTGGGGCGGGCGTGGAAGGTGGAAGACTGGGCGCGT
>NZ_WOYQ01000035.1:5453-38311 GCF_011620665.1 Microbacterium sp.
TTCGTGTGATGGGGTGCTCGTGGGGCGGGCGTGGAAGGTGGAAGACTGGGCGCGTGTTCGTTGTCGTGGGGGTCACGGGTGGTATCGCCGCTTACAAGACCGTACATCTCGTGCGGCGGCTGATCGCCGAGGGCCATGACGTGCACGTGGTCCCGACCGAGGATGCGTTGCGGTTCGTCGGGCTGCCGACCTGGGAGGCCATCAGCCGCAACACCGTGACGACCTCGGTGCACGAGGATGTCGCCACGGTGCGGCACGTCTCGCTCGGCCAGCGCGCGGATCTCGTGATCGTCGCGCCGGCGACCGCGAACACGCTCGCGAAGATGGCAGCGGGGCTGGCCGATGATCTTCTCGGAACGACGCTGCTGGCGACCGCGGCTCCGGTGGTCGTGGCGCCGGCCATGCACACGCAGATGTGGTGGCATGCCGCGACGCAGGCGAACATGCGGGTGCTGCGTGAGCGCGGTGTGCACGTGGTGGGCCCGGCAGACGGTCCGCTCACCGGGGGCGACACGGGCCCCGGGCGCATGAGCGAGCCGGACGAGATCGCGGATGCCGCGCTCGCTCTCGTGCGGGGCGAGGCGCCTGCACGTGTACCTGTACCCGCGCCCGACCCCGCACGAGACGGCGATCTCGCGGGGCTCCGCGTCGTCGTGACGGCGGGTGGGACGCGCGAGCCGCTGGATCCGGTGCGGTTCCTCGGCAATCGTTCGAGCGGGCGCCAGGGGGTTGCTCTGGCGCTCGCGGCGGCGGATCGAGGTGCCGAGGTCACCCTGATCGCGGCGCACATCGAGGGCGAGGTGATCGCGGCCGCGCGTGGCCGGGTGACGCTCGCGACGGTGGGCACTGCGGCGCAGCTGCAGGACGCGGTGACGGATGCGGCATCCATCGCCGACGTCGTCGTGATGGCCGCGGCCGTCGCCGACTACCGGCCTGCCGAGACGGCCGGGACGAAGCTGACGAAAGAGGTCACGGGCGGGCGGCTGGTGCTGGAGCTGGTCGAGAATCCCGACATCGTGGCGGGGCTCGCTGCCGATCGGCGGCCCGGCCAGACGATCGTCGCCTTCGCCGCCGAGACGACATCGGATGACGAGATGCTCGCGCGGGCTCGGCGCAAGCGCGCGCGCAAGGACGTCGATCTGCTGGTGGTCAACGAGGTCGGCTGGGAGCGCGGGTTCGAGACCGCCGACAATGAGGTGATGATCATCGACCGGTCGGGCGAGGTGACCGCGCAGGCTTCCGGATCGAAGCGTCTCGTCGCCGATGCGGTGTGGGATGCCGTCGTGGTCGCCCGGCCGTTGTAGCGCTCGCGCCGGCGCACAGCGCGTGCACCGGGGAACAGCGCTCGCGCCGGGCCGCGGCGTGCGCATCGGCGCTGCTGCCTGAGCGTCAGAACGGTGGCGCGTCGCCGTCGCCGGGCTCGAAGTGCACCGTGGGCGTGGGTGGCGAGTCGGTGTAGGTGGCTCCGAGCGGCGAGGTCCACTCGAGGATGCCGCCCTCGAGTTGTCGGACCTGCCACGCTGTGAACTGCTTCATCGAATGGTGTCTTTGACACAGGTGAGACAGATTCGAGACCTCGGTGGGTCCGCCCAGCGCGTAGTCGATCGTGTGATCCACTTCGCAGCGGATGGCGGGGATGCGGCACCCGGGGAACCGGCAGTGCTGATCGCGCGCCCGCAGGTGCCGGTCGATCGCGGCGGAGCGCTGGTATCCGTCGGTGTGAAGCACCTGCCCGGTGATCGGGTGGGTCACAAGGCGTTCCCACCACTGGGCGGAGGTTCCGGCGAGTTCGCGGGCCGTCGCGGGGTCGATGGGGGAGTAGCCGACGAGGTCGGCGGCTCCTGCCGCACGGCCGGTGCGCGCTTCGATGTCGAGCAGGTTCAGAGCGGGCACGATGACCTGGATCTTGGCGCGGATCGCGCCGAGGGTGCCGGGCCCGTCGCCCGTGACGGTGGGGTCGGCGAACGGCGACGAGGTCAACAGCATGTCGGCGACGATGTCGGCACGGATCTGGTCGCGTGTGCGGGTGTCGGTCGCGAGCGCCTCGGCAGACACTCGGGTGCCGTCGTGCGCCACGCCGTCTGTGAAGGTGACGCCCTCCGCGGCGTCGGCCGCGCTCGCGCATGTCGCGGAGGCCTTCGCGGCGTTGCGGGCGTCGAGGATGATGTTGGTCATCTGAGTGATCCGGTCATCGATCCCGGCGATCACGGGCGTCGGGGCTTCCATGTACAGCGCGGACATGCCGTCCGTCAGCGGTGTGATCCGCACGCATCGGTTCTCGCGCGCGCTCTGGTGACGCTGTGCGAGCGAGCGCGGATGCATCCGCTGCGCGAGGATCTCGAGACCCGCCTTCACGCGCCCCGTCGTGTCGCGACGGCAGCGGGCCAGTGCGGCTGCTTCGAACTCGGCCACGGCTTCGTCGGGCAGGTCGGCGGCGATGTCAGTGATCACGCGGACGTGCTGCCGGGTGATCTCGTTGCGCCCTCGCGCCTCGAGCGTCGCAGCGTGGCGTTCGACGAGCCGGGTGGCGTCGCCGATCTGTCGTTGCATCGATCGGTCGGACACCTTCGCGGGAACACCGATCGTCGCGGCGATATCCCGCAACGCCATCTCATGCTCCCGCACACCGGAAGGCTTGCCCGCCGTCATCTCGTGTGCAAGCCGGCCCGCCCGCGCCAGGGCACGGGCGCGAGCGGCCTCGGCGGCGGCAAGCTCGGCATCCGCCCGCTCGAACGCGGCGACCACCGACGCCAGCTCGGCGGCCTGCGCCTCGCTGTACTCGATGGATTCGTTCGAATGCATGTACCAATAATGGCACGAACCTCCGACACCCGATCGGGCCACCGACCAAGCTGTGGATAACTCGCCAAGCCCCGGAGAGAAGCGCCGGAAAATCACAGAAAGTCGGCGCGCCACTACGAACAGAGTTTCGATGAAACCGCTCGACAGCGCACAGCAGCCGGCGGACCTGGGCGGGTCGGCTAGGCTCACCACCACACGACACGCCACCACACCGCGCAGCACCGTTGCGGCGCCCGAGAGGGGAGCCCCGATGGACGAGGGTGACATCCCGCCGATGCCGCCGCCCCGCGCACGACGCCTCACGCGCGTCGCGTTGGGCATCTACGCGACAGCGCTCGCGCTGATCGGGCTCTGGCCGGAACCGGTCGACAGCGGCGCCGGCCCGCTGCTGCGCGCGATCACGCGGGTGACCCCGATCGTCACCTACCCGCGCATCGAGTTCGGCTCGAACATCCTGCTCTTCATCCCGCTGGGGGCGCTGCTCGCGCTGATCCTCACCAACCGTTCCCTGGTCATCCCGATCGCGCTGGTGACGACCGTCGCGATCGAGTCTGCGCAGGCCCTCATGCTCGAGCGGCGCACGCCGAGCGTCCTGGACATCGTCGCCAACGTCACCGGTGCGTGCATCGGCCTCTTGATCGTCGTCGGGGTCGAGTGGTGGCGACGGCGACGCAGGCGGTGAGCCGCCGGGCGACGCCGCGTTCGATGAACGGACGGATCAGGTTCAGAGCGCGGTCTCGCCCGGCGTGATGGCCGCCCTGGCGGTTCTCAGCACGATCGTGAGGTCGCCCACGAGACTCCCGTTCTCGACGTACGAGAGATCCAGGCGCACGCTTTCGTCCCACGAGAGCGTCGACCGGCCGCTGACCTGCCACAGCCCGGTGATGCCCGGCTTCATCAGAAAGCGCCGGTGCACATGGGCGGCGTACCGCTCGACCTCGCGCGCCAGCGGCGGGCGCGGGCCGACGAGCGACATCGATCCGCCGAGGACATCGAACAGCTGCGGCAGCTCGTCGAGCGGCAGTCCAGACACGGGACGAATTCGGATGCCTGGGCCGGCGATGCCGGCGATGCACGGCGCCGGCAGAGGTGCTGCTTGCCCGCCTCGAGGCTCCACGAGATCCGCGTGACCTCGGCGGGTGTGAACCGCTCCTGCCAGTGCGCATCGACGCGCGCTGCCGGCGCGATCGCCGGGCTCTTCGCGTTCCTCACTTGTGCATGGCCACCCGATGGCCGCGCGCAGCGCGGGCGACCGAGTAGGCGCTCCGCAGCTGCGCCGCCTGGACCCGGCTCGTGTTCTCGGCGACGGCGGCGGTCCCCGTGGCGAGAAGTCGAGCACGTGCGTCCGGATCGTCGAGGAGTTCGCGCACGCGGGTGACGAGTTCGGCATCCGACACGACCATCTCAGCCGGCAGGCCGGCGGCGTAGGGCCGGTCGGTGACGAGAGCGGGCACGCCGCACGCGAGTGCTTCCAGCAGCCCGACGGGAAATCCCTCCCAGTCCGCCGTGTGCACGTACAGCTGCGAGCGCGAGAGCTTCTCGAGTACCTCGGGTTTCGTCAGCCATCCCGTGATGACGACTCCGGCGCTCTCCAGATCGGCGGTGAGCTCTGGGCGCCCCCCGCCGATCCAGGTGAACGAGACCCCGTCGTCGTGCGCGCGTGTCGCCTTCGCCAGCCGGGCGAATCGGGGGATGCCCTTTTGCGGCACGATGCGCCCCGCGGCGCTCACAAGGGGCTCATCGCTCGCCGCGGGCAGCGCGGCCGGAATGTCGTGTGCGACGTTCACGACGAGGTGCGTCGATGCGCCGCCGCCGAGTTCGCGTGCGAGCTCGGCTTCTCTGGGCGAACAGGCGACGAAGGCCGTGGTGTTCCTGGCGAGCACGCGCTCGATGAGCCGGTAGGCGCCCTCGATCGGTGCGGCGAGATCCGTGCGCTCGAAGGAGAAGCAATGGGGCGAGTAGACCAGCGTCGCCCGCCTGCGGCTGCGAGCGAGCCGCGCGTAGACGCCCGCGTAGCTCGAGTGCGCGTGGATGATGACAGCACCGAGCGAACGGCTCCGCCGATTCACCTGAATGATCCGAGCGAGATTGCCCGATCGCATCAACTCACAGGTCGCGAAGCTCTCGAACAGCTCGTCCGAGGCCTTCGCATCGTCTCGCAAGGCATAGATGAGGTGATGCTCGAACTCCGGGGTGTTGTGGACGAAGCTGAGCGCCGCATCTGAAACCCCTCCTCCGAAGCTCTCGATGACATGAAGGATCCGCCGCTGAGGCTGCAGATTCGCTTCGTCGTCTGTCTCATCGCCGGACGCCAGATCAGTGTGCTGCACTCTGCCACTCTCCCAGTCCTGATGACTAGAGCATATCGGCAGGACGTGTATCGTTGGATTTTCCCGGTCACTCCTGTACGTCTGGGTGAATGAACATATACGTCTGGGGGTGTGGATGCCAGTCGGGTCTGGTCTGCTTGTACACTCGGGAAAAGCGTTTCGCCCTGACTTGGAGGGCATCCGAGGCATAGCGCTCGTCGTCATCCTCTCGGCGCACCTCATCGAGTGGCCGACCGGCGGTTTCGTTGCGCTCGACCTGTTCTTCGTTCTCTCGGGCTACCTGATCACCGGGTTGATCATTCGCGAGTACGAGCGAAGCTCGACGATCTCGATGACCGGCTTCTACCGTCGGCGCATACGGCGGCTGGCCCCGGCGGCGACTCTGGTGATCGTGGTCACCGTCGCTGCGGCGTTCGCGATCTTCCCCACCGCCAGGGCGGTCGGCGTCGCGTGGGATGGCTTCTGGTCGATGCTGCTCGTCGCGAACTGGAACTTCGTGTTCAACGGAACCGACTACTTCGCGACATCGTTGCCGCAGTCTCCGCTGCTGCACTATTGGTCCCTCGCCGTCGAGGAGCAGTTCTACCTCTTCTGGCCCGCGCTCCTGCTCGCGGCTCTCACGCTGTTCGGCGCGCGCGAGGTGGCGGCGGCAGGTCGCCCCCACAGCCCGCGCCGCGAGGTCCGGCCGAAAGCGGCGAACTATTCCGCTGCGGTTGCGGTCATCGCCGTCGTGTCGATCCTGTCGTTCGCGTGGGGAGTCATCCAGCCGCTGATCGACCCGGCCGTGTCCTACCTCTCCACGCTCACGCGCATCTGGGAGCTGGGCGCCGGTGCGCTCCTCTTCTTCGGCAACAAGTTCTGGCGGCGGCTGCCGTCGGTCTCGCGGCCGGTGCTGGCGTGGACGGGACTCGCGATCGTACTCGCGGCATCCGTCGTCCTCACGCCCGACGACCCCTACCCGAGCTATTACGCGCTCATCCCGATCGGCGCGACCGCGATGATCATCGTGGCAGGCGTCGGAGGGGACTCCAAGCTCTACGCCGCGACCAACCCCGTCGCGCGCTATCTCGGGCAGATCTCCTACTCGGCCTACCTGTGGCACTGGCCGGTCATCGTCTTCGTCGGCACGCTGGTCGGCCGCGAATCGCCCTGGTACCTCTGGGGGGCCGTGCCGCTTTCGCTCGTGCTGGCGGCGGCGACCTTCCACTTCGTGGAGAATCCGATTCGGGAGTCGACCTGGCTGGAGCCGAAACACAGATCCCGCTACGAACGACGCGCGCGCCGCGTCCGCTACGGGCGAGTCGCATCCGTGGCGGTTGCCGTCGTCGCGGTCGCCGCCGTGGCGGTGACGCTGAACGCCGGCCGTGCCGCGCCCCCGCAAGCGACCGTTGCGCCGCCGGCCGCCGGAGCCACTCCCGCGCCGCTCCCCTCCGGCGTCGCGGCGGTCGAGGAGATCATGGCGGCCGTGGGCAGTGCGAGCGCCGCGCAATCGTGGCCGGATCCCGTCGTGGCGGCGATCGATGCCAACACCATCGACTACGGCGGCGCCCTGCAGGAGACCTGTCTGATGATGCCCGACGACGCTGAGGAGGCCTGCGCCATCGGGGCCGCGGACCTGCCGAAGACGGCTGTGCTTCTCGGTGACTCCGTCGCGCTCTCGTGGTCGCCCGGGCTCGGCCTCGCACTGAACGACATGGGGTACCGGCTTCTCGTTCTCACACAGGGCCTGTGTCCGTTCGCACAGGTGGACGTCAGCGGCTCGCTCACATCCGGTGAGCCCGTCCCGGGGTACCCCGGGACCTGCAACGAGCATCGCGACCGGGTCTTCGAGCGTCTCGCCGAGCTGAAGCCCGACCTCGTGATCGCCGCCGACGCCGAGCTCGAGATGACGACCATGATCCTGCCCGACGGCGCCGACCGCACGGCGGCATGGCGTGACGGATTGGTTCGCAGCGTTCAAGCCGTGCAGTCATCCACGCTGCGCGTGCTGGCGCTGAGCTCGCCTCCACGCGGGATGGCCGTTCTCGACTGCTACACCCGTGTGTCGTCGCCGGTCGACTGCATGGGACGCGTGACGGATGACTGGTTCGCGCAGTTCGACGCCGCTGCGCGGGCGCAGGCGCAGCTCGATCCGGCGGTGTTCACGCCGGTCGATACGAGAGACCTGTTCTGCGCGACGGATGCGCTGTGCCCCGCGTTCGCCGGTGACCTGCTCATCCGCTCGGATGAGCAGCACATCACCACGGCCTACTCCGAGCAGCTCAGGGGCGCGTTGCGTGAAATGCTCGCCGAGGCAGGCGTCGGATAGCGCTGACTCGGCAATCCGCGGGCGCGGATCGGGATGCAGTACAGTCGATTCGACACGGGAAGCGAAGCGAGAACCATGGGACTTCAAGATCTGCAGCGCGTCTGGCAGCGGTTCTGGTCCCTGGTCGTGAGCGGCCTCGCTGTGGGCCTGCTTGTGGCAGCCGGCGCGATCTGGCTGATCGCGCCGTCCTACACCTCGTCAGCCCGCCTCTTCGTCTCGAACCAGGCCGTGGGTTCGGCGAACGATCTGCTGCAGGGCTCGACCTATACGCAGACGCGCATGCTGTCTTATGCGCAGGTCGCCACAGATCCGATCGTGCTCGATCCGGTCATCGAAGAGCTCGGTCTCGACACCACGGCCGAGGCGCTGGCATCTCAGGTCACCGCATCCGCGGAGCGCGACCAGCTCATCATCTCGATCGAGGTGAGCGATCCGACCCCCGATGGCGCAGCCGAGATCGTCAACGCGGTCGCAAACCGTCTCAGCGAGGTCATCACGACCGTGATCGAGGAGCCCCTTGCTGGTCGCGACGCGGCGGTCGCCGTCACGGTGCTCAAGGAGGGAGTGCCTGCGACGGAGCCGTCCTGGCCCGTGCTCTGGATCTTCTTGACGGTGGGCGGCGGTGCGGGCCTGCTCGCGGGGATCGGCATGGCGCTCCTCCTGAACACGTTGGACACCCGCGTTCGCGCCCTCCGCGACCTGCAGGACCTCACGACTCTCCCGGTGCTGGGCATGATCACGAAGACCCGCCGGTTCGGCCAGACCTCGCTGGTGAACGAGATGTCGAGCCGGAGTCAGTTCGCCGAATCGGTGCGCGCACTGCGAACGAATCTGCAGTTCGTGGATGCCCAGGGAAAGCCTCGCCGCGTCTTGCTGATCACGTCGACGGTTCCGTCTGAAGGCAAATCGACGACGGCGCTGAGCCTCGCTCTGAGCCTTGCAGAGGCGGGGAAGCGGGTCGTGTTGATCGACGCCGACATGCGAAAGCCGCGACTCGCCACGGCGCTCGGCCTCGAGGGCGCCGTCGGCCTCACCGACGTGCTGATCGGTCGATTCGAGTACGACGCGATCGTTCAGCCCGTCGGCGCCGAGCACAAGCTGTCCGTCATCACTGCCGGAATGGTGCCGCCCAACCCCGCCGAGCTGCTCGGCGGCGTACGCTTCACACAGCTGCTCGAGAAGCTGCGGTCGGAGTTCGACTACGTCGTCATCGACAGCCCGCCGGTGCTCGCGGTCACCGATGCCGTGCTGCTCTCGCAGCGGGTCGATGCGGTCGTCTATGTCGTCGGCGTCGAGCGGGTGCGGCGGCCCCAGCTGCAGACGGGTCTGGAAGCGCTGGCGAGGGTCGATGCGCCCGTGGTCGGCCTCGTCGTCAACCACCTTCCGCGCTCCGGCGTCGATGCCTACACCTACTATTGGGACGCCTATTCCGAGGAACCGGCGAAGGGAAGGCAAGCGGCCGTGTCAGCGCTCAGCGAAGATGCGGCCTCCGAGCGAAGACTCCGCGCGTCCGCGTCGCAGCGTGCGAGCGTGGGATCGTAGCGGTGGCGCTGCGGGACCGGTGGCAGCAGCTCGGAATCGCCGTCTACAACATCGTCGTCACGCACGTTCCGTCGCACACGCTGCGGCTTGCGACGTTGCGCGCCTGGGGGGCCCGCATCGGATCGGGCAGCACGGTCGGGCGAGGATCGACGGTGCTCGACATCAAGAACATCCGGATCGGCGAGGACTGCTCGATCGGGTTTCGCTGCGTGCTCGACGCGCGGGGCGGCATCGAGATCGGCGACAACGTCGCCCTCGCGAGCGACACCCACATCATCACGGGTCACCATCTGCCGCACTCCGACACCTTCGAGGCCGAGTTTCTGCCCGTCGTGATCGAGAGCTTCGTGTGGGTGGCATCGAGGGCCACGATCGTCGCGGGAGTGCGTATCGGCAGGGGAGCCGTGGTGGGCGCGTGCTCCCTCGTGCGAGCCGACGTGGACGACATGGCGATCGTCGCCGGGGTCCCCGCGCGTCCGCGCGGCGTCCGGCGGTCGTCGCTGAACTACTCGGCCCGGTATCGAAGACTTTTCTACTGAGAGGGCGTGCATGGCGCCGGAAGATCTCGACGACGGCGATCCGTTGTCGACAGCGACACTCGTCTACGTCGCTCCGAGAAGCGGGTCGAGCGGTGTGAGTGACTACGCCGACGACATCCTGAAAGAAGCCCGTGCGGCGCTGGGATCGGTGGTCGAGGTCAGGCACGGGGGAGCGGGCGCCGACAGCGTCGCGCAGGTGCGCGCCGGACGCAAGGCCGTGGCCCGGGCGGTCCGCGCGGCCGAGGGCGCCGTGATCGTCCACACCGAGCAGAGCGGCGGCGTGCTGCTGCCGTTCTGGAGCCTGACGCTCCGGGCCGTGAGAGACGAGCGCGTCCTGCGTTCCGCCACTCTTCACGACGCGCCGTTGGGCGTGTGGCTGCCGTTGCGGTCGAAGGGGGTCAGTCGCAGCAGGCTGATCACGCACGCGCTCCACTACCCGTTCATGGCGGTTCACCGCCGCGTGGAGCGGAGGGTATTCCACGGCGTCGCGCTGACCGCGCTCACCGAGTCGGGCGCGGAGGCGATCGAATCCGAGCTCGGCCACGACAGCGTCCGCGCGAGCTTCCTGCCGGCGCCGGCGCGGGATGCGATCCTCCCCGCTCCCCGGCGCCCTCTCGCGATCGGCCTGTTCGGGTACGTCTACAAGGGCAAGGGCTTCGATCAGCTGTCGCGCCTTCGGGAACTCGTCGACCCCGACATCGACATTCGAGTTGCGGGCCGGGGAACGCTCGACTTGCCCTCGATCGACGGCGTCACCCTGATCGGCGGCGTCGAGGGGCCCGATGAGGACCGGTTCTTCGAGAGCGTGCGCGCCATCGTGCTCCCCTACTCGCGCCGGAGCTCCTATGGTCCCGCGACGCACGTCGCGTCGAGTGTCGTGGCCCGGGCGATCGCCTACGAGACACCGGTGATCGCGCTTCGCTATCTCGGGCTTGCGGATGAGGGCGAAGTCGTCGACGGCGACATCGCCGACCTGGCGCGCGCCGTCAACCGGATCGTCCGCGACGCAGACGAGATCGGCGCGCTGGCCGCGAGGTCTGCCGACCTCAAGCGCCGGCTGACTGCTCCGGCGGCGTTTTCCGTGCTTGCCGGGCTGTGGCGCGAGCGTCTGCGAAGCGCCTGATCGCCACCCTCCCGGGCTCCTCGACGAGATAGTAGGTCGCGGCACCCACACCGACGATGATCGCCCAGGCGACGAGCCACAGCGCGGCGTGGAGGAATCCGGTCGGCACGAGATCGAGGCGTTCCAGCACCGTGCCGATGACCAGGAGCACGAGGAAGTGGGTCAGGTACACGGAGTACGAGATGCGTCCGGCCCACGTGAGCACGCGAGAGCCGAGAAGGCGATTGGCGACACCGCCCTGAAGGGCCGCTCCGAGAATCGCCATGCACAGGAACGGGTAGGCCGCGACGGGCAGCGTGACGACGGGGCCGGCCGGAGTCAGCACGCACGCGGCGATCGTTCCGGCCGTGCCGCCCAGCACCAGCCATCCGCCCCACCTGTGTCCGGGATCCCGGGGGATCCAGCTCCAGATGAGAAAGAGCAGGCAGCCCAGGGGGAACGCCAGCGCGATGCGCATCCACATGAGCGCATAGCCCGACCAGTACGGCCACTGGTCGGCGGTCGCCAGCAAAGAGCTGAGGCCGACCACGGCGGTCGCCAGCAGGACTCCCGTGAGCGTCAGCGTGAGCCACTTGGGGAGCCGGGGCAGCACGAGGGCCAGGAGCGGGAACGCGAGATAGGCGGCGAACTCGGTCGAGATCGACCATGCCGGGTCGTTCCACGCGACCGCGGGGGGGACCGCCTGCATCATCGCGAGGTTCATCACGAAGGTGAGCGGTGTGTACCGGTCGCCGAAGACGAATGTCGCGCCGGCCAGGGACGCCAGGCCGATGAGGACAGCCGCCGCGAGGAACGTGACCAGGTGCGCGGGGTAGATGCGGGCGACTCGAAGCAGGAAGAAGCGCGAGACGGCTCCCGGCTGGGGGCGCGAGAGGCGACCCAGGTACGTGTACGAGATCACGAAGCCGCTGAGGATGAAGAACAGGTCCACGCCCAGGTTGCCGGAGAGCACGACGGGGTCGAGGACGGGTCCCCCGATCGCGATCTCAGGGGTCAGCAGCTGCAGGTGAAACGTGACAACCCACGCGGCGGCGACGCCGCGGATGCCGGTCAAGGGGTCGATCTGCTCGGGCAATATCGTCCCACCACGTCGACTAATGTTCAAGAGTGTCTTCGATGCCATTGTGCATGTCGCCCGCGTGATGTTCAAGTTGGGGGGGCCGCGTGCTGCGCACGTATCTTTCGCTCGGCCTCGCCAGCGCGTGGATGGTCGTCGGCCGGCTGGCCGGGCTGGGCTGGACGCTGTTCCTCGTCGCTTCGCTCGGAGTGGCTGATTACGGACAGTATGCGACCGCCTACGCCGTCGCCGCGATCCTCTCCGCACCGATCGAGAACATCTTCGTGGTCCGCGTCGTGCGCATCGGCGACGAGGACTTCCGGGCCGAGAGATCCATGCGCGCGCTGCTGGGTGCCGGTCTCGTCGCGGCCGGACTCTCCGTGTACGCGTGGTCGTTCATCGCCGGCTTCGCGCTGGCGGTCGCCGGGTTCGAGATGCTCTTCAACGCCTACAAGAGTGTGGCGCTGCGCGGCGGGCGCCCCGGGCGCATCATGCGGATGGACGCGGCCCGGCAGCTGAGCTCGATCGCGCTCGCGGTGGCCGCCTACGGGATGCTGGGCGACGCGGCGACGCTCGAACTGATCTGCCTCGCCTACCTCAGCCCCTACCTCGTCGTGCTCCTGCTCGCGGCGAAGCAGGCGTGGGGGGCGGCCCCGCGGTGGCCGCGCGGCCTGCGTGCTCAAGCGGTGCTCGTGGTCGACGCCCTCGTGCTGTCGGTCTACCTCCAGGGAGACATCCTGCTGCTCGGGCTGCTCTTCGACCAGGAGGTGGTCGGGGTGTACTCGATCGTCTCGCAGCTCGCGCTGGCAGCCTCGACGATCGGTCAGCTCTTCGGGCAGCAGTATGCGGAGCGCCTTCGTGAGAACGACGGGCACCACACGGCGGGTGCGCCGATGCGGCTCACCGTCATCCTGGGGATCGTGCTCTCGGTGGGTGCCGGCGTTCTCGCCGTCGCCCTGTGCCTGTTCCCGGAGTACCGCTCGGTCGGGATCGTCCTCGCTGTGATCGCCCCGTTCGCGGGCCTGCGCGCCATCACGAACACGTGGGTGACCGCCCTGTACGTGAGGGGGGTCGACGGCGCACGCGTGTCGTGGTCGGCGCTCGCCCTCGTGGTGAGGTTCGGCCTGATCCTCAGCATGGTGGCGTTCGGGGTCTCGGGCGCGGTCGCGGCGGCGGCCGCCGCGGGTTTCGCGGAACTTATCCTCGTCTTCGCGTACTATCGTCTCGTGTTGCGACCCTTGTACGCTGACAGAGGGGGCGCGAGTGGGACCGGTTGAGTTCATCGTGGCGAAGGACCCCGTCACGGAGCGCACCGGCGACATGGCCATGCTGAACCTCGTGATGTCTGTCGCCGCCGACGTCGTCCCGGTGCGCTACGTGGCGCTCTCCGAGTCGACCGGGCCGAGAGGCGGCGACTACCTGGTCGAAAAGCCGGCGCCGGCACCCCTGGGGCTGCTGTCGCGAGCGACGCGGAAGGCGCGCAGCCTCGTCCACGAGCGGTTCGACGTGCCGCAACTGAGGACGTGGCTTGAGCACAGCGACGCGGACCGGTTCGTCGCGGACCATTCCTACATGGCCGAGGCGTACCTGGCCACGGGCCGGGAGGAACCGCTCTACGTCAACACCGTCGTGTCGGAATCGCTCGTGTGGCGGGCGACGCACGGCATGATCGGTCGCGCGCAGGCGCCGTTCATCCGGCGCGATGAGCTGCGGGTGGCACAGGCTGCGACCGCGGTCGGCACGTACGACGCCGCGGAGGCGGCGTGGTATCGATCGGCCGGGGTGGGCCGGGCGACGTGGCTCGACGTCACGCTGCCGCCTCTCGTGCCGAGACCCGTGCGCGATCTCAGCGCACCGAGGGTCGTCTTCCTCGGTGACCGCAGATGGCCGCCGAACGACGAGGGTGCGCGGTTGCTGCTGGACTGGTGGCCCGAGATCGCGGCCGGCATCCCGGATGCCGAGCTGCTGATCGTCGGCAGGTCCAACGGCATCCTGCCTCTGCCCGAGGGAGTCGAAGACCTCGACTTCGTCGACGACCTCGACGGGCTGCTCTCGACGGCTCGCGGGATCCTCGCTCCGATTCGCACGGGCGGCGGTGTGCGCGTGAAGGTGCTCGAGGCTGCCGCGCGCGGCTTGCCGGTGGTCGGAACCGAGGCCGCGATCGGCAGCCTCGCCGACGTGTTCGGCCTGCCGATCCTCGACACGAAAGACGAGTTCGTCGCCGAGGCGCGTCGGCTGTTGGCAGACCCGCATCACGCGGCCGCGGCCGGCGATGATCTGTACGAGCGCAACGAGGCGCACTGGGCGCACGGCGGCCCGCAGAGCTCCGTCGAGGGGTGGCTGAAGTGACGCGGGTCCTCGCCCGCGCCGGCGTGGTCTTCTCGGTCCTCGCGCCGATAGCGCTCGCGGTGTGGGGTCTCTCGCTGCAGAGCGCGACCGTCGTCGGCCTCGGGGTGGCGCTGGCCGCCGCGCCCCTGATCACGGTTCTGCTGCAGCGCTGGCCGCAGGTTCTGATCAGCACTCTCGGGTTCCTCGTCGGGTTCGCCCCTTTTGCGACCGTTCCCGGAACGGGAACCCAGGCGATCTTCTTCCTGAGCGTTCCCCTGCTCGTCACAGTGCTCCTGCATCCCACGACATCCCGCCCGCTGCTCGGGCCGCTCGGCATCGCGGTCGTGGTGCTCGTCGGCTTCTCCGCTCTGACGGCGATCGCAACCTACACGGAACGCGGAAGCATCGTCGCGTTCGGCAAGTGGGCGATCGCCGCCGTGATCACGGTCGTTGCGCTCATGCTGAACGATGACATCCGCAGGGTGCTCTCGCGCTCATTCGTCTACGGCGCAGCCGCCGGAGGCGTGCTTGCTCTCCTGCTGATCGCCTTCGATGAAGAAGGGCGCCTGCTCGATGCCCTGTCGATCTTCGGCTACGGCGGCGCATCGGCCGTCAACGTGCGCACGGTGACGGTCGATGGTGGATCGGTCGTGCGGGCGACGGGGCTGTATGTCGACCCGAACTCCGCGGGGCTGTTCATGGTGTTCGGTTTCGCGATCGCCGGCGTCCTGTTCACCGGCGCGCGGCGGATCGTGCTCATGGCGATCCTCGCCGCGGTGACGGTCGCCACCCTCTCGCGGGCCTCGATCGGCGCTCTCATGGTGGCCGGTCTGGTGCTCGTGCTGCTCTCACGACTCAGTGCGCTCTCGCGCTTCGGGCTCATCGTGCTGGGTGCCGCGGCTGCCGCGGCATCGTTTCTGGTGCCCGCGATATCGAGCAGACTGTTCGATTCCTTCAACCGGAGCGACGTGGGCGTCTCGGCGCGCATCGATGCGATCGATCGCTACCCCGAGCAGATGGCGGGCAACTGGCTGTTCGGCCGGGGGTGGTATCTGCGTGAGTTCTACGACCCGGACTACGGCTATCAGCTGAACCATGTGGCGAACACGCCGCTCATGGTCGTCTATCGGGCGGGGCTGATGGCGGGAATCCTCTTCGTCATCGTGCTGGCGATCGCGGTCGTCCTCTCGGTGCGCGCGATGGCCCGCCGCATCGAGGGCGCGGGGCTGCTCGGAGCGACCCTGATCGGCATCGTCTTCGTCGCTTTCCAGGCGGACTTCCCCGTTGTCACCATGCCGCCGCTGGCGATGGCATTCGGTCTCGTCCTCGCCGAGGTGCAGGCTCTGCAGCGTCACCCCTCCCCTGCGATACCGCCCGCGCCCGTCCCCGTGATCGCGAAGCCGGCGCGGGCGGTGGTCCTGGCATGACCACGTCGACCGAGAAGACGAAGACGAAGGCCCGGCGCCTTCCGGGCCTCGACGGGCTGCGCGGAGTCATGGCGCTGTGCGTCATCATCGTCCACGTCACGGCGCACTGGACCCCCACGATCCTCGGGATCACGCACGTCGAGCTCTTGGGACAGGCGATCGTGATCTTCTTCGCGCTGTCCGGCTTTCTGATCTACACGCCCTTCGCACGCGCGATCGTCGACGGCAAGAGGCCCCTTGCCGGCGTCGGCCGGTACTTCCGCAGTCGTGCGCTGAGGGTCTTTCCGGCCTACCTCGTGATCTTCATGATCGTCAACGCGCTCGGCGCCGTCTACGTCGAGAACGCGATGGTCGTCCAGCTGGACGGCGAGGGAGGCGGCACGGGGACCATCACGGGCTTCGGTGAGCTGCTGCTCCATCTGTCGCTCCTGCAGAACTATGTGCCATCGCAGCTGCAGACCGGCATCAACTCATCGTGGACGCTGACGGCCGAGATCGCGTTCTACGCGCTGCTCCCGTTCGTGGCGGCCGGGGTGGCGCTGCTGGCATCGCGCAGCGGCCGCCTCCGCCCGTACGTCGTCGCCCTGCTGCCGGGCATCCTGCTCATCGTCGTCGGATTCGCCGGTCGGGTGATCTCGGCCGTCTGGGCGGGCAACAGCGGACTGAGCTACGACATGAGCGAGTGGGGGCCGTACGGGGTCGCCGTCTTCTCGCGCAGCATCGTGCCCTGGGCCGACAACTTCGGGTGGGGGATGGTCGTGGCGGTCGTGTACCTCGCCTTCGTGCGCAAGGTGATCGGCGCCGCGGGCACGACGCGCATACGGCGCGGTCTCTGGCTCGTGCTGGCCGTCGGGTTCGGCCTCACCGCTGCCGCGTACTTCGCGGCGCCGCGGTTCATCGGAGCCGCGTTCGCCCTCATCGCGGTCGCCGTCATCCTCCTGCTCATCCTTCCTGTGGGCGAGGACGGGAGAGTGTGGAAGCTCGCCACGTGGGTCGACACCCCCGCGCTCTACTGGATCGGGACGATTTCGCTCAGTGTGTATCTCTGGCACTACCCGGTGATCATCATGCTCGACCGACTCGGTTTCGCTCCCAGCGACACCTGGGGCGGCTGGGCGCTGGGATTGGTCGTCGTGACCGCCGTCAGCGTCGCTCTCGGATCGGCGAGCTATCTGCTGATCGAGAAGCCGGCCATGCAGTTCAAGCCCAGGTCCCAGCGAGCGGTGAGCGCACCGTGAGCGGCGCGGGCGAGAACCCGAGTCTGCCGGGGCCGCCGCGCCCGCCCGGGCAGCCGGGCCCGGATGCGCCCAGCCGGAAGACCTGGCGTGGCGCGATCATCGCCGCCATCGTCGTCGCCGCCCTTCTCCTGGTCGGCGGTGGTGTGCTGGCCGCCGTCGCCCTCGTGACGTGGGCCGGTCAGTCGGGCGGCGCACCGGATCAGACGAGCGTCGCGCCGGCGGCAGATGCGCCCGGAGCGGACCTGCGGCGGTCGTTCTCTTCGTTCGGCCACACGGCCGCATCCGGAGACCTGGGTGCGGCGAATGGATACCTGGTCACACAGCGCCTTCCCTTCGTGTCGACGGTCACACCCGACCGCTTCCGAGTCGTCGTGCGCAACTGGCAGTACCTCGAGGACCTTGCACTGAGCGGCAGGATCGACATCGAATCGATCTACCTCGGCACAGAGGGCACAGGGGGCGAGGAGGGACGCTTCACCCCCGACGCGGTTCGGCTGTCGGGGCCGCAGACGCTGGTGGACGGCGCGTCACTGACAACCGCCTGGTTCGACGCCGGCACGCTGGCCATACAGGCGGGGAAGCGCTACCTGCTCGGGGTCGCCTTCACGCCGCAGTCCGGTGAAGTGGGTGTCAACCCGGCGGTCGGCTGGGTCGGACTCGGTCGGGGAGCGGGACCCATGACCTCCGATGCGCAACAGGGCGACTACAGCGTCGGCGGCATGTACCTCGATATCGCCATCGAGTACGCCTTCTCTGACCCCGGTCACGACGTTCCCGTCGTGACGGTGTTCGGCCACTCGCTCAACTCGGGCGGAAACGGAAATCCCGCTGTCCCGCACGGCGGCGAGATGACCGTCTGGCACCAGCTGTGGGCCGCGCAGCACGGTGGTGCCGCAGCGAGCTTCTCGGCGCCGGGCGCGTGGACCGCGAATTTCGCCCCCGACTCGCCGAAATGGGACCTCGTGCCCTCCACCGAGGCCGACTATGTCGCGGTCTGGGCGTCGTCGAGCGACCTCGTCGTGGGGACTCCGCCCGATCAGGTCGGGGTCATGTGGCAGGCCCTCGTCGACAAAGCGCGCGCGAGCTGGCCGGGGGCGAAGATCATCGGCTTCACCGAACCGCCGCGCGCCGCGACGGGCGTGGGCGAGCAGTACCGCCGTGAGTGGAACGATTATCTGCGCACGAGTCCGCTCATCGACGGCCTCGTGGATGCCGACGCGATCCTGGCCGACCCGGGCAACCCGAACGTGCTGAATCCGGCGTTCAACGGCGATGACACCCATATGAGCCCCGCGGGCCACCAGGCCATCGCGGATGCGTTCGAACAGGCCATCGCCGCGATCCGATGAGCCGGGCGACCGGCGCTCCGATCGATCGACGGATCGATGGATGAGCAGCTGCGCTAGTCGATCAGGGAGCGCAGAACGCGCTCGACCTGGGGCACGCTCGCGGCGATCTCCCGCACGCTCTTGCGGTACGCCCGCATTCCGCGGGCCATCGGGTCTGCGATGTTGTCGACGTCGGGGTCTTTCACCCGGGGGGCCGTCGCGCGGTGCGCGGCGATCTCGTGCACGGCGTTGCGCACGCGCCCGCGATTGGTGTGCGCCCGCGCGCGGGACCTGCCGATCGCGTCGTCGCTCATGTCCTGCGCGAGCCGGGCGAACTCGTTCAGCGTGAAGGTCGAGGTGAGCTTGTCGGGTGAGAGAAGGACGACCTCCCGTCGCTGTTCGCGTGTCATGGTCAGCACCAGATCGGATGAGCGAACGAGGTCGACGGTGAGAGCGGCGGAGCGATGATCCGCGGTCGTCTCGAGTGAGATGCCGGCCTTCGCGGCCGCCGTCCGCATTTCGGGCATCATCCGTGCCCCCGCGGATGCGTGCGTGCCCGCGCTCGCGACCGTGACGGGCAGACCGTCGAGATCAGCGCGCAGCAGGTACTCGGCGAACGGCGACCTGCAGGTGTTGCCGGTGCAGATCACGAGCACCCGAACGGTGGAATCGCGCCGCGATCGCCGGGTCGGCGCCGACGCGTCACTCACCATCGAGGTGCCCCGATCGGTCGGCGAACGCGCGGATGGAATCTTCGATCGTGTGCTGAGGAACCCAGCCGAACTCTTCTCGAAGGCGACGCGCCGATCCGACGACGACCCGTTCTTCGGCGGGCCGGGCCAGCGCCGGCTCGGTCACGATCTCGGGCACCGGTCGGCCGAGTGCCGCGGCGATGAGCGTGAGGATCTGGATGCCGCTGTGCGAGACGCCGTTCGCGACGTTGTACACCGTGTGCCGAACGGAGTCCGCCTGCGCGAGCAGCAGGAACGCGCGGGCGACGTCGCGGACGTCGGTGTAGTCGCGCGCGGTCGTGAGGTCTCCCGCTGCGAGCGGCGCGCCGGCATCGAGGGCCTCGAGGCGCGAGAACAGATCGGGCACGATGAAGCCGGGGCCCTGGCCCGGGCCGACGTGGTTGAACGGACGCGCGATCACGGTGTCGAGTCCGCGTTCGCGGTAGTACCGCAGCTGGTGCTCCACGAGCAGCTTGCTGACGACGTAGGGAGACGACTCCCTGATCGGCGCATCCTCGGTGATCGGCTCGGGTGACGCGGCGTAGACCGCTCCCGTCGACACGCCGATGATCCGCGGGCGCGAGGGGCTCTTCAGCACGGACTCGCAGAGGGTCGTCACCATGGCGCTGTTGTCGGCGAGGTACTGCTGCGGATGCGCGAACGACGGACCCACCGCCGCGCGGCCGGCGAGGTGCAGCACCGCGTCCACCTCGGGAAGCTCCGGACACTCGATCGTGAGGTCGGCGGAGTGGTACGAATCGAGAACCCCGGCGAGCTCGTCGGGGATCGACGACGCCCGCGACACTCCGCACACGCTCATGCCCAGCTCTGCGGCGAGCGCGGCCACGTGACCGCCGACGAAACCGTCGACCCCGGTGACGGCGAGCGAAAAGCGCTTCCCGCTCGACGACATGGCTCTTCCTCGGTGATCAGATGTGGCGGCTCTGGACGGCGAGGTCGTGAGCGACCATGCGTCGAACGAGCCCGGGGAAGTCCACTTCCCGCTTCCACCCTAGGATATCTTCGGCCTTCGACGGATCTCCCAGCAGAATGTCGACCTCGGCCGGTCGCATGAACGCGGCACTGTGCTTCACGTATGGGCGCCAGTCGTCGATGCCGACCTCCGCGAACGCGAGGGTGAGGAATTCCTCGATCGAGTGGGTTTCGCCCGTGGCGAGAACGAAATCGTCCGCTTTGTGGTGCTGTGTCATCAGCCACATCCCGCGAACGTAGTCGCCCGCGTAGCCCCAGTCGCGCTTCGGCCACAGGTCGCCGAGCTCGAGTGTCGACTGCAGGCCGAGCTTGATCCGGGCGACGGCGTTCGTGATCTTGCGGGTGACGAACTCGAGGCCGCGGCGCTCGCCCTCGTGATTGAAGAGGATGCCGCACGTGACGAACATCCCGTAGCTCTCACGGTAGTTCTTCGCGATCCAGTGCCCGTAGAGCTTCGCGACACCGTACGGGCTCCGCGGATGAAACAGCGACTCCTCGTTGTACCCGTTGCCGGGCCGGTTGTAGTCGAGCCCCCCGAACATCTCTGAGGTCGAGGCCTGGTACACGCGCGTCGCCTCGGCGCGCCCCGTGACCCGAACCGCCTCGAGGACGTTCAGCACGCCCTTGCCGGTCACGTCGGCCGTGAGCGTCGGATTCTTGAAGGAATAGCCGACGTGGCTGATCGCGGCGAGGTTGTAGACCTCGTCGGGGTCGGCGGTGTCGACCGCCCGGACCAGCGACGTCATGTCGGTGAGGTCGCCCTCGATCAGCGAAACATAGGGCAGCTCGGCTTCGACGGCCATCTGTCGCGGGTTGTTCTGACCCCGGATGAGTCCGAATACCCGGTAGCCCTCGGCGTGCAGCAGTTCAGACAGATGACCGCCGTCCTGCCCGGTGATGCCGGTGATGAGCGCGGTCCTTTGCGCCACTTCGCCCCCTCTGTGTGTGCAGGTGTCTGCAGTTTCGCTGTCGGGTCGATGTTACAGGGACACGGACGCGCGACCGGAGGGGGCGCTGCGGCATCGCGTGTTTACGCCCTGGTAACATGCGAGGCGCTCACAGATGATAGAAAGTGATCGTGCAGCGCGCAGGCCCGTGATCGCGGACGCGCGTTCGCCCACACAGACGCGCGTTCGACCACCCAGAGGAGTCTCGACATGGCCGCTGATCGCTCGCCCCTGTCGCGCAGGGTTTTTCTGACCGGCGCCGGTGTCGGTGCGGGTGCGGCGGTGCTCGCCCTCGCGGCGGCCGACGCCGCGTCCGGCGCCACGGCACCGGTGACCTTCCGGCCCGAGAGGACCGAATCGCAGGCGCCGGCCCGGGTGGGCACCTCGCGCGCGATGGCGATATCCGAGTCGCCGCGCGCCGGGGTGGGTTTTTCGGTGAACTCCGGAATCCTGTGGGAATCGGAAGAGTCGCAGAAGAAGAGCCTCGACCTCATCGTGGCACTGGGCGCGACCTCCATCCGCCTCGATCTTCCCTGGCGATGGCTCGAACCCACCCGGGGGGCGTACAGCTGGGAGCTGACCGACCGGGTGATCTCCGAGGCGGTCGCGCGAAACCTGTCGGTTCTCGGCGTGCTGACCGGTACCCCGCAGTGGGCTGCGCTCAACGGCTCGGACAACGCCCAGACCCGCCCCGCGTCGCTCCAGGACTGGGCGCAGTGGGTGAGCACGGTCACGGCGTACTACGCAGACCGGGTGGGTGCGTTCGAGGTGTGGAACGAACCGAACGCACGGATGTATTTCGCGCCCAACCCCGACCCCGCCTTCTACGGGCAGATGGTCGCCGCTGCCGTCACGGCCATCCGCTCGTCCGCTCCCGGAGCCACGGTGGTCGCGGGGGCGCTCGGACCGACCAACACGTCGGCTGCGGAGGGGAACATGCACGCGGTCGAGTTCTTCGACGTGATGATGGCGAACGGGGCCGGCGCGGCCGATGCGTTTTCGTTCCATCCCTACGATCACGAGCAGTCTTTCGCCGACGGCGGGCGGTGGGACGGCGCGCCGGCACGGCAGGTGCTCACGATGCGGGAACGTCTCGACGCCGCAGGTCACGGTGCGAAGAAGATCTGGGCGACCGAGTACGGCGCGCCGAGCACGCTGGGCGAAGAGAGGCAGTCTCAGCTGGTCGCCGGGGGAATCACGCAGTGGGCCGAGATCCCGACCGCCGGTCCGATGTTCATCCACCACCACAAGGATCAGGCGCCGGACGACTTCTACGGCGTCATGACCGCCGATCATGCCTTCAAGCCGGCTGCGTACGGCGTGGAGTGGATGACGTCGAACGGCATCCCGCCCCGATGGGAGGCGGATTCGTTCGACGGAAACATCGACCCGGCGCTCGGCGCATACGTGAGCCCGGTGTATGCGATCGGGGCGGGATACGGACGCGACGCCCAATCGGGGGTCCGCTTCGTGACGCCCGGGGGCTGGTTCAGTTCGCCGAAGCCGGTGGCGGCCATCGTGCGGCCCTCGGGCCTGCTCCCGACGGGCGCGTTCGTCGACGGCATGCAGTCCGTCGGTACCGCTCTGAGGATCTTCTACAAGTCCAGCACGGGAGCCTGGCTCGTGCAGGGCGGCATTCTGGCGGCGTGGGTGCCGAAGCTCGGCTTCCCCACGGGAAACCAGTACGTCACGGGCTGGTTCATCAAGGCCACGGTGCAGCAGTTCGAGTTCGGTCGCATCGAATGGAAGCGCGGCCGCGCCTCGGTGATCTACAAGAAGCGCTGACGCGCGCGGATGCGCTCTGCGCATCCCCCCAGGTACGCGCAGAGGCGGCCGGTATCATCGCCGGGTGATACATCGCGCGACCGAGGTCGAGTCCCGCAGGGCCCGGCGCGACCTCGCCCGGGAAACCGAGAAGGTCTCCGCGAAGCGGCGGTGGCTCTGGATCGCTTCGGGACTGGGGCTTCTGCTGATCGTGGGCGCCGGCCTCGCCGGCTGGAGGATCATCGCGGACGGCAACCAGGCCCGCGCGTCTCTCGAGCAGGCGATCCCGCTCGCAAGCCAGATCGAGGCGGCGGTCGCGACCGGTGACGTCGCGAGCGCACAGCAGCTGGCGGGGGAGTTCTCGAAGCTGACGGCGGATGCCCACGGCGCGACCGACACGCTGGTGTGGCGTCTCGCGGAGCCGGTGCCCTTCGTCGGCGGCAATCTCGTCGCGGTCCGCGTCGCGGCGGCGGTCGCGGATGAGATCGCGACGGGCCTGATCACGCCGATCGCGTCGGTGGACATCGGCCAGCTGAAGTCACCGAGCGGCGGGATCGATGTCGACCGGCTCGAAGAGCTCTCGACGATGGCCGATGGCATCGTGAACACGCTGGCGGGGGCGCAGGACGCCCTCGCGGCGGTTCCGCGCGACTCTCTCATCCCGCAGGTGCAGCAGAGCCTCGCGACCTTCGACGGCCTGCTCGCGCAGCTGCAGGGGCCGATCGCAGGCGTTCACAGCGCGCTCGCGGTGCTGCCGGCGGCGCTCGGAGCCGAGACGCCGCAGAACTACCTCATCCTCGTTCAGAACAACGCCGAGTCCCGCGGCACGGGCGGAAACCCGGCGGCCCTGGTGCTGATCACAGTCGACCGGGGCAACGTGTCGATCACGCAGCAGGCGTCGGCCCTCGACTTCGTCTACGGGCGTCCGGAGCCGATCATCCCGCTCGATCCGGCCACGGCCGAGCTCTACGGCACGAAGGTCGCCCGGTACGTGCAAGACGTGACCACCACACCCGACTTCGCGGAGTCGGCTCAGATCATCACGGCGATGTGGGATGAGCTCTACGACACCCCGATCAACGGCGTCGTCTCGATCGACCCGGTCGCGATGAGCTATCTGCTCAACGCGACCGGCCCGGTCGGCCTGCCGTCGGGGCAGGAGCTGACGGCCGACAACGCGGTCGACGTGCTGCTCAACACCGTGTACTTCGAGATCAACGACCTGCAGAAGCAGGATGACTTCTTCGCCGTCGCCGCTGTGGCGTTCATCGCGAAGCTGACCGCCGCTGATGATGTTCGTGCGATCGTCGAGCAGTCTTCGCGTGCACTCGCCGAAGGCCGCATCCTCTACGCTCCGACCGATGAGACGCAGGCGCAGCTTCTCGCCGGCGCTCGAGTGCTCGGCGCCTACCCCGCATCGAACGAGACCTCCACGCTCTTCGGCGCGTATGTCAACGACATCACCGAGGGCAAACTGGACTATTACATGCGAACCGCGATCGCCGTCGAGACGGACGTGTGCCAGACCGACGGCGCGCCGACGTTCACGCAGACGATGAGTCTGTCGTCGACGGTCGATCCCGCCGCCGCCCGCTCCCTGCCCTGGTACGTATCGACCGCCAACTACTTTCCCAAGGGCGTGATCAGCACGGATGTCGTGATGTACGGACCCGTCGGCGCCCAGATCACCGCCGTCGCCGTCGACGGCGTTCCCACGGCATTCACGCAGATCACTCATCTCGGGCGCCCGGCGGCCAAGATCAACGTGATCAACCAGCCGTCATCGACGCACGCCGTCGCGATGACCTTCACCGGGGGCGACGGTCCGTTCGGGCCGATCGAGATCTGGACGACCCCGATGGTGCGCGAGACGCCGGTGGCCGTCATGGCACCCGGATGCCAGGAGTGATCTAGCCGGCGTCGACCGTCGTCGCCGCGGGCTCACGGAAGACCGCCCAGTGGTAGAGCGCGAATCTCACCACCACGATGATGGCGATGCTCGCCATGTTGATCGTGTTGACCAGGAGCGGCCCGGGCGCCGACCCGAGCAGCGAACCCGCGAGGCCCACCCCCGCCCAGACCATGGCCGCGCCGAGCGCCGTCGTGAGGGCGTTGGTCGAAACGAACAGGGCGACTTCGGCGATCCGCGAGCGTCGCGCCCGCTCGCGGAACGTCCACTCCCGGTTGCCGAAGTACGCGTTGATGAGGGCGATGAGCGATGCGGCCACCTTGGCGCTGACGACATCCCAGCCGAACGCGTAGACGAAAACGTTGAAGCACGCGATCTCGATCGCCGTGCTGATCGCGCCGACCACGAGGAAGCGGCCGCCCGTGAACAGCGCGCGGCGCAGATTGAAGGCTGGGCTCATGACTCCACTACGCTACATGGAGTGCGCGCGGCCGCGTGTCGGGGGTGCGTGGAAGGGTAGGTAGGTGGCGGGACATGTCGCTGTCGTCATGCCGGCGTACAACGAGGCTGAGGGCATTTCGGGGTTCATCGCCGAGATCATCGACGCCGTGAGCCCGCTCGTCGGCACTCTCACCGTGCACGTCGCCGACGACTGCTCCACCGACGACACCGCGGGGGTCGTGCGCGCGCAGGGCGACGCCCGGGTCGAGGTCGTGACCCAGCCCGCGAACCGGGGTCATGGACCCACGGCGATCGCCGCGTACCGCCTGGGTCTCGCGTCGGGCGCAGATCTCATCGTTCACGTCGATGGCGACGGGCAGTTTCGCGGCAGCGACATCGCGCGGGTGCTGTCGGCGGCCGAAACGACGGGCGCGGCGGCCGTGCACGGCGTGCGCCGCGGTCGAACCGACCCGTGGTACCGGCGGGTGCTCAGCGGCAGTCTGCGCCTCGGGTCGCGCCTGCTCGTGCCCCGCGCGATCCCCGACATGAACACGCCGCTCCGCGCGTATCCCCGGGAGGCGCTCATCGAGCTTCTCGAAGCCCTTCCCGAGAACCCGCTGGTGCCGCACGTGCACCTGTCGATCCTCGAGGCGCGGTGGCGGATGCCGGTGCGCTACGTCGCTGTGCGCAGCCTGCCCAGAAGAGGACAGAGCTCCACCGGAACGATGTGGGGCCAGCGCACGCGCCGGGTGAGCCTGCCCCCGCGTGCGCTGGTGGTGTTCGTGTGGCGGGCATCCGCCGAGGTCTGCGTGGCGGGGTGGAGGCGGGCGCCGGCGGCCCATCGCCGGAGCGACAGCTGATGCGCTCGGCCCTGCGCCGGCCGGCGCTCCGCACGATCCTGTTCCTGGGCGCGGCGGCAGCCGTGGTGATCGCCAACGTCGTCGTCGCGTGGCACAGCATCGTGGTCGCGCCGCTGTGGGAAGACGAGGCGTACAACCTGACCGTGCCGCTCAACCTCGTGCGCGGGCTGGGATACACGAGCGACGGCATTCTCTCCGGCGGGCAGCTCATGCCGTTCGACGTGCGCATCTCGACCGGGCCCGTCGTGCTGCTGCCGGTCGCACCCCTCATCGCGGCCGGGATCGACCCCGCTCTGGCGGGGCGCCTCGTGGCCTACGGGTACTTCGTGGCGCTCGCGGCGGGCGCCGCCGTGGCCGGCCGCCGCATCGGAGGACGATGGGCGGCGCTCGCCGCGGTCGCGGTTCTGCTGGCTTTCGACCCGTCGGCTCCGCCCTCGCCGATTCAGGGCCCGAGCGATCTGCTCGGCGAGATCCCGGCGGCGGCGCTGCTGCTCTGGGCGGCGATCGCCGTGCGCCGGAGGCCCTGGCTCGCCGGTCTGCTGCTGGGCCTTGCCGTGCAGGCGAAGACGATCTCGCTCCTCGCTGCGCCGGCGCTCGTGCTCGCCGTGCTCCTCCTCGGCTCGGGCCCGCTTCGCCGGCGCATCCGCCGCGTCGCCGTCGCGGCCGCCGCGGCGATCGCGCCCACGGCCCTGTTCGAGCTGGTCGCGCTCGTGACGATGGGCATGCCCGCCTACGCGCTGCGCGTGAGGTCGATGGGCTCCTTCCTCATCACGGGCGGCCAGGCCTATCAGGGCACCTCACCGGTCGAGAAGATCCTTGTGCTCGCAGACTCGTGGTTCGTTCCGCCGCCGCTCATGATCGCGCTGGTCGTCGTGCTCGCGGGCTTCACGCTGTGGGCTGCGCGGAACGCGTGGCAGAACCGGCGCGCGTTCCGCGTGTACGCCCGCCGCGCGGGACTCGCGCCCAGCGGCACGATCGCGTCGCAGCTCGTGGTGGGCGCGGTCGGGCTCACCACGTTCGTCACGTGGTGGGCGTTCGCGAGCCACACGCCGCTGTGGGTGCGGCATCCGGCACCGGGGGTGTTCGCGTTCACGCCGCTTCTCGTAGCCGGTGTCGTCCTGGCGGTCCGCTGGTGCCGCGCCGGCGAGTCACCTCGCGCCTCGCGGCTCGTGGGCGCTGCCGTCGGCACGGTGCTCGCGCTGCTGATCTCGCTGCAGCTGTCGCTTCACGTGGCGTCGGCGCTCTCGCCGACGGCGCAGACGCTGACCGCCCAGCGCGAGGTCGCCGCCGATGTGCGCGACGCGACCGATTCGCCGTGGATCGCGACGCCCTGGGGCTCGGGCGTCAGCATCGGGGTCCTGGCCGGCATGCACGTCGGCATGACCGACGGCACGCAGCTGACCGGGGTGCCCACGCTCGCTCCCGCCGGGAACGCGCCCGCGTGCGAGGGCCGGGCCGTCGCTCTCGACGAATGGATGCTCTGCCTTCCCTGACGCGGGGGTGATGCACCCGGCCGGCTCACGCCGCGGTTTCTCCCGGCATGAGCGCTGCCTTCGCGGTCTTGAGGATGATGGCGGCGTCGCCCACGAGCGACCAGTTCTCGACGTACGAGAGGTCGAGGCGCACCGACTCTTCCCACGACAGCGTCGACCGGCCGCTGACCTGCCAGAGGCCCGTGATGCCGGGTTTCACGAGGAACCGGCGATGCACGTGGTCGGCGTAGCGGGCGACCTCCGAGGGCAGCGGCGGCCGTGGCCCGACGAGGGACATCGAGCCGCCGATCACGTTGAGCAGCTGGGGGAGCTCGTCGAGGCTGAACCTGCGCATGATGCGGCCGATCGGGGTGACCCGCGGGTCGTTCCTCATCTTGAAGAGCATTTCGTTGCCGGCGTCGCGCCGCTCGCGCTCGAGGTTCTCGAGCAGGTCTTCGGCGTTGACGACCATCGAGCGGAACTTGATCATCGAGAACTCCTCGCCGCCGAGCCCCACGCGGGTCTGGCGGAAGAAGACGGGGCCGTCGCTCGAGAGCCGCACGGTGATCGCGAGGAACACCAGCAGCGGGCTGATCACGACGATGCCCACGACCGACGCGACGAGATCCATCGTGCGCTTGACGACGCGCTGACCGCCGCTGAACAGCGGGGTCTCGACGTGGATGAGGGGGAGTCCGGCGACGGGCCGCATGTGGATGCGGGGGCCTGCGATGTCGATGATGCCGGGCGCGAGCACGAGGTGCTGTTTGCCGGCCTCGAGCGACCACGAGATCTGCTTGATCTTGTTGGGCGGCAGCTCGTCGCTGCCGGTCACGGCGACGGTGTCGGCGCCGCTCGCGATGATCGCCTGGTCGATCGTGCTGAGGGTGCCCACGATCGGGATGCCGGTGCCGGCGATCGTCGACGCGGCCGCGCCCGCCGGCACACACGCCCCCACCACGCGGTAGCCCGCGCTCGGTGCGCGCTGCAGCTCGCGAGCGAGATGAGCGACGGTCGGCTCCGAGCCGACCAGGAGGACGTGAGCCGAGTACTCGCCCGAGCGCCGCTTCCGGACGAGCCACTGGCGCCACAGCCAGCGCTCGAAGATCAGGAGCAGCACGCCGAGCGGAAGGCTGATCACGAGGAATCCGCGGGCGACGTCGACCCTCAGCAGAAACGCGAAGATCGCGATGATGCCGAAGAGGCGAACGCTCGCGGCGACGATGCGGATGTACTCGATGCTTCCGCTGCCGATCACGCGTTCGCTGCGCGAGTCGATCAGGCTGAGCGCCCACATCCAGGTGAGCACGAGCGCGAACGAGAACACCCAGTACGAGGGTTCGGAGAGCCGCGAGTCAGCGCGGATCGAGACAGCGACGTTGCCGAACCCGAACCACGCGATCTGGGTGCCGTAGACGACGCCCACGAGCACGAGAAGGTCGGTGATCAGGATGCGGCGGTGCAAGCGCGCGCGCCACGGAACCTGCGACTTCACTGACCATCCTCTCCGACGGCGAGTATAACCGCGACCCGGCTATCGGCACGAAGCGGCCGGCAGCTCGGCTGTCTGGATGCCCGGAGTCTGCACGACCTCGAGCCTGCCGGCCCCCGGCGACACGGCCTCAGCCCGCACCGTCGCGGTGGCCGACTGGCCGGGTGCGAGCTCGACCTCGAAGCTGACCACCCGCCGGCCGTCATGAGTGCCCCCGCCGAACCCGCTGTCGTCGTCCATCGACGCGCTCGCGAGTTCGAACCCGGTGGGCAGGTACAGGTAGGCGACGGTCTTCGCGTTGCCGGGGGGCACCCCGAGTTTTCCGCCACCCGTGATGTACGTGGGCAGGCTCGTCGCCGCGTCGGCCGGGGCGTTGTTCGCCACCGTCACGGTCAGCTGCGCGGTGCCGGTCACACCCGCGGACGTCGCCGCGCACGCGGTCCAGGCGACGTCGCTCGCCGCTGTCGCGTAGAAGTCCATCTTCGAGCCGGTGCCGTCGTTGAGGAACACTCCGAACCGTGCCGTCTCGTCGTCGGTCACCGGCAGCCCGCCCGCGAGCGTCGTTTCGGCGAGCAGAGCCTGCTCGTCATCGTGCGCGCTCCAGATCAGCAGCCGGCGCTCGGCGCCCATCTGAGTGAGCGCGCTCACGAGGCCGGCGGGGTCGACGTCGCCGCTCACCAGCGCGTCGAAGACCTCGGCCGTGGCCGACGCGAAGAACTCGTCCTGCTCAGCCGGGCCGGAGTAGCGGACATACACCTCGTTGAGCAGAAGTGACACCGCGTTCTCGCTCGTCAGCACGTCACCGGTCGGCAGCGCCACCGGCCCGGTCGCGCGCAGCATGTACGACAGCGAGACTGGGTCGAGCGCGATCACCCCGTCGACCTGCTGGCCGTCGTGTGTGCGCGCCCACATCTCGCGCGCGAGGGTCGCCGACACGGTGAAGTCGGGCACCTGCGTGACGTTGTGCATCCATCGGCCGGGCCGTTCCGTGTAGATTCCGGTGATCTCGTCGCCGAGCGGCAACACCGACGGGTCGTACCCCGGAAACCCGCTCGCCGACTCCGGCGTGGCCAGCGAGACCGCTCCGCCATCGGTGCGCAAGAGGGCGACCGCACCGGCGATGCCGCCGAGCGAGCGCCACTCGGCGTTGTTCTGAAAGAGCACCAGGTAGTCGCGCGGGCCCTCGGCGCCCAGCATCGCCGGCAGCAGCGTGGCCGCGCGCACCACGCCGTCGGCGCCGGCGAGCAGGCCGGCCACTTCGTCGACGGCGCGGTCGATCGGCCCGAGCAGCGCCGTGCGGTCGAGCCCGTCGAGCTGAGCTTTCGCCGACGCCACGCCTTCGGCGCCTGTGGCCGCCGCACCCTGCAGGGACGAGAGCGTGGCCAGATCGATGCGCCCACCCACCGGCAGCAACGCGTCGGCGGCGAACGACCCCGCAAGTTCCGAGAGCGGGGAGAGTGCCGTGGTGGCCACGAGATCGACGGAGGCCGCGACCGTCGACACCGCCTTGAGCTGCGGTCCCACCCAGGGCAGCGACTCGGCGGCTCGCCAGACCGGGTCGCTCGTGAGGTCACGCGCCGCCGAAGTCTCGGCAGCGATCCCCGCGATCGCGCTCTCTGCGACCGCCGGGTCTCCCAGGTCCGCGCCCACCAGCGAGGCGGCGCCCTGTGCTGCGCTCAGATGGCCGTATGCCAGCACACCCCGCACCCCGATCCACCCGGCCGCGAGCACGGCGACCACGGCGATGAGCCCGACGGCTACCGCGAAGGCGGCGGTTCGTGGAGGTCGTCGTCGTGCGGCGTGGGAGGCCATGTGCCCTACTCTCGCAGTTTTCCCACGTGCTCTCGGTACCACGCGACCGTGCGGCTGAGTCCCTCGGCCAGGCTGATCTTCGAGGTCCAGCCGGCCTCGGCGAGCTTCGACACGTCGAGCAGCTTCTGCGGCGTGCCGTCGGGCTTCGAGGTGTCCCACTCGGTCTCGCCGGTGTAGCCGACGACGTCGGCGATCGTCTCGGCGATCTCGCGGATCGTGACGTCTGAGCCGGTGCCGACGTTGACCTGCTCGGGCCCGTCGTAGTGCTCCATGAGGTGCAGCACGGCGTCTGCCATGTCGTCGGAGTGAAGGAACTCGCGCCGCGGCGCGCCCGTTCCCCAGTTGGTGACCACGTCCGCGCCCCCCGCGGCGGCCTCGTCGTAGCGGCGGATCAGCGCCGGCAGCACGTGCGAGCCCTGGGGCGAGAAGTTGTCGTTCGGCCCGTAGAGGTTGGTCGGCATGGCCGAGATCCACGGCAGACCGTACTGCCGCCTCACCGCCTGGGTCTGCAGAATGCCGGCGATCTTCGCGATCGCGTAGGCGTCGTTCGTCTCTTCGAGGTGCCCGGTGAGCAGCGAGTCTTCGCGAATCGGCTGCTCGGCGAACTTCGGGTAGACGCACGACGACCCGAGAAAAACGACGCGCTCGACGTCGTTCGCGAGGGCGGCGTCGAGCATGTTCACCTGGACGCGGACGTTGTCGCTCAAGAAGTCGACCGGGAAGGTCGAGTTCGCGAGGATGCCGCCGACCTTCGCCGCGGCGAGCACGACATACTTCGGCTTGATCTCTGACATGTAGGCGAAGACATCGTCGCGGTCTCTGAGATCGAGTTCGGCAGAGGTCTTGCCGACGATGTTCTCGAAGCCCGAGGCTTCGAGCTTGCGTGCGATCGCCGAGCCGACCAGCCCCCGGTGCCCGGCGACATAGAACGTCGCGCCGCGGTCGAGCTCGCCGGGCGTGTAGTTCAGCCCGTCCGAGGCGGTCATGCGACTTTCTCCTTGGAACCCAGCAGGAGCGACGTGAGTGAGAAACCGTTTTGTCGGGTGATCCCGGTGAGGAGTTCGCGCTGGGTCAAGGCCTGCTCCGTTCAGGGTGTGCTTGTCGGATCGAGCGTGATGTCTACGCTACTGGTCCTGTGATCGTCCGCTGTGATCAGTCGCATCAGCATCTCTGAGAATCTCTTGATCGCCATCTGTTCGTCGAGCACGGACTCTCGGTACAGTCGGCCGTTCTTGCCGAGGTGTTCGGCGTGGCCCGGGTCGGCCGCGAGGCCGCGGATGGCGTCGAGCAGTGCCTCGGGGTCGCCGGCCCGTACAACGATGCCCGCGTCCGCCGCGCGGATCTCTTCAGCTGTGATTCCCCTGATGTCTGTCGCGGCGACCACCGGCCGCCCCGCCGAAAAGTACGAGGTGAGTTTGCTCGGCACGGCCATCTCTGAGACGCCGGGCAGCTCGTTCACGAGCAGGCAGTCGGCGCTCGCCAGCGCCGCCGAGAAGTCTGCGTCGTTGAGGGGTGAGAGAAACTCGAGCGTCGGCAGGCCCTGGCCGAGCTCCTTGAGACGGTCACGCTCGGAACCGTGGCCGAGCAGAACGAAGCGCACCGGAAGTTCGCGGTCAGAGGCCACCCTCGCGGCTTCGATCACGTTGTGGAGGCCCTGCTTGACGCCCATGTTCCCGGCGTGAAGGACGACCGTCTCGGCGGGGGTCCATCCGAGCCTCTCGCGGGCAGACACGACATCGACCTCGGGTGCCGGCGGCAGGTGCGTCCAGTTGCGCACCACCTCGATGCGATCGCACGGCACACCGAAGTCTTCGGCGACGCGCTCCGCGAAGCGATCGTGGATCACGACGACGCGATCGGCACTGCGCAGCAGCCATCCCTCGAGCGCCGCGATCACGCGCACCGGGAGGGCGCCGGATTGGCCGGTCTCGACCATGCCCAGCGTGTAGAGGTCTTGCACCCACACGACGAGCGGCGTCTTTCGATGTGTCAGCTTGGCGCGCATGGCAACGAGCACCGACGAGATCAGCGCGGGGGAGACGACGACGATCGCGTCGGGCCCGCCCCACCGGTGCGCCGCCGCGCGGGCGCCGAACGACGCCTCCGACAGTGCGCGTCGCACACCCCTGGGCTGGGTCGGCACGTAGTGCTTGAGACGTGTGACGGCGACCCCGGCGATTTGTTCGCTGCGCGACCACTCCCCGTAACCCGACTGAACCTTCCAGTCTGGATAATGGGGGTGAGTCGTCAACACGCGGGTAACGTAGCCCAAGCGAGCCAAGCCTCGGGCCATCGCCCCGGTGTACGGCGAGATTCCCGTCTTCTCGGGGGGAAAGTTCAGCCCGAGAAGCAGAACGCGAGGGGCCGTCACACTTCCAGGCTAGCTGAGTTGCGATTTCGGTCGGGTTACGGGAA